>NZ_JBFUKM010000005.1:0-466506 GCF_056400825.1 Allobosea sp. P4_H5 | reverse complement strand
TCTCTGGAGCGCTCGCCGATTGTCGCGGAGTAGGTCAGGCCGAGCGCGGTGGCCTGCGAGATGCGCCAGTCGAGGCCGGCTCCCGCCACAAGTGCCTCGCGATCGATCCTGGCGGCGAAGACAGTGGCCGGGGTGGTGCCGGCGACGAAGGCGGTCCGGGCTTGCGGGGTGAGCTCGCCAAAACCGTGGCGCCAGCCGAGCATGGCCCGGGCGAACAGCGGCATCGCCCCGATCTGCGCCTCGGCCCGCAGGCCCAGCGTGGTGAAGCCCAGCGTCTGGTCGGAGGAGAGCACGCGCAAGGCCGCCGCCCCGCCGCGCTCGGTGCCGGCGTCGGTGCTGACGCGGATCAAGGCGAGCTGCGCGAAGGGCTCCAGCGCGAAGCCCTGGAAGGCGAAGCCGTAGCCGAGCTCGGCGAAGCCTTGCGTCACCGAGCCCGGACGCTGCAGGCGCAGCAGGTCGCCGAGGCCGCGGATCTGGACCTGGCGGCGGATGTCGCTCTCCGACCATGTGTGAGCCGCGCCGGCATCGAGCCTGAGCTGGCCGAAGCGGGCCCCGGCATAGAGCGCGGCATGGCCGCTCTCAAGCTTGCCGGTGGAGAGGCGGGCATCGAGGTCGAAGCGCGACTGGCTGTAGCCACCGGCGACACCGACCTTCAGCGACGAACCCGGCGCGTCATAGAGCATCAAATCGGCACCGAGCAGGGCGCCACCGCTGCGGCGGCTCATGCTCGCGGCATTGCCGTCGCCATCGGTGTTGCCGGTGCTGCCGAAGGCCGTGCCCCAAAAGGCATAGCGCGCCTGCGGAACCGGCGCTGGCATGACGATCGCGCCCTTGCGGCCAGGCAGGTCGGCGGTGAACGAGGCCGCGACCTGACCGGGCGCCTGTGTCAGCAACGGGCCGCGCAGATGGCCCAGAATGGTGTCGCGCACCAGCCGGCTCTCGTCGATCATCACGCTGACCGCCTGGGCATGCGCTTCGCCCGAGAGCAGGTCGAAGCCGGTTCGCGCCTCCTCCGCCGTCGCCGAGATCAGCGCGTCATAGACTGGATTGCCAACACCCAGCCGCTCCGCCGCGATCGCGATGAAGCCCTGGTTGCGGCTCTGGGCGATATAGGTGCCGCCGCTGCTGCCGGAACTGCCACCGGAGCTGCTACCCCCCGAGCTGCCGCCATCGCCCGGTCCGAACGAGGTGTCGTTGCGGGTCATGGTCAGCGTGACGTTCGTGCCGCCATAGCTCAGTGACGGTGTCAGGAAGGCCAGGTTCGAGGTGACGCTCGTGAAGGTTCCGCTGACCCCGCCCGAGGCCGTCAGGATCGTGTAGTTCGTCGACGCTGCATAGTTGCCGCTCTCGGCCAGAACCTGCACCGTGCCGCCCGAGATCGTCGCCGAACCGGACGCCACGATCCTGTCGCTCTGCCCAGCCGCGTTGATCTCGACCTGATAGGTCGAGCCGCTCGCAAACGAGACATTGCCGGAGACGGTCAAGGTCCCGATCGAGTTGCCGGGCGCGACTGTGCCGGCATTGGCGACGGCGAGCGTGCCGATCGTGCCGGAGCCGCCGAGCGTGCCGCCGTCCAGCGTGACAGTGCTGGTGATCGAGCCGTTCACCACCAGCTTGCCGGACGAGACCGTCGTGCCGCCGGTATAGGTGCTGGTACCCGTCAGTGTCAGCGTGCCCGTA
This sequence comes from Allobosea sp. P4_H5, assembly GCF_056400825.1. Classification (NCBI taxonomy): domain Bacteria; kingdom Pseudomonadati; phylum Pseudomonadota; class Alphaproteobacteria; order Hyphomicrobiales; family Alloboseaceae; genus Allobosea; species Allobosea sp. P4_H5. Next base: position 464,826 of record NZ_JBFUKM010000005.1, on the reverse strand, counting down.
CCGGTCTTGGTCAGGCTGCCACTGCCCTCCATCTTGCCCGAGAAGCTGGTCGAGGCATTGCTGCCGCCCGCCTTCAGCGTCGACCCGGTGCCGATCTGGACCGAGCCGGCACCCGCGATCGAGCCGACCACCGCGATCAGGCCGGGAAAGTCGGTGATCTCAAGCGCCGCGCCGCCGGCGATGGTATAGTCGGAGGCTGTGGACAGCGCTGCAGCATTGGCGGCGAAGAGCCGGCCCTGCTGGATTCTGGTCGCGCCGGAATAGGTGTTGGTGCCCGACAGCTCCAGTGTTCCGCTACCGATCTTGGTGAGGCCGCCGGTGCCGGTGATCGATCCCGAGAAATTCGTCGACGCGTTGTTGCCGCCCGCGGTCAACGTGCCGGCACCGAGCCTGACCGCGCCAGCACCGGCGAGCGAGCCGACCGTCTGATCGAAGCCGTCGAGATCGAGCGTCGTCCCGCTGGACAGCGTGAAGGCCGAGCCCCCCGAGAAGGAGCCCGCCTGGCCGGCACGCAGCGTCCCGCCAGTGACCGTCGTCGCGCCGGAATAGCTGTGCGCTCCAGTCAGCACCAAGGTGCCTGCGCCGGACTTGGACAAGGCGCCGCTGCCCGAGAAGCCTTGCGTCACGGTGACGGCATTGCCCGCTTCGACGATGTCGAAGCCGCCGCCATTGCTGCCGAGGACGATGTTGCGCGCGAGCGTGGTCGGCGTCGTCCCGGTTACCTGCAGCACGCCGCCGTCCAGCGTCAGCGTTCCCGAGGTGCTGCCGAGATTGCTGTCCTTGGAGATGCTGAGCACGCCGCCCAGGATCGTCGTCCCGCCGGTATAGGTGTTGGTGCCGGTGAGGACGGTCGTTCCGGCGACCTGGCGCACCGAGCCGGCTCCGCTGATCACCGGCGTGAAGTTGTAGTTGCTGCTGGTGTGGTTGAAGACCAGCTGGCTGGCGCTCGCCACCAGCGAGACGGTCCCGACAAGCAGGTCGCCCGCCGCCGCGGCGGCGCTGCCTTCGGCGGCGCCGATGTTGAGCGTGCCGCCGGCGCCGCCGGCGGAGAGCCCGGCGACGATCGTGCCGTCGCCGGCGCTGCCGAGCTTCAGGCTGCCGCCGGCCGAGACCGTCAGCGTGCCGGCATTGGAATAGCCGACATAGAGCTGCGTGCCGTTGCCGAACCATTGCGAGCCGGTCCCGGTGATCGTCACCGAGCTGTTCCCGCCGCCACCGACGATGCCGACATTGCCCGAGCCGTTGCCGCTCTTGACCGAGCCGCCGGCCTCGATGCGCAGCGTGCCCGAGCCATGCTCGCCGACCCGCATCTGGCCATTGGTCTCCCAGCTCGAAGCCAGGCCGGTGACGATCGCGGTGGCGCCGTTGCTGATATAGGCCTGACCGCTGAAGCTGTTGCTGCCGAGCTTGCCGCCACCCTCGATCCGCAGCGTGCCCTCGTTCACCCAGGTACGGCCAATGTAGCCGGCCGAGCTGTCGCCGGTCAGCACCAACGTGCCGGCGCCCTGCTTGATGAAGCTGGCGCTGCCCGTTGTTGTGATCGAACCGGTGAGCGTCAGCGTCGTGCCCGTATCGGTCTCGATCCGCCCCCCGCCATTGCTGAAGGCGATGTTCCGCCCGCTCGTGAAGCTCGCCGTCGTGTGCAGCACCGCATCGGCCCCGGTCCCGGCCCCGCCGACGACCGTCGCATTGTTCAGCGTAAGGGGTCCGCCCGCGCCGCCAAGATTGGCATCGGACGAGATCTGGATCGTGCCTTCCGAGATCGTCGTAGTGCCGAAATAGGTGTTGGTCGCGGTGAGGGCCAGCGTGCCGGTTCCGGTCTTGGTCAGATTGCCGACGCCGAAGACGACACCATTCATCGTGAAGGTCTGGCCGGAATCCACCTCGACCGTACCGGCCAGGAGGAGTTCCGCCGTCCGTGACGTCGAGAAGCTCGACGTCACCTGCAAGGTGCCGGAATTGAACAGGAGGCCACCCGAGCTCGCGCCGAGATTGGCGTCCCGGGAGACCGCGAGCTTGCCCGCGGTGAGCGTCGTGCCGCCGGTATAGGTGTTCGTGCCCGTCAGCGTCACCGTGCCGCTGCCCTGCTTGTGCACGATGCCRCCGCCGCTGATGACGTTGCCGACCGTAACCGCGGTCGGCTGGTTGAAGACCAGCGAGCCGCTGTCGATGACGATGCCGCCGGAGAGGCCGCTGCTGGCATTGAGGAAGGTGAGCGTGTTGACGCCGCCGGTGAAATGGAGCGCCGCGGCCTGGCTGGTGCCGTTGCCGGACATGCCGCCTGCGATCGTGCCTGCCGTGACGATTGTCAGGTTCGAGCCGACGATGCCCTCGCCGCCCGCGCCGGCCGCGCCGGGAAGGATGCCTCCGCCACTGGCGGCCCCGCCGTCACCGCCCCGAATGGTCCCGGTTCCGCTGAGGGCCAACGAGGAGCTGCCGACCGTGAAGAGCAGACCCGTGCCGCCCGAGCCGCCGGACCCACCGGAGCCGAATCCGAGCCCGTTGCCGCCATCGCCGCCATTGCCGCCTGTGACGGTGAAAGCGATCGCCCCGACATTGCCGGGGCCTGTCACCACAGCACCATAGCCACCTGCGCCGCCACCGCCGCCGCCAGCGTTGAGCGCTCCGGCGTGATGGACGCCGGCCCCGCCGTCGCCTCCGGCAGTGCCGCTCGAACCGATGCCTGGCAGGACCAGGCCAACATAGCCGTGCACGCCACCGTCGCCGCCGTCGCCGCCGGTGTTGGTGGGGCTCGTGCCGCCCGCGCCCCCCGCACCGCCAGCTCCGGCACCGGCACCGCCGCCGCCGCCGCCGGAAGCCGCCCCTATGCCATCCATCCCCGGGGTGCCCGCGCCGCCGGCGATATCGGGATTGTCACCGCCGCCACTACCGCCGAGCATGCTGAGGCTTATGTGGCCGCCCGTGCCGCCTTCGGCCAGCGCCGGGCCAGCGAGCGACGTATATAGGAGCACGAGCGCCGTCCCCGCGCACAGGCGCGAGCGGAGCCGGGTGGCAGATGGCTTCCCAGCCTCGGCAACGAGAACGGATGTCACGAGAGTCCCCCCGGACGGCGACACAACCTGCAGGTGGACCTGCAGCGGTTTCCTCGTCGCGCCGCCGCTCGCGACTGCCGAGTCTGTCGCCAATATCTCAGGCGAATCGCGGCTCGCCCACTACCCGAAAGGGTATGGCCGGCGCCATGCAATGCAGAAGATGCAGGTTCCCACTTTAACGCATACCCCACCGATCGCCGCTAGAGCATGGTCGCCGGACGCTCCTGCCTGGGTTTCGGGCGCGACGAGACCAAGGGACCATGGACGGCGACCTGAGGAACGAGATCATTGCCCTCTACGAGGCTCAGCCGGACTTGCTCAGCCTGCCTGGCCTTCTCTTCGCCGGCATCGGCCGCCTGATCGATGCGGAGGTGGTGAGCTTTTCCGAGTTCCATCATCCGAGCCGCGATTTCCGTTCGATGGTCTCGGTCGAGGACGAGCCCGAGAAGCGGGCTCGTGCCATGCAGGCCTTCGCCTGCCATATGCACTCGCATCCGTTCTGGCAGTACGATCCGGCCTTCTTCGGCGAGCGGGCGCTGCGAGAATCGGATTTCTTCACGGACGAGGAGTTCCTGGCGCTGCCGATCGCCAGGGAGGCGTTCCTGCCATCGGGCGCGCGCCGCATGATGGCCGTCGTCCTGCAGCATGAGCACTATGTCGTGACTGTCGTCGGCCATCGCGTCCTCGGTCGCCACGCTTTCAGCGACGAGGAGCGCGACAGGCTCGAAGCCTTCCGCCCGCACATGCTGCGCAGCTACCGGCAGGCGCAGGAGCGCACGCTCGCCATGCTCACGCCGGCCGAGCGGCTGCGGCTCGCCTTTCCCGACCTCACGCCGCGGCAGCTCGAGGTCGCCTCGCTGATCGCATCCGGAAAGTCGAACGAGGAGATCGCGATCATCCTCGGCATCGGCATCGATGCCGTCAAAGCCCATGTCAAGGCGGTCTATGGCAAGATTGATTCGGACAATCGCCGCGCGACGATAGCCATCGCCCACACCGTGCCGCCATTCGCAAAGCTTCCGCCGCTATGGAGGCTCGATCTGGACGCCTGGAGCGGCCGCGGGAATAGCCGAGAAGCAAGCGAGCTTCCGTAAGGCCACGGCTTGATGCCATCAGAAATGTCTGGTTCCGGGCGATGCCCGAAGGTCCGCTATTGGCGCGATCGCGACATCCGAGAGACGCCCTCCGAACTTCGGCATTCCACCCAACCCGGTCATCTGCGGCGGCCGCGCACCTTGAGGCAGTCTCGCGCCAGGAGCGGACCTCGGGTATCGAAAGCGGACCTCCGCTGCGTAGCCGCGTCAGGACCGGAATCGCCCCGTTGCGGACGTTCGGAAGGTTAGCTTCTGAAAACCTTGCTTACTGACGTGGGTTCATCCTGCCTTCGGCCCGAAGGAAATCACCTTCGCGCCATCGCGCCATGCGTCGAGTTGATCGGCCCACCATTGCGCCATCGTGAGCCGTTCCTTCCAATGCTCCCCACGCGCGTATGCGCGCCGCACAGCGTCCGGGTCCTGATGCGCCAACGCCCTTTCGATGGCGTCGGCAGAGAATTTGCCGCTCTCATTCAGAAGCGTCGAGGCGGCGGCCCGGAAGCCGTGCGACGACATTTCATCTTGGTCAAAGCCCATCCGTCGAAGGGCGCCGTTCATCGTATTTTCCGATATCGGCCGCTGTTCCACCTTTCGGCCTTCGCCACCGCTGACACCATAGCCGGGCAGAACCAACCGGCCACCACCAGTGATTGGCTGGAGGTCCTTCAGGATCGCCAGCGCCTGACGCGGCAACGGCACACGATGCTCACGGCGCATCTTCGTGCGGATGGCGGGGATCGTCCAAACCGCCTTGGCGAGGTCGAATTCCCGCCATTCGGCCAGCCGCAGTTCGCCGGGGCGAGGGAAGAGATACGCCATTAGCTTGAGCGCCGCATTGGTCGATGGCTGACCGTTGAAACCGTCGATGGCGCGCATCAGTCCGCCAAGCTGCACCGGATCAGTGATCGCCGCGCGATGCTTCACCACCGGAGCGGATATTGCGCCGCGAAGGGCGAAGGTCGGATCGTTGACGGCGCGTGCAGTCGCGATAGCGTAGCGGAAGACTTCGCCGATGACGGCGCGAAGGCGCTTGGCGGTTTCGAGCCGGCCCTTGCCTTCCGCCTTCCGCAGCACAACCAGTACTTCCGCAGCCGTGATTTCCGTCACCGGCCGATCGCCAATCGACGCATCTGCCAGCCCATACAGCCATTCGAGCTTTGCGAGCGTGTTGGCCGCTTTGCCTTCCCGCCGCTTCTTGTCCAGAAGCTCGGCAGCCACCTTGGCGAAAGTCTAGCCCTGCACCTCCAGCGCCAGCGCCTTTTCGGCCTGCTTCTGGATTGAAGGATCACGGCCGGCGACCAAGTGCGCCTTGGCTTCCTCGCGCTTAGCTCGCGCCTCGGAAAGTCCGATTGCGGGATAAGGACCGATGGCCAGTTTTTTCTGCTTCCCAGCAAAGCGATAGGCGAGCCGCCAGAGCTTCGCGCCATTGGGCATAAGCCAAAGCTGGAGGCCTCCTCCATCGGAGAGTTTTTGCACGGACACCGCAGGCTTGGCAGCGCGGATCGCAACATCGGACAGCGGCATGTGTTGGCCTCGCGTTGTTGGCCTCAGTGGCTAGGCCAACAGAGAGGCCAACAATCTGCGTGGCTGTCAACGAACGCATCCGGCGGCCAACGGCACGAAACATAGCTAAAACCAACAAAAAACCGCCCTTTTTTGGGCGGTCGCGGATGCCGGCGAATGTAGGGGTGGTGCCGCAAGAGGGATTCGAACCCCCGACCCCCTCATTACGAATGAGGTGCTCTACCAGCTGAGCTATTGCGGCGACGGGTGGGGCTGTATCAGCCCGACCCCGTTTTGACAAGGCAGACTAGCCCGCCGAAAGCACGGAATTGGTGCCCGGCTGTGGGAATCCCGCGGAGGCACTAACCCGCCCGCCCCCTCAGCCCTTCTTCAGCTTCTCCGTCTCGGGCTTCTCCTGGCCAAGCGCGACGATGCCGCGGCGAATGGCGCGGGTGCGGGTGAAATGCTTGTGCAAGGTCTCGCCGTCGCCGTAGCGGATGGCACGGGTGAGCAACGCGAGATCCTCGTTGAAGCGGCCGAGCATCTCCAGCACCGCCTCCTTGTTGGCGAGGAAGACGTCGCGCCACATGGTCGGGTCGCTCGCCGCGATGCGGGTGAAATCGCGGAAGCCGCCGGCGGAGAACTTGATCACCTCCGACTGCGTCACCGCCGCCAGATCCTCGGCGGTACCGACGATGTTGTAGGCGATCAGATGCGGCAGGTGGCTGGTGATGGCGAGGACGAGGTCATGGTGCTGCGAGCCCATCACCTCGACGATCGCGGCCATGCCCTCCCAGAACTGGCGGGTGCGGGCGATCGCGGCCTCATCCGTGCCGGGCGGCGGCGTCAGAATGCACCAGCGGTTGAGGAAGAGGCTGGGGAAGCCTGCATCAGGGCCGGAATTCTCGGTGCCGGCGACCGGATGGGCCGGCACGAAATACACGCCCTCGGGCAGATGCGGGCTCACCGCCTCGACCACCGCATGCTTGACCGAGCCGACATCCGACAGGATCGCGCCGGCTTTCAGCACGCCGGCGATCTCCTCCGCGACCGCACCGCAGGCGCCGACCGGCACGCAGAGCACGATGTGGTCGGCGTCGCGCGCGGCCTCGACCGCGCTCTCGGCGATTTCATGTCCGAGATCGAGCTCGCGGGCGCGGCGGCGGACATCGGCGTCGGCGTCGCTCAGCACGATATGGCGGGCGAGATTGAGCTCCTTCGCGGCATGCGCGATCGAGGAACCGATCAGGCCGATGCCGATGATGGCGAGCCGCCCGAAGAGCGGCTCGTCGCGGCGCGGCGCGAAGCTCTCGGGCGCGCTCACGCGGCCTTGCCCAGGAACTCGGCCAGGGCGGCAAGGACGAGGCGGTTGGCCTCCTCGCTGCCGATGGTCATGCGCAATGCGTCGGGCAAGCCATAGGATGCGACCGAGCGCAGGATCAGGCCGCGCTGGGTCAGGAAGGCGTCGGCCTCCTTGGCGCTCTTGCCGGCGGCCGCCGGGAAATGGATCAGGAGGAAGTTGCCGACCGAAGGCGTGACGGTGAGGCCGAGTTTCTCCAGCTCGGCCGTGGTCCAGGCCAGCCATTTGTCGTTGTGCTCGATCGCGGCAGAGATATGCGCTTCGTCGGCGATCGCGGCGACGCCGGCCTCGATCGCGGCACCGTTGACGTTGAAGGGGCCGCGGGTGCGGTTCAGCGCATCGATGATGTGGGCGGGACCATAGGCCCAGCCGAGGCGCAGGTTCGCCAGGCCATAGATCTTCGAGAAGGTGCGCGTCATCACGACGTTCTCGCTGGTCGCGACCAGTTCGAGGCCCGAGGCGTAGTCGTTGCGCCGGACATATTCGGCGTAGGCCGCGTCGAGCACGAGCAGGACATGGGCGGGCAAGCCGGCCTGCAGGCGCTTGACCTCGTCGAAGGGCAGATAGGTGCCGGTCGGGTTGTTGGGGTTGGCCAGGAAGACGATCTTGGTGCGCGGCGTCACCGCGGCGAGGATCGCGTCGATATCGGCGGTGAGGTTTGTCTCGGGCACGATCACCGGCTTGCCGCCGGCGGCGAGGATCGCGATCTTGTAGACGAGGAAGCCGTGCTCAGTGAAAACGCCCTCGTCGCCGTCGCCGAGATAGACCTTGGTGATCAGCTGCAGCAATTCGTCCGAGCCGGTGCCGCAGACGATGCGGTTGGCGTCGAGCCCGTAGCGGCCGGCGATGGCCTCGCGCAGCTTCGTCGCGGACCCATCCGGATAAAGTTCGAGCTTGCCGGCGAGGTTGCCATAGGCCGCGATCGCCTTCGGGCTCGGGCCGAGCGGGGTCTCGTTGGAGGAAAGCTTGTGCAGCTTGACGCCGGCCGGAGCCGAGGACTTGCCGGGGACATAGGCCTCGATGTCGAGGACGCCGGGACGCGGGACGGGGCGAGGAGCGGGCAGAGCCATGGGGCTGGACCTTGAAGGAGTGATCAGCGGACGGATTTGAAGGCGAAGCGGGCGGCGTGGCTGCCGATCTCGGTCAGCTCCTTGAGGCCCGCGGGTTCGAGTGCGCTGCGGATGGCCTCGACCGGGGTCTCACCGGACGCGGCCACCAGCAGCGCCAGATGCGAGCCGTCGGCGGCGCTGGCCGAGACCTCGGCGAGATGCTGGGCAAGGCCGTGGCGCAGCGGCTCCGACCAGCGCTCGACGCGGGCGGCGTAGAGCACGATCTCGCGCACGGCGGCGTCGGTCAGGGGCTTGGCAATGCAGTAGACCGGCGTGCCGGCCGGATGGTCGGGCCGCTCGATGAAGGGCAGGCGCGCGATGATCTTGGGCTGGGCGGGGCCGATCAGGTCGCGCCACCAGACGCCGGCGCTGGCGCCCAGATCCATGCGGAAGATGCCGAGATCGCCGGCCGAGTCCGCCACCGCCTTGATCACGGCGCGGGCATCCTCATGCGTGACGAACGGCACGGTGAATCCGAAATGGAAGCGGGCGCTGTCGCGCATCGCCGCATCGCCGCCCGAGATGTCGGCATGAACAGAGTAGTTCGCCTGCACGAAGGTGAAGGTCGCGATGATGATGCGCCAGATGCTCTCGACCGTGTCGAGCGGCAGGAGGCCCTGATGGCGCAGCGCCAGGCGCTTCATCATGTCGGCCTCGCGGCCAGGGCGGAAGGCCGAGCCGGACACTTGCGTCTTCTTGATCGCGATCAGCGTCTCGATGATCTGCGAACGTTCCATCAGCAGGCCGTGCATCGCCGCATCGATGCGGTCGATCTCGCTGCGCAGGTCGGCGAGCGTGGTCGGGGCGGCTTGCGTCATGATGGCCAGACTTCTTTAATCGTGCCGGTCTCTTAGCGGTCACCGAGGGGCTTGGCAAAGCGTTCGCAACGCATCGCTGCGTTGACAGACGGGAAGAGCCGCGCCATCGGTAATGTCCGCTATTACGAACGGACCGGACGACAAGACAAATCCGAATGCCGAACCGGACGCAAGCTCCCGAACCTCTCGCCGACCCGCTGGCCGAAGCCAATCAGCCGTCGAGCCTGCTCGCCCGGTTCGGGCCGGACAAGGCCCTGCAACTCGATTCCGGCGCAACGCTGGAGCATTGGCAGATCGCCTACCAGACTTATGGCGAGCTCAATTCGGCGCGCTCCAACGCTGTGTTGGTCTGCCACGCCCTGACCGGCGACCAATATGTCGCGAGCCGCAACCCGGTCACCGGCAAGGGCGGCTGGTGGACGGCGATGATCGGGCCGGGCAAGCCGATCGATACCGACCGCTTCTTCATCATCTGCGCCAATGTCCTTGGCGGTTGCATGGGCACGACCGGCCCGGCCTCGACCAATCCCGCGACGGGCAAGCCCTGGGGCTTGTCCTTCCCGATGGTGACGATCCGCGACATGGTGCGGGCGCAGGCGCATCTCGTCGACTCGCTCGGGATCGACAGCCTGTTCTGCGTCGCCGGCGGCTCGATGGGCGGGATGCAGGTGCTGCAATGGGCGGCGAGCTATCCGACACGGGTGTTCAGCGCCCTGCCGCTCGCCACCGCAGCCAAGCACTCGGCCCAGAACATCGCCTTCCACGAGGTCGGCCGCCAAGCGGTGATGGCCGATCCGGACTGGCGCCAGGGGCGTTATCTCGACGAAGGCACGAGGCCTTCGAAAGGGCTCTCGGTGGCGCGCATGGGTGCGCACATCACCTATCTCTCAGAGCCGGCACTGCACCGCAAATTCGGCCGCAAGCTGCAGGAGCGCAGCGCGCCGACGTTCACCTTCGACGCGGATTTCCAGGTCGAAAGCTACCTGCGCTACCAGGGCATCAGCTTCGTCGAGCGCTTCGACGCCAATTCCTATCTCTATGTGACGCGGGCGATGGATTATTTCGACCTCGCCGACGATCATGACGGCGTGCTGGCGAAGGCCTTCGCTGGGACTAGGACACGCTTTTGCGTCGCGTCCTTCACCTCGGACTGGCTGTTCCCGACCACCGACTCGCGCGCCATCGTGCATGCGCTCAACGCAGCCGGCGCCTCGGTCTCCTTCGTCGAGCTCGAAAGCGACAAGGGCCACGACGCCTTCCTGCTGGAGGAGCCCAACCTGTTCGCGACGACGCGCGGCTTCATCGGCGCGGCGGCGCGGGCCAGGGGAATCTGAGCATGGCGCTGGCGGACACCCAGACCAACCGCATCGACCTGCGGCTCGTCGCCGAGATGGTGACGCCGGGCTCGCGCGTGCTCGATGTCGGCTGCGGCGACGGCGAGTTGCTGTCGCTGCTCGCCGAGACCCGCGGCGTCGACGGGCGCGGCATCGAATTGTCGCGCGAAGGCGTCGCCGGCTGCGTCGCGCGCGGCCTTTCGGTCGTCCAGGGCGATGCCGACACCGACCTCGCCGACTATCCCGACGACAGCTTCGACTACGTCATTCTCTCGCAGACCATCCAGGCGACCCGCAATCCACGCGATGTGCTGGAACACATGCTGCGCATCGGCCGGCGCGCCATCGTCTCCTTCCCGAATTTCGGCCACTGGCGGATGCGCACCCAGGTCTTCTTCCTCGGCCGGATGCCCGTGACCGACTCCCTGCCTTACGCCTGGTGGGATACGCCCAACATCCACTTCTGCACGATCCGCGATTTCGTTGTGCTCTGCGACACGATCGGCGCGCAGAAGGAGCGAGCCGTCGCGCTCGACGTCTCCGGTGGCAGGGTCGGCGTCAGCGCGCCCTGGTGGTTCTGGAACCTCTTTGGCGCACAGGCCGTGTTCCTGCTGAAGCGGGGGTGAGAGGCTAAAACGCCTCTTCCCAGTTCCTGCTCAGCCGCATCGCCGAATTGATCAGACCGACCATCGAATAGGTCTGCGGGAAGTTGCCCCAGAGCTCGCCGGTCTCGAGGTCGGCGTCCTCCGAGAGCAACCCGAAGCTGTTGCGGCGCTGCAGGATGCGGCCGAACAGCTCCTTGGCCTCGTCCTTACGGCCGATCGCGTGCAGAGCGTCGACATACCAGAAGGCGCAGATCAGGAAGCCGGTGTGCATGAAGCCGAAATCATCTTCGGTGCCATAGCGCAGGATCAGGTCGCCGCGGCCGAGCTCACGGCCAATCGCTTCCACCGTCGCGATGTAGCGGGGATCGTCGGGCGTGACGAAGCCGAGCTCGGCGATCAGCAGCAGGGTCGCATCAAGATCGGTCCCGGCGAAGGTCGAGACGAAATGGCCCTTCTCCTGGTTCCAGATCCGATCGGAGATGATGCCCTTCAGGCGCTTGGCTTCGCCGCGCCAGTATTCCTTGCGGTCGGCGCGGCCGAGCGTGCTGGCGATGCGGGCGAGCCGGTCGCAGGCTGCCCAGCACATCACGCTGGAGAAGGAGTGAACCACCTCCTTCTCGCGCAGCTCCCAGGGGCCGGCATCGGGCTTGTCGAAGACGGCGATGGCGCGCTCGCCCATGCGTTCGAGTTGCGCGAAGAGCGCCTCCTTGCCCGGCTGGATCAGGCGGCGGTCGAAGAAGGACTGGGTCGCGGCGAGCACGACGGCGCCATAGCCGTCGTTCTGGATCTGTGTGGCGGCGCCGTTGCCGACGCGCACGGGCTGATGGCCGCGATAGCCGGCGAGGTTAGGCACCTCGAACTCACGCAATTCGCCGCCGCGCGTGATCGGATAGAGCGGCGGCAGGTGCTCGGCGCCGCTCTCCGAATAGGTGTCGACGATGTTGGTGATGAAGCCGAGATAGTCCTCCATCGTCCGCGTCGTGCCCAGGCGATTGAGGGCGTGCACGACGAAATAGGCGTCGCGCAGCCAGCAGAAGCGATAATCCCAGTTGCGCTGCGTGCCCGGTGCCTCCGGGATCGAGGTGGTCAGCGCCGCGACGATGGCGCCGCTCTCCTCGAAGGAGCAGAGCTTCAGCGTGATCGCGGCACGGATGACCTCGCGCTGCCACTCGAACGGAATYGAGAGCGAGCGGACCCAATCGCGCCAGTAGTCGGTGGTCTTGTCGAGAAATTCGCGCGAGGTCGTCTCGATCTCGGCACGCAGCGCCTCGTCCGAGCCGATGAAGAAGGAGAACGGCTTCTCGACCGCGAAGGGGATGCTCTCCAGCACATAGGAGACGGGCGCGTCCGTCGTCAGCCGGATCGTCTGGTCGGCGCCGACGAAGCGGACATGATTCGAGCCGCGGGTGATCTCGTCCGGCTCCTCGCCGAGGCCGAGGCAAGGTTTGACCACGACGCGGATGCGCGGGCGCCCGGAGATTCGGCGAACACGGCGCACCAGCTGCGGCGGCCGGAAGAAGCGCTCGAAACGGACGAAGCGCGGGGCGAAGTCGAGAATCTCCAGCGCATTGCCCTGGTCGTCTGACAGCACCGAGGAGAGGATCGCGGTGTTGTCGAGATAGCTCTGCTCGCAGCGGGTCATCCCGACCATCTCGATGGCGAAGACGCCCTTCTTCGGCACTGCGTCGCCGTCGTCGATCTGGTTGTCGATCAGCGAGCAGAAGACGGGGTCGCGGTCGAAGCGCGGAAAGCAGCCCCATACGATATGGGCACGCCGGTCGATCAGCGCGGCGATCGAGCAATTGCCGATGACGCCGAGATCAAGCGAGGCGACGCGCGGCGAGGCGGTGGTCGTCACAGTCATGCCGGTTCCTGAAATCAGTTCTGGAGAAAGGTTTCGAGCGTGAGGTCGCCGCCGTCGGCGGCAGCGAGCAGAACCTGGCGAAGTGCCGTAGGCGAGGCCAGACGATGGCGGGCGCAGGTTTGGCCATCGCCGATCCGGATCGACAGGCCCGAGGCCGCATTGACCGCGGCAAAGCCATCCTCGTCGGTGACATCGTCGCCGACGAAGACCGGCGTGCGGCCGGCATAGGCGTCCTGCTGCATCAGCCAGGTAATGGCGCCGCCCTTGCTTGCGCTCGCCGGGACCAACTCAGCGACAGCCTTGCCGCGCTGGAGGCGCATCGTCGGGCCGATCTCGGCGGCGAGGCCTTCCATCAGTGCGAGCGCTTCGTCTGCGAGCGCAGGCGCAAGCCGCCAGTGCAGCGCGATCGATTGGCGCTTGTCCTCGATGATGACGCCGACATTGGAGTTGGCGAAGCGAACCATAGCGCGGAGCGCAGCGTGGAGTGCTTCGGCGGGAGCGGCGACCGGCGCATCCTCACTGCCAAGGCGGATCTGGGCGCCATGCAGACCGGCAGCGTCGAAGCGATAGGGCGCCATCATCTTGTCGAGCAGCGCCACGGGGCGCCCGGAGACCAGCGCCAGTGCGCCGCCTAGCCGCTGGCGCAACGCGTTCAGGGCTTCAGGCAGGCGCCGGTCGATCCGCACATCCTCCGGCGAGGGCGCGATCTCGACCAGGGTTCCGTCGAAATCGAGGAACAGCGCGATCTGCCCGGTGACGGCAACGGCTTGTGCGGGAGGTTCAGCGACCCCGGGACTCAGCATCTGTGACATGACGACCTGGTTAGAGGGTGAAACGGGCGAAAGGACGACAATCGTGGAAGCGTCCCCTCCTCGCCACATTCGAGGTTCAGTTTGGCGCGAGGTCGCCATGATCCGGTCACGGCGGCGACGCGAAGCAGCCGGCAAAGCCGGCGTCACACGAAACATTACGCCTGCCCGCGCGTTCTGTTCCCGCGCCTTTGCGGCAGCGTCAGCAAAATGTGAGGCATCATGCGTCTTGTCGTCGTGTCCAACCGCGTCACCATGCCCGAACGCGGCGAAAAGGTGGCGGCAGGTGGCCTGGCAGTCGCATTGCGTTCGGCTCTCGAGCAACATGGCGGCCTCTGGTTCGGCTGGAGCGGAGCGGTCAGCAGCGAGCCTGCGGCGCAGTTGGAGCCCGTCAAGCACGGCAAGGTCAGCTACGCCGTCACCGACCTGACCGAGGCCGAGCGCCAGAGCTATTATCTCGGCTTCGCCAACCGCGCGCTCTGGCCGCTGATGCATTACCGGCTCGGCCTGACCGAGTTCACCCGCGCCGACTATGCCGGCTATCTCGGCGTCAACCGCCGCTTCGCCCGGCTGATCATCCCGCTGCTCAAGCCCGACGACGTCATCTGGATCCATGACTACCACCTGATCCCGCTCGCGGCCGAGTTGCGGCGGCGCGGCGTCACCAACCGGATCGGCTACTTCCATCATATCCCCTGGCCGCCGGCCGAGGTGTTCGGCTCCCTGCCCTTCTCATCGACCCTGATCAGCACGATGACGGCCTACGACCTGATCGGCCTGCAGACCCAGAACGACGTCGCCAACCTGATCGGCGGGCTGGTTGCGCTCTGCGGTGCGCACCGCGACGGCAACCGGGTCAGGACCGGCCAGCGCGAAGCGGTGGTGCAGGCCTTCCCGATCGGCATGGACGTCGAGGGTTTCCGCAAACTCGCCCAGGCGTCGATCCGGGCGGCGACTCAGCCGGTCCGGGCGACGACCGCCCCTCTTGGCAGCCGCAAGCTGGTGATCGGTGTCGATCGGCTCGACTATTCCAAGGGCATCGTGCAGCGGCTGGAGGCCTTTGGGACCTTCCTGCGCAACCATCCGGAATACCGCGGCGATGTCGGCCTGCTGCAGATCGCGCCGCCCTCGCGCAGCGACGTACCCGAATATGCCGAGCTCGACCGGATGTCGGACGAAGTCGCCGGCCGACTCAACGCCGCGCTCGGCGAATTCGACTGGACGCCAATCCGCGTGGTGAAAAAGGCTTATTCGCGCAGCGCCCTCGCCGGTCTTTACCGGCGTGCGCAGGTCGGGCTGGTGACGCCGATGCGCGACGGCATGAACCTCGTCGCCAAGGAATATGTCGCGGCGCAGAATCCCGACGACCCCGGCGTGCTGGTGCTGTCGCGCTTCGCCGGCGCAGCGCAGCAGCTCGGCGAGGCGCTGATCGTCAACCCGTTCGACACCCATGAGGTGGCCGAGGCGATCCGGACCGCGCTCGCCATGCCGCTATCGGAACGGCAGCGCCGCTTCGAGCGGCTCTACGCGACGATCTCCTCGACCGACATCGACTGGTGGACGTCGCGCTATCTCGCCGCACTCTCCGGCCTCGATATCCCCAGCGGCGACATCGTGCCGCCGGGGCGGCCCAAAACGCTGCGCAGCACACGCAAATCGGGCACGAATACCAGTCCCGCACGCGCGGATATGCCTCCTCAAACCTCCCGACCGACACACGGCAAAGGCGGCCCGGCACGCGGCAAGGCCTTGCCGAACGCTCCCTCCGCTGGCTAGAAGCAGCCCGCGGGGCAGTCAACCCAGCTTGCGCTTGCGACTCAGCGGTTGCGGTGTCAGGTCTGCGGGGGGTATCCGGCTGAAACAGCCGTGGAGGCGGGCGGAGGGCTTTGTTGATGCGAGGCGCACTCGGGGGATCGGGCGTGCTGCTGCGCCGTCTCCGCGAGGTGATGGCGGCGCCGGTCAGTCCGCAGGAGCGGCTCGACAGGCTCGTCGTCGTGATCGCCGGCAATCTCGTGGCCGAGGTGTGCTCGGTCTATGTCCTGCGTGAAGATTCCTCGCTCGAACTCTACGCCACCGAAGGCCTCAACCGCGAGGCGGTCCACCTCACCACCATGCGGGCCGGCGAAGGCCTGGTCGGCCTGATCGCCAGCGAGGCGGAGCCACTCGCGCTCTCCGACGCGCAGTCGCACCCGGCCTTCTCCTACCGCCCGGAAACCGGCGAAGAGATCTATCGCTCCTTCCTCGGCGTGCCGATCCTGCGCGGCGGCGCCGTGATGGGCGTGCTCGTCGTGCAGAACCGGGCCTCGCGCGTCTACAGCGAGGACGAGGTCGAGTCGCTGCAGACCACGGCCATGATCATGGCCGAGATGATCGCCGCCGGCGGCCTGAAGGCCCTGTCGAAACCCGGCGCGACCATCGGGCTCGACCGGCCAATCCACAGCATCGGCACCACGCTCGCCGACGGCGTCGGCCTCGGCCATGCCGTGCTGCACGAGCCGCGCGTCGCGATCACCAACCTGATCGCCGAGGACCCCGGCCGCGAGGTGCAGCGGCTGGAAGCGGCGATCGCAACGATGCGGCTCGCCATCGACGAATTGATCGAGCGCGGCGACGTCGCCCATACCGGCGAGCATCGCGACGTGCTCGAAACCTTCCGCATGTTCGCGCACGACCAGGGCTGGCTGCGGCGCATGCGCGAGGTGGTGATGACCGGCCTCACCGCCGAGGCCGCGGTCGAGCGCGTGCAGTCGGACACCCGCGCCAAGATGCTGCGCCAGACCGACCCTTACCTGCGCGAACGCCTGCACGATCTCGACGACCTCGCCAACCGTTTGCTGCGCACGCTGGTCGGCAAGTCCAACGGCGTCACGCGCGAGGATTTGCCTGAGAACGCCATCCTGATCGCGCGCTCGATGGGGCCGGCGGCGCTGCTCGACTATGACCGCCGGCATCTGCGCGGGGTCGTGCTCGAGGAAGGCGGCCCGACCAGCCATATCGCCATCGTGGCGCGCGCGCTCAATATCCCGGTGGTCGGCGAGATCGCCAACGCTACCGCACTGATCCAGGCGGGCGATGCGGTCATCGTCGACGGCCAGGCCGGCGAGGTGCAGATCAGGCCGCAGCCCGACGTCGAGAACGCCTACAAGGACAAGGCCCGCCTGCGCGCCCGCAAGCAGGAGCAGTATCGCAAGCTCAAGACGCAAGCCTCGGTGACCAAGGACGGCGTCGAGATCCAGCTGCAGATCAATGCCGGCCTCCTCGTCGACATGGCCAATCTCGAGGAGACCAACGCCTCCGGCGTCGGCCTCTTCCGCACCGAGCTGCAGTTCATGGTGGCGCCGCACATGCCGACCACGGCCGAGCAGCAGGCGCTCTACGATGCCGTGCTCAAGGTCGCGAACGGCCGGCCGGTGACTTTCCGGACGCTCGACATCGGCGGCGACAAGGTGCTGCCCTATATGGAGCGGCTGGAAGAGGAGAACCCGGCACTGGGCTGGCGCGCCATCCGCATCGGCCTCGACCGCCCCCGGCTGCTGCGTGCCCAGGTGCGAGCCCTGCTGCGGGCCGGCGCCGGCAGCGACATGAAGATCATGCTGCCCATGGTGGCCACGGTGAACGAGTTCCTGCGCGCACGCACGCTGGTGCGGCGCGAGCTCGCCATGCTGGAGCGCGACGGCCGCCCGGCGCCGGCCAGCCTGAAGCTCGGCGTCATGGTCGAAGTGCCCTCGCTGCTGTTCGAGCTGCCGGAGATCGCGCGCGAAGCGGATTTCCTCTCGATCGGCACCAACGACCTGATGCAGTTCCTGTTCGCGGCCGATCGCGAGAACAAGCGTGTCTCCGATCGCTTCGACCCGCTCGGCATTGCCGGTCTGCGCGCGCTGCGCAACATCGTCGAGGAAGCCGGCAAGGCAGACTGCCCGGTCACCGTCTGCGGCGAGATGGGCGGCAAGCCGATCGAGACGCTGGCGCTGATCGCGCTCGGCTATCGCTCTTTTTCAATGTCGGCTGCCTCGGTCGGCCCGGTCAAGGCGATGCTGCGCGCACTCGACGCCGGCAAGGCGCGCCAGCGCCTCGATGCCTGGATGTCCTCTTCCGATGGCGCCGCCAGCCTGCGCCCGCTGCTCGCCGCACTCGCCGCAGAGATGAAGGTGCCGGTCTAGCGACGCTTCACTCGCCGATCGCGCACGCCTCCCTTTTTTCCGTTCAGATCGTTTCCGCATCATGTCGCTCCCGCTTCCGCAAGACCGCCTCGACTCGATCGTCGCCCGCCATGCCGCGGCGAGCGACGCCATCAATCATGCGACCGAGGCGGCCCGCGTCGTCGAATTGTCGAAGGAACTCGCCGAGCTCGACCCCGTCGTCGCGGCGATCACGGCCTGGCGCAAAGCGCAGTCCGGGCTGGAGGAGGCGCTGGCGCTGATCGACGATCCCGCCACCGACGCCGAGATGCGCGATCTCGCCTACGAGGAGCGCGACGCGGCCAGGGCCGAGATCGACGCGCGCGCCCGCGAGATCCTGATTGCGCTGCTACCCAAGGACGCCGCCGACGAGCGCGGCGTCATCCTCGAAATCCGCGCCGGCACCGGCGGCGACGAGGCCTCGCTCTTCGCCGGCGACCTCCTGCGCATGTACCAGCGCTATGCCGCCGGCAAGGGCTGGAGCGTCGACATCCTGACCGAGAGCGAGGGCACGGTCGGCGGCTTCAAGGAGGTCATCGCCGAAATCGCCGGCAAGGGCGTCTATGCGAGGCTGAAATACGAATCCGGAGTGCACCGCGTGCAGCGCGTGCCGGACACCGAGACGAGCGGGCGCATCCACACCTCGGCGGCGACCGTCGCCATGCTGCCACTCGCCAGCGAAGTCGACGTCAACCTCGACGAGAAGGATTTGCGCATCGACACGATGCGTGCCCAAGGCGCCGGTGGCCAGCACGTCAACAAGACCGAGTCGGCCGTCCGCCTCACGCACATCCCGACCGGCGTCGTCGTGCTGGTCCAGGACGAGCGCTCGCAGCACAAGAACAAGGCGCGCGCCTACGAGTTGATGCGGGCCAAGCTTTACGATCTGGAGCGCAGCCGCGCCGATGCCGAGCGCTCGGCCGACCGGCGCTCGCAGGTGGGTTCCGGTGACCGCTCAGAGCGCATCCGCACCTACAATTTCCCGCAGGGGCGCGTCACCGACCATCGCATCAACCTGACCCTCTACAAGCTCGACGAGATGATGCAGGGGCTGGTGCTCGACGAGATCATCGATGCGCTCACGGCACAGCGCCAGGCCGAGCTGCTCGCCGAGCAAGGCAGCGTGTGAAACTTTCGCCTCTCTCGCGCGTTCTGGACGCATCGATCGTTTTCATGGGGAGGATAGAGAGATGAAAGTCCTGTTCAGCGCCATTGCCCTCGCCGCCGCCGTCGCCTTCGTGCCGGCATCCGCGGGTGCGCAGGAGCGGACCGCGAAGAAGATCCTCGGCGGCCAGCCGGCAACACTCCAAAACGCCAAAACCGAGTCGCAGGCGCGGCGCGATTGTCAGCGTCAGTATCGCGGCGCTAAGGAGAGCAAGTCCGCGCTGCGGATCAAGATGAAGGAGTGCGTCCGCGAGGGGATGCAGGGCAACTGACCGGCCGCGTGCCGGCCCAAGGATACGCTTGACCGGCACAGCCAAATCGACCGACGGAAACGCGCCCGTTGCCTTGCCGGCAGCGGGCGAAAGCATGTCTGCAGCCCGGAAGGCAATCGCGCTCGTGTTGAAGCGTGGCGGCATCGCCGATTTCACCTTCGAAGCCCGTATCCTGATCGAGGACCTTGCAGGCAGCAGCGATCCGATCGACGAGGCTGCCGCCATCAGGCTCAACGATGCGCTCGCACGGCGCCTCGCCGGCGAGCCGCTCTGGCGCGTCCTCGGCGCGCGCGAGTTCTGGGGCCTGAGCTTTACCCTCTCGCCCGGCACGCTGGAGCCGCGTCCGGATAGCGAGACCCTGATCGAGGCGGCGCTCAGCCATCTCGCACCGCGCCGGCACGAGAGGCTGCGCACGCTCGACCTCGGCACCGGAACGGGCTGCCTCCTGATCGCGACCTTGCGCGAATTTCCGCAGGCGACCGGGCTCGGGATCGACCTGTCGCCGGATGCGGTCGCGACCGCGACGGGCAACGCCGCGCGCAATGGCGTCGCCGAGCGCGCCGCCTTTCGTCAGGGCAACTGGACTGCCGGGATCGACGAGCGCTTCGACCTCATCCTGTCGAATCCGCCCTATATCGGCAGCGCCGAGATCGCTGGCCTGGACCCAAATGTGCGCGAGCACGATCCGCTGCTCGCCCTCGATGGCGGCCCGGACGGGCTTACTGCCTATCGCGCCCTCGCGGCCGCCCTGCCCGGCCACCTGAAGCCTGGCGGCCTCGCCATTCTCGAGATCGGCGCCGGGCAGGAAGAGGCTGTCGTCGCGCTGATGAGGCAGGCGGGCCTCAGCCATCTCGACTCGCGCCGCGACCTCGGCGGCCATATTCGCGCCCTCGTCTTCGAGCACTGTCCCTGATCAATGCACAGCAAGCTGCGCGAATTTGCTTGGAACAGGCCGCAAAACCAGCTATGCACGCATGGTCTTGAAGACAGTGTCGACAGCACATGACCTTTGGCTGGGCCCTGCTGAGCAGACCAAGCCCTCGGATCACTGCGAGAATCGACGTTACTGACATAGCGAGACCGAGACTTCGAATGCGCGGGACAGCCATTCGGAGAGGGAGCCGGTAAGGCTCCATTGGAAAGAGCGCGTGAAGACCCATATCGGCGCAGAGCCCTTTCAGGTCGAACTTCCTACGCACGGCGTCGCAACCCGCCGCGTGTCACGACGCGCATGACGACCTCAAGGTTGCTTTGAATGAACGGAACGCGAGACAGACGCGAATGAGACCAGGTCAGAACCGGCGCATGCGCGGCCGTAGCAACAATAATAACAATAACAACAGCAACAACGGCAATCGTAAGTCACCCAACCCGCTGCAGCGCAGCTACGAGTCGAACGGCCCGGACGTCAAGGTCAGGGGCACGGCGCAGAATGTGGCGGAGAAGTATCTCCAGCTCGCTCGCGATGCGCAATCCTCCGGCGATCCGGTTGCGGCTGAGAACTATTTCCAGCACGCCGAACACTATTATCGCATTCTGCTCGCTGCCCAGGAGCAGATGACGCAGCAGTTCGGCCACAGCTTCCAGCCGAACCGCGCCTTCGTCGAAGACGCTGACGACGGCGAGGAGGAAGGCGAGGAAGACGTCAACTTCCAGGGTGGCCAACAGCAGGGCGAGCGCCAGTACAACGGCAATGGCGTGAACGGCCATGGCGGCCAGCGCCAGGAAGGCGAGGAAGGCGAAGGCGGCAGCCAGAACAACGGCCAGCGCTTCGACCGGCCTAATAATAATAACCGCCCTGAGCGCAATTTCGACCGGAACGGCCAGCGCCGCTTCGATCGGAACGATCGGAACGACCGCCAGGATCGTGGCGACCGTCCGGACCGTGGCGAACGCCAGGACCGCGGCGAGCGTCGCTTCGATCGCCCCGAGGGCCAGAACGGTTCCTACGCTCCGCGCCCCGAGGCTCAGCCCGGTGCCGAGCAGCCGGACATCGCACCCGTCCAGCCGCCGATCGAGCAGCGTCGCTTCGAGCGGCCGGAGCGCCCGGACCGTCCGCCGCGCAGCGAGCGTCCTTCGCGCCGTGACCGCGATGAGGCTCGCGCCAGCAACGCCAATGAGGAGCAGGATGTCGCCGCGGCGCTTCCGGCCTTCCTGACCACGCCGACCCGCGTGCCGATCGCAATCGCGGAGGAGCCCGCAGCTCCGGTCGTCGTTACAGCTGCCCCGGCCGAAGCCGCGGAAGGCGCGCCTGAGACTGGCGAGAAGCCAAAGCGCCGGGCGCCCCGGCGGCGCTCGCCGCGCGAGGTGATGGACGCGCTCGGCGGCGATGGCGGCGAGCCCCCGGCCGAGTGATCCCGCAAGGACATCAAGATCGTTCAGAGAGGGCCCGAAAGGGCCCTCTTTCTTTTCAGGCGACGCCGAGCGCCACCGTCTCACTGGCCTCGACCAAGGTCAGCCGCTCGCCCTCGGCCAGTGCGCCGCCAGTGATGATGCGGCAGTAGATGCCGCAATCGACGTGGCCATAGCCCTTCATAAGCGCCTTCGGGATCTGCAGGTCGCGCGCGCCTGTCACCGGATCGACATTGGTGGCAGCGCAGCGCTCGATCCGCTTGATCACCTGGAGTCGCAGGCCTGATGGCGCGGTGAGTTCGCGCCCCACCAGATCGAGCTCGGCCCAGGCCGGCAGGTCCTCGACCATGATATTGCCGCGAAAGCGCAAGGGGTCGACGGGAACGCCGAGCCGCGTCTCCAGGTCGGCGACGCTGGCGAGGTTGATGATCGAGACGAAGCCCGAGCGTGAATCGGTGAAGCGATAGCCCTCCGGCGCTGCCAGCAGGCGCGGCTCGCCGCGCAGTTCTTCCGGCATGAAGGCTTTGAAGAAGGCGCCGAGCTGTTCGCGGCCTACAGCGGTCTGCGTTGCAGCCCTCGTCTCCTGGCCGTCATGGCCGATGACAAGATCTCCGCTGCCATCGTCGTAACGCGTCCGCAGGCGTGCCAGCGACTCGTTGCGCATCAGCATCAGGTATTTGATCTTCGGCTGATGCACCGGCTCGGCCGAATCGAAGCCCGATGGGCCGTTCTCGATGGCAAAGAGCCGATCGCCAGGGAAAAAGCCGCCTGTCGGCAGTTCGGCTTGGCTCAGACGCTCGGGCGACAACCCCTTGACGGGGTAGCGATAAAGCGAAGCGATGCGCATAAGCACTGCCCTTTCGATTGCGAGGCGGCGGACCGTGCCATGCCGGTCACAACGATGCCACCACCGCAACCATCACGGTCGATGAAAGGATTGCATCGATCCGATCAATGCGGCTGCTCTGCCGCGTCTTCCGCGCCCTCGGCGATCGAGCGCTGGCAGCCCCAGCCGGAGAGCACATCATCGATGGCGTCGACAACGAAAAAGCGGGCTGCATCGCGCTCATAGCCTTCGGCGAGCAGGCTGTCGTAGTCGGTATGGCTGTGCCGAACATGACTGCCCAATGCGAGCCAGAGCGCGGTCGATGGCGGCAGCGACTTCATCTGGGCCCGGCCGGCGAGCGCCAGCACCGCCTCGGCATCGAGCAGCGGAATGCCGGGCACGAGCGCCCGCAACGCCCTTCGAATCGCCTGTTGCCGCTTTGTGCCGACCATGGCCGCAGGCTGGACGCAGGCTTTGACAAAGGTCAACGCCAAAGCAGCGCCCTCCCCCTTCCGTTGCGCGAAAGCAACACTATCTTTGGAGGCGAAGGGCTGCCCATCAGGGGGCCCTATCCCTTTGAAAGGCAGCCGGCTCCGCCGCTTCGGGGCGCGACCGGCGGGCGGAGGCAACTGAATGAACATCGAGAAATATACCGACCGGGCGAAGGGTTTCCTGCAGGCCGCGCAGACGATCGCGATGCGCGAGGGCCATCAGCAGTTCGCACCCGAGCATCTGCTGAAGGCACTGCTCGACGACAGCGAAGGCATGGCTTCCGGCCTGATCGACCGGGCCGGCGGACAGTCGCGGCAGGCCAAGCAGCTGGTCGACGAAGCCCTTGCCAAGCTCCCCAAGGTGAGCGGCGCGGGCGCCAACAGCCTGCATCTGACGCCTGCGCTGGCGCGCGTCTTCGACACGGCCGAGAAGGCTGCGGACAAGGCCGGCGACTCCTTCGTCACGGTCGAGAGGCTGCTGCTCGCGCTGGCGATCGAGAAGGACAGCGAGGCCGGCAAGATCCTGGCCAAGGCCGGTGTCGCGCCGCAGGGGCTGAATGCCGCGATCGAAGCGATCCGCAAGGGCCGCACCGCCGATTCCGCGTCGGCCGAGCAGGGTTATGACGCGCTGAAGAAATATGCGCGCGATCTCACCGCGGCGGCCCGCGACGGCAAGCTCGACCCGGTCATCGGCCGCGACGAGGAGATCCGCCGCACCATCCAGGTACTGAGCCGGCGTACCAAGAACAACCCCGTGCTGATCGGCGAGCCCGGCGTCGGCAAGACCGCCATCGCCGAGGGCCTCGCTTTGCGCATCGTCAATGGCGATGTGCCGGAAAGCCTAAAGGACAAGGAATTGCTCGCCCTCGACATGGGCTCGCTGATCGCTGGCGCGAAATATCGCGGCGAGTTCGAGGAGCGGCTGAAGGCCGTGCTCTCCGAGGTCTCGGCCGCGGCGGGCGGCGTCATCCTGTTCATCGACGAGATGCACACGCTGGTCGGCGCCGGCAAGACCGACGGTGCGATGGATGCGTCGAACCTGCTGAAGCCCGCCCTCTCCCGCGGCGAGCTGCACTGCGTCGGCGCGACCACGCTCGACGAGTACCGCAAGTATGTCGAGAAGGACGCGGCACTGGCGCGGCGCTTCCAGCCCGTCTTCGTCGACGAGCCGACGGTCGAGGACACCATCTCGATCCTGCGCGGCCTGAAGGAGAAGTACGAGCAGCACCACCGCGTGCGCATCACCGACTCGGCGCTGGTTTCGGCCGCGACGCTGTCGAACCGCTACATCACCGACCGCTTCCTGCCCGACAAGGCGATCGACCTCGTCGACGAGGCCTCGGCACGCCTGCGCATGCAGGTCGATTCCAAGCCCGAGGAGCTCGACTCGATCGACCGCGAGATCGTCAGGCTGAAGATCGAGCAGGAGGCGCTGAAGAAGGAGAGCGATGCCGGCTCGAAGGAGCGGCTGAGGCGGCTCGAATCCGAGCTCGCCGAACTCGAGGCGCGCTCGGCTGTAATCACCGCGACCTGGAAGGCAGAGAAGGACAAGCTCGGCCAGGCGGCGGAGATCAAGACCAGGCTCGACAACGCCCGCAACGAGCTCGCACAGGCGCAGCGCAAGGGCGAGTACCAGCGCGCCGGCGAGCTCGCCTATGGCGAGATCCCGCAGCTCGAGAAGCAGCTCTCCGAGATCGAGGCCAGGGGCGATGCGCCCGGCATGGTCGAGGAGGCGGTGACGCCGGACCATGTCGCGCAGGTCGTCAGCCGCTGGACCGGCGTGCCGGTCGACAGGATGCTGGAGGGCGAGAAGGAGAAGCTGCTGCATATGGAGCAGAGCCTCGCCAACCGCGTCGTCGGCCAGGCCGAAGCGGTCGAAGCCGTCTCCAAGGCGGTCAGGCGCGCCCGTGCCGGCCTGCAGGATCCGAACCGGCCGATCGGCTCGTTCATGTTCCTCGGCCCCACCGGCGTCGGCAAGACCGAGCTGACCAAGGCGCTAGCGTCGTTCCTGTTCGATGACGACACTGCGATGGTTCGGCTCGACATGTCGGAATACATGGAGAAGCACTCGGTCAGCCGGTTGATCGGCGCGCCTCCCGGCTATGTCGGCTATGAGGAGGGCGGCGCGCTGACGGAAGCGGTCCGGCGCCGGCCCTATCAGGTCGTGCTGTTCGACGAGGTCGAGAAGGCGCATCCGGACGTGTTCAACGTCCTGCTGCAGGTGCTCGACGACGGGCGCCTGACCGACGGCCAGGGCCGCACGGTCGACTTCCGCAACGTGCTGATCATCATGACCTCGAATCTCGGTTCGGAGTATCTGGTGAACCAGCCCGAGGGCCAGGACAGCGATGCCGTGCGCGATGAGGTGATGGGCGTGGTGCGCCATGCCTTCCGGCCGGAGTTCCTGAACCGGATCGACGACATCATCCTGTTCCATCGCCTGCGGCGGTCGGACATGGGCGCGATCGTCGACATCCAGATGGCGCGGCTCGGCAAGCTCCTGGTCGACCGCAAGATCGCGCTCGACCTCTCGGAAGAGGCGCGCGACTGGCTGGCGGAGAAGGGCTACGATCCGGCCTATGGCGCGCGCCCGCTGAAGCGCGTGATCCAGAAGTCGGTACAGGACCCGCTGGCGGAATTGCTGCTCGCCGGTGCAGTTCGCGACGGCGAGAGCGTGCCGCTGACGGTCGGCCCGGCCGGGCTGATGCTTGGCGAATTTCCCGCCGCGAACGAGAGCCGGCCGGCGGGTGTGGCGCTGAACTGAACCTTCTCTCAGTCACCGAAACGAAGGGCGCCGCTCACGCGGCGCCCTTTTTCTTTCTAGGGCGTCATTCTCGGCCGAAGCGAAGCGTAGAGCCAAGAATCTCAGGAGCGGAAGGCTCTCATCAATGCCTTCTCCGGCCCGAGATGCTCGGGTCAAGCCCGAGCATGACGCGCTTTGCCTCACTCCATCCTGGCCGCGGTCCGCATCACCGCGAGCGCCAGCGTCTGCGCCGCCGGGACGATGCTATCGACCTCGAGGAACTCGTCCGGCGTGTGAGCCATGCCGCCGACCGGGCCGACGCTGCACAGGGTCGGGCAGCCCTGCGCCGCCGTGAAACCGGAATCGGCGCAGCCGCCGGTGTATTCCGCCGTCACCGCGATGCCGAGGCCGGCTGCAGCGTCGCGATAGGTATCGTAGAGCACGAGCGAATCCGCCGTCTGCTCCAGCGGCACGAACTCGCCCTTGATGATCAGCTTCGCCGACGAGCCCTCGACCACCGGCGTCTCGATGATGTCGCGGATCGCCTCGACCAGCGCCTCGCGCTGCCTCGCCGTCTTGTAGCGCAGGTCGATCTCGCACCAGGCGGAGGGCGCGACGGTGTTGACGGTCTGGCCGCCGCCGATCAGCCCGACATTGACGGTGACACCGGCTTCAAGGTCGGTCAGCCCCTGTAGGCGCGGGATCTTGTGGCCGAGATCGACGATGGCCGAGATGCCCTTCTCGTAGTTGGCGCCGGAATGGGCCGCCTTGCCCAAGAACTCGGCCCGCATGAAGACGCCGCCCTTGCGGCCCGACGTGATCGACTGCTTGTGATCGCGGCCATAGTCGGTACCGGTCGGCAGACGGCTCGGCTCGGCGTTGAAGACGCAGCGCGACTCCCGCGCCGCGGCCTCGATTACCGGCCGCGAGGACGGCGAAGCGATCTCCTCGTCGCTGGTGGTCAGCATCAGCAGCGGCGCCTTGAGGCCGCCATTGGCGGCGAAGGCGGCGGCGACGAAGGCCTCGATCACGAGCCCGGCCTTCATGTCGGCGACGCCCGGCCCATAGGCGCGGCCATCGCGGAGGGTGAAGGGCCGGCGGGTCGGCTCGCCCTCGGGGAAGACCGTATCGCGATGGCCGAGCAGCAGGATCGGCCGCTGGTCGTTCGCGGTCGGGTTGGGCAGGCGCGCCTTGACCGCATCGCCATAGCGCGCATCCGGCACGATCTCGACGGAGAGGCCGTTCGCCTCATGGAAGCGGGCCAGCACCTGTCCGGCGCGGTCGACGCCGGCCTTGTCATAGGAGCCCGAGTCGGTGTCGACCATCTCGCGCAGCAGATCGATCATCCCCTGCTTGCGCTCGCCAAGCCAGGCGAGGATGCGGGCTTCTTCCTGTGTCGTATCGGTCATGATGGGCTTCCGGCTGGTGGTGTGGCAGTGAGCTTAGCCAAGCCGCGCGAGCGCCGATAGGAGAGGTACGCAAGCCCGGCAGACCTTCGGCGCGGCCGGATCATGCGGAGTTCCCGGCAACGGCGAGCCGATGGTTAAGCGAAAATTCAGCGTGATGGGACAGGCTGACAAGGGGGACTGGCCTGTCGACCGCTATCGGCCATCTTCCGAACAGCGCTCACAGGCCAATGCCCACATGCAGACCGATTCCGCCGCGACCTATCTGACGCAGCTGAGATTGCGTGTCGGCGGGGCGCTGACCTTGCTGCTCTGGCTCTTCGTGCCGGCAACCATGCTGGCTTGGCTGGCCGCCGACGGAACCGGGCCGCTGGCGCCCTTGCTGATCACGATCGGATCGGCCGCCTTCGCGACCCTGGCCTGGCGGAGCAACTCGACCGGCACGGCGACGCAAATCATCCTCTCGCTGAGCAGCACCGGCAGCGCTCTCGCCTTCACCTACGCGCTCAAGGGCGCGAACTGGCACGAGGTGAGCGACTCCGTGCTCCTGATCATGCTGACACTGTCGGCCGGCTGGTGTGCCTGGCAGCCGCTCGTCGCCACGGCGATCATGGCGCTCGGCCACGGCAGTCTCATCGGTATGCTGATCTCCCGGTCAGGCGACTCCGTGCAGGGAGATGCGCTCTTCCTCGTCGGGGTCGTCATCCAGCTCGGCCTGCTGCTCTGGATCATCCGCCAACAAAGCCGAACGCTCGCGGCCGCAGGTGACATGGCCGCGCAGGCGCGGAACGACGCCACGGTGCAGGCCGAGGAGCTGCACCAGGCGCAACTGCGGGACATGGAACGCGAAGCTGCCCGGCGCCAGACGACCCGGGACATCGTCGCCGGCTTCAACACGCAGTTCCTCGCGACGCTCGACACGGTTCTGCAGGATATCCGCGACCTGAAGGGCCGCGCCGCCTCCCTGAACGAGATCGCCGACATCGCCAATGGGGAGGTTACCGCCGTGGCCTCGACCTCGGAGGAATCCTCGCGCAACGTCTCGGACGTCGCCACCGCGACAGAACAGCTTTCGACCGCGATCACGGCGATCGATCGCCAGCTCGCCACCACCCAGGCGCTGGTCGCCGACATGAACGGCAGCGCCCGGACCACTGCCGGCTCGGTCGACGTGCTCGACCAGGCGGTGCAGCGCATCGACGGCATCGTCGCCCTGATCCGCGGGATCGCCGAGCAGACCAATCTCCTGGCGCTCAACGCGACGATCGAGGCGGCGCGCGCCGGGGACGCCGGCAAGGGCTTCGCCGTCGTCGCCGGCGAGGTCAAGAGCCTGTCCCACCAGACCGCGATCGCGACGCAGGACATCGCCGGGCAGATCGCCGAGATCAAGCAGGCGACCTCCGGCGTGGTCGAGACCATCGCCAAGCTGACCGCCGGCATGGCCGACATGGACGAGCGGACGATCTCGATCGCGGCGGCGCTGGAGGAACAGGGCCAGATGACCCATGTCATTAGCCGCAGCATCGCCGAGGTCGCGACCGGCACGGAGTACCTGGCGCAGACCACCAACAACATCCGCGGCTCGGCCAACCAGACCCATGAGGTCGCGAGCGCGGTGCTCGCCTCGACCACGGCGCTCGAAGGCAAGGCAGAAGAGCTCGAAAGCGCCGTTCACCAGTTCCTGCAGCGTGTCTCGGCTGCCTGAAGCAGGCCGGGCCGCCCGCCTGGCCGCGACGCTTAGGCAGCGATCTCGCGCGCATTGGCGCCGAGATAGGCGATGGCAGCCGCGACACCGCCCTCCCCATGCGGGATGCCTTTCGCCTGCAGTGCCATCTCGACAGCGCTCAGGCTACCCAGCACCATCGGTGCGTTGACGTGGCCCATATGGGCAATGCGGAAGGCCTTGCCGGTGAGATCGCCGATGGCGAGACCGAGCGTGACGCCGCAGACCTCTCGCGCATAGTCGGTGATGACGGTCGGATCGCCGTCGACGAGGATAGTGGTGACCGACGGGGCGCGCTGCGACGGCTCGACGACGTTGAAGCTCAGCACCTGGCCTTCGGCCCATTTCGACATCGCTGCCTGCGTCGCAGCCGCCAGCAGGGCGTGGCGTCGCCAGGCCGCTTCGAGGCCTTCGGTCAGGATCATGTCGAGCGCGGCGCGCAGGCCGAACATCAGATGCTCGGGCGGCGTGCCGCAATGCTTCATGTAGAGCAGCGGGTCCATGCGCGCGGTCCAATCCCAATAGGGCGTGCGCATGGTCGCCTGCCGGTGGGCATGCAGCGCCTTGCCGTTCGCCGCGACGAAGGCGAGGCCGGGTGGGGTCATCAGCCCCTTCTGCGAAGCAGACATCGCGACGTCGACGCCGAAGTCGTCCATATCGAACGGCATGCAGCCGAGCGCAGCGACGCCGTCGACCATATACAGCGCCGGATGGCCGGCAGCATCGATGGCGCGACGGATCGCCTGGATGTCGTTGACCACGCCGGAGGCGGTGTCGATCTGGACGGTCAGCACCGCCTTGATCGCGTGGTCCTTGTCCTGCCGCAGGCGCTCTTCCACCGCCGCCGGGTCGACCGCCGCGCGCCAGGAGCCGGCAAGCACTTCGACATCGGCCCCCATGAACCGGGCCATCTCGCCCCAGCCGATGGCGAAGCGGCCGCTGGAGAGCACCAGCACCTTGTCGCCACGCGAGAGGACATTGGTCAGCGCCGCCTCCCAGCCGCCATGGCCGTTGGCTGCGTAGAGGAAGGTCTCGCCCGTCGTGCGGAAGACAGCCTTGAGGTCGTCCAGCAGGGTTTCGGTCAGATCGACGATCGTCTTGGATGCGAGCTCCTCGGCCGGGCGCATCATCGCCTGGAGGACGCGATCGGGAATATTGGTCGGGCCCGGCATTGCGAGCAGGACCCGGCCATTGGCAACACTCATGAAGACCCCCGCCTTACGCTTCGAATCAGACGCGCTGAACAAGCAGCGATCCGACGGCGCGATGCACAAACCCTATGAACGGTGCAGAAATCGTTGCGCGCGGCCTGTCAGCGGCGCGCTTCGGCCGCCATGCGCACGGCAAAGCCAGCGAGCATCGTCGCCATCACCCAGCGCTGCACCAGCGCCCAGAACGGGCGTGTGCGCAGGAAGACGGCGATGCCGCCCGCGGCGAAGGTGATCAGCGTGTTGACGCTGACCGAGACCGTGATCTGGATGAAGCCGAGGATGATCGACTGCGTCAGCACGCTGCCTGCAGCCGGATCGATGAACTGCGGCAGCAGCGCCAGGTAGAACATCGCGATCTTCGGGTTCAGCAGACTGGTGAGGAAGCCCATCATGAAGAGCTTGCGCGGCCCGTCATGCTTGAGCTCGCGGACATGGAAGGGCGAGCTGCCGCCGGGCCGGACCGCCTGCCAAGCGAGCCAAAGCAGGTAGGCCGCGCCGGCCAGCCGCAGCGCGTCGTATGCGAAAGGCACCGCAAAGAGCAGCGCCGTGATGCCGAACGCGGCGCAGAAGACATAGAAGACGAAACCGAGCGCAATGCCTCCGAGCGAGATCAGGCTAGAGGCCGGCCCCTGCGCGATCGAGCGCGAGATCAGGTAGATCATGTTCGGCCCCGGCGTCAGGACCATGCCGAAGGCGAGCAGGATGAAGGCGATCAGGTTGCTCGTATCGATCATGGTGCGCTCCGGCCGCAAGGTGCGCGACCATGGCATTGCCGGCGAAACGCCCGCAAGGCGCAACCCATGACGCGGCTGCATCGCCGCCATCCCGCATCGGCCTCCCTGGCAGCAGGTGGCGGGAACGAGTCGCCGCCTGCCGGGTTCATGGGCATCACCTCGGGGGGATCCGCGCCATGACCTCGTTCAGCCGCCTGCTCTATTCCGGCATCGCCGGCTCCCTGCTGCTGGCGTCCCTCCTGCTGATGGCGGTCGCGATCTCACGCACTTTCACCGGCTTCCGAACCGGCGAAGGCGCGCTCGACACCATGCTCGACGGGATCGGACTGGTGATCATCGCGGTCGCCGTCGCCGATGTCGGCAAGTTCCTGTTCGAGGAGGAGGTCATCGCCGACCGCGAATTGCGGCGGCCGGCGGAAGCGCGCGGCTCCCTGACCAAGTTCATGACGATCATCATCGTCGCGCTCAGCCTGGAGTCGCTGGTGCTGATCACCAAGGCCGCGCGCGACAAGCCGGCCGACATCCTGTTCCCGTCCCTGCTGATGCTGGTCGCGGTGGCGGCGCTGGTCGGGCTCGGCCTGTTCCAGAAGCTCAGTCAGCATGCGACGGCGGCGATCCCGGACGATGTCGGGGACGACGAGGATGAAGAAGACGAACCACAGGCACGCCGCAGGAAAAGGGGCGCGAACAATTAAGAGCCATCATGCTCGGGCTTGCCCGAGCATCTCAGGCCGGAGGAGGCTCCGGTCAGCGCCTTCTCGTCATGAGCTTCCCGGGTCTGCGCTTCGCTCTACCCGGGAATGACGCGCCTCTTTTCAGCCGCGCAGCTCGACCAGCATCAGGTCAGTATCTTCAGGCTTCGCTCCCGCCGCGGTCAGCATGGCATGAGCCTGGCCGCGGTGATGGGTTTGGTGATTGAAGAAATGCATGACGAGGATGGGGGCCTGCATCGTCATTTCACTCCCGGTCAGCCCCGAGAACCACGTCACGTTCCCTGAGAGCCACTCCGGCGAGAGGTCCTCTGCCCAGCCCAGGATCGTCTCGTCGAAATCGCGGCGCGCGACCTTCAGCTCCTGCCAGTCCGCGATCATCGAGGCGGACTCGCGGTTGGGCACGGTCGGCTTCGGCGTTCCAGCAAAGCGCGAGAGCCAGGTCTGGTCGGCCCAGAGCAGATGGCAGAACGTGCCGTGGATCGAGCGGAAGAAGGCGCCCCGATCGAGACGGCGCGCCTCGTCGGTGAGCATGTCGGCAGCAGCATAAAGACTGCGGTTCTGCCAGCGATTATAGCGCGCCATGGTCGCGACATAGGCCGTGTCGATCATGGCGCGATCTCCCTTCGATCAGATGATGTTCGCCTCGCGCAGCGGCGTGCCGGCGACGATGCGCTCATGGCCGAGATCGGCGAGGTCGAGCGTAAGGTAACGACCGTTGACGATATGCTCGGCGAGACCACGGCCGACCGCCGGCGATTGCTGCAGGCCGTGGCCGGAGAAGCCGTTGGCGAGGTAGAGATTGGGCACGCCGACGGCGGGGCCAAGGATGGCATTGCCGTCAAGGCCGTTCATGTCATAGGGGCCCGCCCAGGCGCGGCCGGGCTTGATCGCCTCGAAGGCGGGCACGCGATGGGCAAGCGGCGCCCAGACATATTCCTCGAAGAAGGACCAGTCGACATCCTCGACATCGGCGTCGGTCTCGACCCACTCGCGGTCGAGTTCCTCCGGCGGCGAGGAGCCGCAGATGAACATCTGGCCCTCATTGCCGCGCTTGCCCTCAGGGCGGACATAGGCGCCGGAGGTGTCGATCAGCAGCGGGCAATTGTCGACCTCGCCCTTGCAGGTGAAGCTGTAGACATAGCGTTTCATCGACTTCACGGGGATGGCGACGCCGGCGGTCGCCGCGAGCCTGGCACCATGGGTGCCGGAGGCGTTGACCGCGGCAGCACAGGCGATGCGGCTGCCATCCGCCAGCTCGACGCCGGTGACGCGGCCGCCTTCGACGACGTAAGCGGCTACTTCGCCCTGGCGATATTCGACGCCGAGCGAGCGCGCCTTCTTGCGGAAGGCCTGCAGCAGGGCCCAGCCGTCGAACCAGCCCTCGCCGCTGACGCCATAGGTGCCGCAGAGGAGATCCGACGTGTTCAGCCAGCTGAATTTGCTGCGCAGCATTTCTGCAGCATAAAGCGCGACATCGGCGCCTTCCTGCTGCTGAAGCATTTGATTTTGCTCAAGAACCTTACGACCCTCGTCGCTGGCTACGTAGAGATAACCGCCCTCGTGCAGATCGATCGACGGCGCCTCGCCATCGACCGAGAGATGCTGACCGATATTGCGCAAAAACTCGATGCCGAAGAGTGAGACGCGAATGTTCACCGCGCTGGAGAACTGCTGGCGAATGGAGGCCGCCGAGAGGGCCGAGGCCGAGAGCCGATAGGTCGGATCCTTCTCGACGACGATCACCTTGCCCTTGAAGCCGGGATCGCTGGCGAGGTGATAGGCGACGGAGGAGCCGATCGCGGCGCCCCCCACGATGACGATGTCGGCCGAGGCTGAAGCGGAAGACATGAGTGACCTGCGCAAGCGATGGTTCGTGATCTCAGCGCATGAATGACGCCACAACCGGCGCTTGTCGAGAGGGTAGATTTTGGGACGTCCCGTCATTCCGGGGCAGGCCGAAGGCCTGAGCCTGGAACCCAGAACCGACGTCTTACCCGAAGAAGCCTGTCGTCGCCTGTGCCTTCACGACCTTCGATCGCGGTTCTGGGTTCCGGGCTCGTTGCTTCGCAACGCCCCGGAAAGACGGCTGCCGGTCAGTTCAACCCCTCGCATTCCCCGACGAGCCAATCACGGAAGGCGACCACTGACGGCAGGCTCGCCTTGGCCTCGGGATAGACGAGGTAATAGCCCTCCGGCCCTCGCACCGGCCGATCGACCGGAATGACCAGCGCGCCCGAGCGCAACTCCTCCTCGACCAGGATACGCGGCACGATGGCGACGCCGAGCCCGGCCACCGCCGCCTGCGCCACCATGGCGAACTGCTCGAAGCGCGGCCCCATCAGCGCCCGCTCCGGCGGAAGGCCCTGCTGCTCCAGCCAGTTGGCCCAGGCCCGCGGCCGGGTCGATTGCTGCAGCAAGGGCTGACGCAAGAGGTCCGCGGCCTCCCTGATACCAGCCTGCGCCACCAGCGCCGGGGCAGCGACGGGCACGACTTCCTCGCCCATCAGACGGTGCAGCCGCGCGCCGGGCCAGACCGGGAGCCCGAAATGGATGGCGGCGTCGGCGGCATCATGGGCAAAGTCGAAGGGCACCAGCTTGGTCGAGAAATTGATGGTGACGCCGGGATGAGCTTCGGTGAAGCGCGGCAAACGCGGGATCAGCCAGCGCGTGCCGAAGGTCGGCAGGATGGCGAGATGGAGCAGGCCGGCGCCACCGCGGAAGGCCATGGCGGAGAGCGTCGCCGCAGCCAATCGCGAGAGCCCGTCGCGGACCTCGGCGGCATAGGCGCCGCCGGCCGGCGTCAGGCTGACGCGCTTCTTGACGCGCTCGAACAGCTTCAGCCCGAGGCTCTGCTCGAGCAGCGCGATCTGGCGGCTGACGGCGCCTTGCGTCAGGTTGAGCTCCTCGGCCGCGCGGGTGAAGCTGCCATGGCGCGCCGCCGCCTCGAAGGCGGCGAGCGCCGAGAGCGAGGGTACCGAGAGGCGGCCGGGAACGATCTCCGATGTCATGATCTCAACTCATCAAGTCGTGAGAACATATCGATTGCGGAGAGCGGCTGGAAGAGGGCATTGTCGCTGTTGAATTGGTGGCCTTCCACCAACCGTCATCCCGGGCGACCAAAGGGAGACCCGGGATCCATGCCTGAGCCTTCCCTTATGGCGCTCAGGCATGGATCCCGGATCTCGGCTTCGCTGCGTCCGGGACGACGCGGCATTTCAACAGCTCCGCGCGGATACCGTGTGGGCCGCAGAAGATAGGCTGATGATGACGACCTCCCTTCCCAATGACGCCCTCGCCTTGCTGAAGCGCCTCGGCGTGCCCGAGAGCGCCTATGCCGGCGCCGGCCTCAGCGCCCGCTCGCCGATCACCGGCGAGACGGTCGCGACGTTGCGCGAGACCTCGCCTGCGGAAGCAGAGGCCGCGATCGGCCGGGCCCAGTCCGCCTACCTCGCCTGGCGCAAGGTACCGGCACCGCGGCGCGGCGAGTTCGTCCGCCTGCTCGGCGAGGAACTGCGCACCCACAAGGCCGATCTCGGCCTGCTGGTGACCCTGGAAGCTGGCAAGGTCACCTCCGAGGGCCTCGGCGAGGTCCAGGAGATGATCGATATCTGCGACTTCGCGGTCGGCTTGTCGCGCCAGCTCTATGGTCTCACCATCGCGACCGAGCGCCCGAACCATCGCATGATGGAGACGTGGCACCCGGTCGGCGTCGTCGGCGTGATCTCGGCCTTCAATTTCCCGGTCGCGGTCTGGTCGTGGAATGCGGCGCTCGCCTTCGTCTGCGGCGACAGCGTCGTCTGGAAGCCGTCGGAGAAGACCCCGCTGACCGCGCTTGCCGTGCAGGCGATCACCCTGAAGACGATGAAGCGCTTCGGGCCCGAGGCGCCGATCGGCCTGTCGGAGATCCTGATCGGCGGCCGCGAGCTCGGCGACATCCTGGTGCAGGACCATCGCGTTCCCATCGTCTCCGCCACCGGCTCGACCCGAATGGGCAAGGAGGTCGGCCAGAAGCTCGCCGCCCGCTTCGCCCGCGCCATTCTCGAACTCGGCGGCAACAATGCCGCGATCGTCGCGCCTTCGGCCGATCTCGACATCGCCCTGCGCGGTATCGCCTTCGCCGCCATGGGCACGGCCGGTCAGCGCTGCACCACTTTGCGTCGCCTGATCGTGCATGAGAGCGTCTACGACCAGCTCGTGCCGAAGCTCGCCAAGGTCTACGGCTCCGTGAAGATCGGCGATCCGCGCGAAGCCGGCATCCTGGTCGGCCCGCTGGTCGACGAGGCCGCCTATCAGGGCATGCAGAAGGCGCTGTCCGAGGCCAAGGCCGAGGGCGGCAAGGTCCATGGCGGCGAGAAGGTCGATGTCGGTTCCGGCGGCTTCTACGTCCGCCCGGCCCTGGTCGAGATGCCCAGCCAGTGCGGCCCGGTCGAGCGCGAGACCTTCGCGCCGATCCTCTATGTGATGAAGTACAAGACGCTGGCCGAGGCGATTTCGCTGCAGAACGCGGTCGGCGCCGGCCTGTCCTCCTCGATCTTCACCCTCGACATGCGCGAGGCCGAGACCTTCGTATCCGGCGAGGGCTCGGATTGCGGCATCGCCAACGTCAATATCGGCCCGTCCGGCGCCGAAATCGGCGGCGCCTTCGGTGGCGAGAAGGAGACCGGCGGTGGCCGCGAAGCCGGCTCGGACGCCTGGAAGGCCTATATGCGCCGCGCCACCAATACGCTGAACTACGGCACCACGCTGCCGCTGGCGCAGGGCGTCAGCTTCGACGTGGATGCGTGATCAAGATCAAGGGGAGAGCATCATGGCCGAAGCTGCGCGCAAGACCGCCCATAGCCACAAGCTGGCCGAGTTCAACTGGCAGGACCCTTTCCTGCTCGACGACCAGCTCAACGAGGATGAGCGGCTGATCCGCGACACCGCGCGCGACTATGCGCAGGAAAAGCTGATGCCGCGCGTGGCTGATGCCTATCTCGAGGAGAAGACCGAGCGCGGCATCTTCAACGAGATGGGCGAGCTCGGCCTGCTCGGTGTCACCGTGCCGGAAGAGTATGGCTGCGCCGGCGCCAACTACGTCTCCTATGGCCTCGTTGCCCGCGAGGTCGAGCGCATCGACTCCGGCTATCGCTCGATGATGTCGGTGCAGTCCTCGCTGGTGATGTACCCGATCTACGCCTATGGCGACGAGAACCAGCGCAAGAAGTACCTGCCCAAGCTCGCCTCGGGCGAATGGGTCGGCTGCTTCGGCCTGACCGAGCCGGATGCCGGCTCCGATCCCGGCGGCATGAAGACAAGGGCCGAGAAGGTCGCCGACGGCTACAAGCTGACCGGCTCCAAGATGTGGATCTCGAACTCGCCGATCGCCGACGTCTTCGTCATCTGGGCGAAGTCGGCCGCGCATGACAACCAGATCCGCGGCTTCATCCTCGAAAAGGGCATGAGGGGCCTCTCGGCGCCGAAGATTGGCGGCAAGCTCTCGCTGCG
Organism: Allobosea sp. P4_H5; assembly: GCF_056400825.1. Taxonomy (NCBI): domain Bacteria; kingdom Pseudomonadati; phylum Pseudomonadota; class Alphaproteobacteria; order Hyphomicrobiales; family Alloboseaceae; genus Allobosea; species Allobosea sp. P4_H5. Next base: position 427,977 of record NZ_JBFUKM010000005.1, on the reverse strand, counting down.
CGCCTCGATCACCGGCGAAGTGGTGATCGACGGCGTAATCGTGCCGGAAGAGAACCTGCTGCCGAACGTCTCGGGGCTTAAGGGCCCGTTCGGCTGCCTCAACCGCGCCCGCTACGGCATCTCCTGGGGCGCGATGGGCGCCGCCGAGGACTGCTTCCACCGCGCCCGCCAATACGGGCTCGACCGCAAGCAGTTCAACAAGCCCCTCGCCCAGACGCAGCTCTACCAGAAGAAGCTCGCCGACATGGTGACCGAGATCACGCTCGGCCTGCAGGGCTCGCTGCGCGTCGGTCGCCTGCTCGACGCTGGTCAGATGGCGCCGGAGATGATCTCGCTCGTGAAGCGCAACAATTGCGGCAAGGCGCTCGACATCGCCCGCCAGGCCCGCGACATGCACGGCGGCAACGGCATCTCGATCGAGTACCATGTCATGCGCCATGCGGCGAACCTCGAGACGGTCAACACCTATGAGGGCACGCACGACGTCCATGCGCTGATCCTCGGCCGGGCCGTCACCGGGCTGCAGGCGTTCTTCTGATCCTTCCTCTCGGGTCGTCCCGGGCGAGCGCAGCTCGACCCGGGATCCATGCCTGAACCGTTCCGGCATGGGTCCCGGCTCTCCGCTTCGCTGCGGCCGGGACGACGGTGTGGATTCCACTATGACTTCAGCCCCTCCCCTTGCCGGCCTGCGCGTCCTCGAACTGGCGCGCATCCTTGCCGGGCCCTGGATCGGCCAGCTCCTCGCCGATCTCGGCGCCGATGTCGTCAAGGTCGAGGCGCCCGAGGGCGACGACACCCGCAAATGGGGCCCGCCCTTCGTCGAGGGCACAGGCGACGAGCATCTCTCGGCCGCCTATTTCCACTCGGCCAATCGCGGCAAGCGCTCCATCACCGCCGATTTCCGCACGGCAGAGGGCCAGGCGCTGGTGCATCGCCTCGCCGCCCGTGCCGACGTGGTGATCGAGAACTTCAAGGTCGGCGGGCTCGTCAAATACGGGCTCGACGCGGCCTCGATGCGCAAGGCCTATCCGCGATTGATCTACTGCTCGGTCACCGGTTTCGGCCAGGACGGCCCCTATGCGCCGCGCGCCGGCTACGACTTCCTGGTCCAGGGTATGGGCGGGCCGATGTCGGTCACCGGCGAGCCTGATGGCGCACCGATGAAGGCCGGCTATGCCGTCGCCGACATCTATACCGGTCTCTATGCCACCACCGGTATCCTCGCCGCATTGCGCCGGCGCGATACGACAGGCGAAGGCGCAGTGCTCGACATGGCGCTGCTCGATGCGCAGGTCGCCGTGCTCGGCAACCAGGCGATGAACTATCTCACCTCCGGCAAGGCGCCGCAGCGCCTCGGCAACGCCCATCCCAACATCGTGCCCTACGACGTGTTCCCGGTGGCGGACGGGCACATCATCATCGCCACCGGCAATGACGGGCAGTGGCGCAAGCTCTGCGAGGCCGTCGGCGACGCCGGCTTTGCGGCTGAGCCCGACTACATCGACAACCGCTCGCGCGTCGCCAACCGCGTTGCCCTGACGGCGCGCCTCAATGCGCTGACCAGTCGCTTCGCCAAGCTCGACCTTTTGGCCAAGCTCGAGGCTGTCGGCGTGCCGGCCGGCCCGATCAATACGATCGAGGAGGTCTTCGCCGATCCGCAGGTTCAGGCCCGCGGTGTGCGCGTCGACCTGCCGAATCCGGCGGCCAGGGCAGGCTCGACCCCGACCGTCGCCTCGCCGATCGTGCTCGACGGCGTCAGGCAGGTCGCGAACCGGCCGAGCCCGCGCCTCGGCGAACATGAAGACGAGATCCTGAACGACCCGGCCTGGGGCGGAGGCGGCTGAATGGCCGGCTCACCACATGCGGCGGGCGCCGAGCGCATCGAAGGCGGTATCCGACGAGACCATAAGCAGGTCATCGAGAATAGCCTGCGCGGCCAGCAGGCGGTCGAAGGGATCACGATGTTCGCCCGGAATAGAGCCTGCCAGGCGGGCGTGCAAATTCAGAAGCGGAAGCGACTGAAATCCGTCCGCTTGCAGCGCCTCGTCGAATGTCGCGAGGACGTTTTCCACCCCTGGCAGCTTTCCGACCCGGTGCTTGGTCGCAATCTCCATCGCCGAGATCGGACTGACGTAGATCTGGTGATTACGATCGGTGATCGCGTTCATGACCGGCTTGCTCAACGTCCGGCCTCCAAGCCAGAACCAGAGCAAGGTCGAGGTATCGAGCAGCAGCCTCAATCGCCATGGCCCTCCCAGAGCCGTAACTCCTCCTCGGGAAGCGGCTCGAAGAATTCCGGCCCAACCTCGAACTGGCCCTTGAACCGCCCCGGTTTGCGCTCGGGTCGCGCCGTCTCGATCGGCACTAGCCGCGCCACCGGCTTGTCGCGGCGCGAGATCACGACCTCGCCGCCCTTCTCGACTTGCTCGATCAGGCGCGAGAGATTTGTCTTGGCTTCATGGATGGTGACGCGCGTCATCGCCGCCTCCTCGTTCAACCTGACCAACTTAGCTAATTAGGGCGGATATTTCAATGACCGGACCTCGCACAGGCGGGCAGATCCTCGTCGACCAACTCCTGATCCATGGCGCGACCGACGCCTTCTGCGTACCCGGCGAGAGCTATCTTGCCGTGCTCGATGCGCTGCACGATGCCGACATGAAGGTCACGATCTGCCGGGCCGAGGGTGGCGCGGCGATGATGGCGGAAGCTGCCGGCAAGCTGACCGGCAAGCCCGGCATCTGCTTCGTCACGCGCGGCCCCGGCGCGACCAATGCCTCGCCAGGCATCCATATCGCCGACCAGGACTCGACGCCGATGATCCTGTTCGTCGGCCAGATCGAGCGCGGCATGCGCGAGCGCGAGGCCTTTCAGGAACTCGACTACCGCGCCGTCTTCGGCACGATGACGAAGTGGGCGACCGAGATCGACGATGCCACCCGCATCCCCGAGATCATCAGCCGCGCCTTCCATGTCGCGACCGCCGGCCGGCCCGGCCCGGTGGTGATCGCGCTGCCGGAAGACGTGCTGACCGACCTCGCCGACGTCGCCGACGCACAGCCCTACCAGGTCACCGAGACGCACCCCTCGCTCTCGCAGACGATCGACCTGCAGAAGCGGCTCTGGGCGGCGAAGGCGCCGATCGCAATCCTCGCCGGCTCGCGCTGGGACTCGCAGGCGATCGCACGCTTCCAGCGCTTCGCCGAGCGTTTCGACCTGCCGGTTGCGGTCTCGTTCCGCCGGCAGATGCTGTTCCCGGCCGACCACGCGAACTTCGCCGGCGATCTCGGCATCGGCCCCAATCCGAAACTGCTGAAGCGCATCCAGGACAGCGACCTCGTCCTGCTGGTCGGCGGGCGTCTCTCGGAGATGCCGAGCCAGTCCTACACCCTGTTCGGCATTCCCAATCCGGGCCGGCCGCTGGTGCATGTCCATCCCGATCCGGAAGAGCTCGGCCGCGTCTACCGGCCGGAGCTGGCGATCAACGCCTCGCCAACCGCCTTCTGCGCCGCGCTCGAGACGGTCCATCCGCCGCAGGTGATCCCGTGGGCAGGCGCGGGCACCGAGGCGCATGACGCCTATCTCGCTTGGAGCGAGCAGCCGGCGCCGGTGCCCGGCAAGTTCCATCCCGGCGAGATGGTGACCTGGCTGCGCCGCAACATCCCGGCCGACGCGATCATGTGCAACGGCGCCGGCAATTACGCGACCTGGGTGCACCGTTTCCATCGCTTCACCAAGTTCGCGACGCAGCTCGCGCCGACCTCGGGCTCGATGGGCTATGGCGTGCCGGCGGCGATCGGCGCCAAGCGGATCTTCCCTGAGCGGACTGTGATCGCCTTTGCCGGCGATGGCTGCTTCCTGATGAACGGCCAGGATTTCGCGACTGCGGTGCAATACGACCTGCCGGTGATCGTCATCGTCGTCGACAACGGCATGTACGGCACCATCCGCATGCACCAGGAGAAGCACTATCCCGGCCGCGTCTCGGCGACGACGCTGAAGAACCCGGATTTCGCCGCCTATGCCAAGGCCTTCGGCGGCCATGGCGAGCGGGTCGAGACGACGGAGGAGTTCGCTCCGGCTTTCGAGCGCGCCGTCGCCAGCGGCAAGCCGGCGATCATCCACTGCCTGCTCGACCCCGAGGCAATCACCCCGGCGAAATCGCTATCGACCATCCGCGCCGAGGCGTTTGCATCTCAGGGCAAGGGCTGAGAGCCGCCGAACCACATCCGGCGCATCAGCCCGTCCTTCAGCACGAACTGATGGAGGAGGGCCGCGCCGGCATGGATCGCAGCGAGTGCGGCCAGGGTAGTGAAGAGCGCCTCGTGCAGGCGTAGCATCGCCTCGTAGACGGCCTTGTCCGGGCCGATCGGGTGCGGCACGGCGATCCAGCCGAAGAACAAGGTCGGGATCTGGATCGGTGCGGCCGAGACCATCAGCAGGCCGGTCAGCGGCAGCGTGAGCAGGCAAAGATAGAGCCCGGCCCGGACGATTGCCGCGGCTAGGGCTTGCCAGGCCGGCATGGTGAGCGATTGCGGCTCCGGCAGGGCCAACCGCAAGACGAGGCGCAGGAGGACGAGCGCCGCGACGCTGAGCCCGATGGATTTGTGCCATTGGTAGAGCTGGAAGCGGCTGATGAGATCGCGGGTCTCGTCGCGCATCACTTGAGCGAGCCCGAACTGCACGAGGATCAGCGCCAGCGTCAGCCAGTGCAGCGCGATGATCAGGGGATGCCAGCGTCTCGGGCGCATCGCCAAAGTCCCCGCCTCTCACCTGCCATGAAAAGCACTGTTCAGCGCAGGATCTCGCCGCGGATCGCCAGATCGACCTGATCGTCGACGATATTGACGTCGCGCCCGATGGCGAAGGCGTTGCGCGAGAAGCCGGTGGTCGCGCGGAAGGGCAGTCGCTCGCCGGGGCGCAACCCTGCTGGATCGCGCTCGGCGACCGCGCTGACATCCACCGGTTGCGTGGCGCCGCGGATCGTCAGCCGGCCGCGGATTACGAGGCTGCGACCATCGACCCGGCTGACCTGCTCGGAGACGAAGCTCGCCGTCGGATAGTGGCCGACATCGAGCATGCTCTCGCCCTTGATGAAGCCGTCGACCAAAGCGGTGCCGGTGTGGAGCGAGACCGTCTCGATCGTCATCCTTATGCGGCTGCGCTCGGGGTGGTCGAAATCGAGGGAAATGGCGCCCTCGACATGGTCGAAGATGCCCGACGCGGTCGGCACGCCGAAGCGCTTGGCGGTGAAGGAGACTTCGCCCGAACCCTGCCGCAGCGTGCCTGAGGGCTCGGCGGATACCGCCGTCGCGAGGGCGGCGGAGAGAAGCAGCGCGAGGAACGAACGGATCGCCATGATTGCCGGCCCAGCCTGCGTGGACGAGACCGGATGTCTAGACCCGCACCGCAACGCCCGCCAGAGCACGCGCGCAATCGTGTACGCAGCGGTCGCAACCGCCGGCCTGGGGCCCGGCGCAATGGTGATGCAACGGAGAGATCGAACTTTCCCGCGCGCGCCTCGTTTGAGAGATGCGGGTGCATGATCCGGTCGATTGCAGCGCTAACGCGAACAAGCGCGACGCAACCGGGCAGTGCAGGAACAGGAGGTTCGGCCATGACACGACGGGTGATCCTGGTGCTCGGCATTGCCGGCACAATCGGATTCGCGATGGCGCCGCAGGCACAGGCTGCCGGCTTCCTCGACGATCTCACCCGGGCGATCTTCGGCAATCCGACCCCGCCGGCCGCAGTCGGCATTCCGGACGGTCCGGCGATCAGGCCGAAGCCCAGCAAACCGCGCCCGGTGAATACAAGGCCGGCGGAGCCCACGGTCAAGCTCGACCCGGCCAGCGATGCCTACTGGTATCTGCGCGATCCCACGCTGCGGAAGGGCGACATTGTGGTCACCCGCAGCGGCATCGTCGTCTTCGACGGGCAGAAATCCACAGAGCACGCGACCAGTCAGTTCACGGCGCTCGACGACACCAGACGTCTGCCCAAGCTTCAGCAGCAGACCCTCGAAGCCGCGGCTGCGGGTGGACGGGCTTATTTCACGCCGTCCATCACCGCGCCGGTCGTCCCAGTGCTGGCGACGAAGGCGGATCTCGGCGCCACCGCGCAGGCTCAGTAAGTCGCGCGGCCGCCCGAGAGATCGAAGACGGCGCCAGTCGAGAAGCTGCATTTCTCGCTGGCGAGCCAGGCGACCAGCTCCGCCAGCTCATCGACGGTGCCAAGCCGCTTCAGCGGGCTCTTGCCGATCATGGTCGCGACCGTCTCGGCGCTCATCTGCTGCAGCAATTCGGTCTCGATCGCAGCCGGCGCCACCGCATTGACCAGCACACCGGTGCCGGCGAGTTCCTTGCCATGGGCCTTGGTCAGCGCGATCACGCCGGCCTTGGCGGCGCTGTAGGCCGAGAGCGTCGGCGTGCCCTCCTTGCCGGCTAGCGAGGCGATGTTGACGATGCGGCCATGACCGCGCAGCGCCATTACGGCCGCGACAACACGCGAGCAGAGGAAGGTGCCGGTCAGGTTGACCGCCTGGACCTTCTGCCATTGCGCCAGCGGCGTTTCGGCGAGCGTGGTCGAGGGGCCGGTCAGTCCGGCATTGTTGACGAGCACCGCGATCGGCCCGTGCTCGCGCTCCGTCCGGTCGAGCGCGGCCGCGACCTGCGCCTCGTCGGTGACATCGCAAGCGACGAAGGCGTGACCGCCCTCGCCCTCCTTCAGATCCCAAACGACCGGAAGGAAGCCGTCCAACGCCAATCGCTCGCAGACGGCACGGCCGATGCCCTTGGCACCGCCGGTGACGACGGCGACCTTCGCCGAATCCGCCGGGCTCACGCCGCCTTGGCCTCGTCGAGCTTGGCGGCGACGAGCTTGCGCAGGCTGCGAAGGTCCTTGACGAAGCCGCGAATGCCCTCGGCGAGCTTCTCGGTCGCCATCGGGTCCTCGTTCATGGCGAAGCGGAAGGCCTTCTCGTCGAGCGTGATCTTCTTGGCCCCTCCGGGGGATGCGACTTGCGGCGAGGCTGCCGGCGACAATTTGCGCGGGAGGTTGCCGGTCGCGCCAGCGAGTTCGTCGAGCAGGCCCGGGCCGATCGTCAGCCGGTCGCAGCCAGCCAGTTCCTCGATTTCGCCGGTGTTGCGGAAGGAGGCGCCCATGACCACGGTCTTGATCCCGAACGCCTTGTAATAAGCGTAGATGCTCTTCACCGAGACGACGCCGGGATCGGTCTCGGCGGTGTAGGGACCGCCGCCGGCCTTCACATGCCAGTCGAGGATGCGGCCGACGAAGGGCGAGATCAGGAAGGCCTTGGCATCGGCGGCCGCGACCGCCTGCGGCAAAGCGAAGAGCAGGGTCAGGTTGCAGTCGATGCCCTCGGCCTGGAGGACACGAGCAGCCTGGATGCCCTCCCAGGTCGAGGCGACCTTGATCAGGATGCGCTCGCGCCCGACGCCGCGTTCCTTGTAGGCAGCGATGATGGCGCGCGCCTTGGCGATCGTGGCTTCCGTGTCGAAGGAGAGATCGGCATCGACCTCGGTCGAGACCCGGCCGGGCACGATCTTGGTCAATTCGGTGCCGAAGGTGACGGCCAGCCGGTCGCAGACCGCCTCGACCACACCCGCACCGCCCTGGCGCTTGCCCCAGGCGATCGCCTCCTCGACGAGACCGGCATAGGCCGGCGTCTCCACCGCTTTCAGCAGCAGCGTCGGATTGGTGGTGCAGTCGACCGGCTTGAGGCGGCGCACGGCCTCAATGTCGCCGGTGTCGGCGACCACGGTGGTCATGGCGCGGAGCTGGTCGAGCTTGGAGGCGGTCATCACGTCATCCGTATGGGTTGCTGTCGGTCTGCCATCAATATGAAGCCTGCCGACCGTCATTGCGAGCGAAAGCGAAGCAACCCGGCCCTGCACCAGCCCCGGCCGGGTCGCTTCGTCGATGCTTTCGTCAGCTCTTCACCGCACCTGCGGTCAGGCCAGTGACCATGTTCTTGCGGAAGCCGTAATAGATCACCGCTGGCGGGATGGCGTAGATCAGGCCGGCCGTCATCAAGAGGTTCCAGGGCGCATCATCGGCCGAGAGGAAGAGCCCGAGGCCGACTGCGAGCGGCACCGCCTTTTCGCTGGAGAGCAGCAGGAAGGCGTAGAGATACTCGTTCCAGGCGAGCAGCAGCGCGTAGATGCCGATCACCACCATCGAGGGCTTCATCAGCGGCAGATAGACCAGCCGGAAGAGCTGCAGCGAGTTGGCGCCATCCATGATCGCGGCTTCGTCGAGCTCCTTCGGCAGCTTGTCGGAGGCCTGCTTCAGCACCCAGATCGCATAGGGCGAAGCCAGCGCCACCATGGCGAGGATCAGCGCGACGCGGGTGTTGAGCAGCCCGAACGTGCCCATCGCCTTGTACATGGGGATGGCGAGGAAGGCGGCCGGGATCAGATAGGTCGCCAGCGCGAAGTTCATGATCGAGCGGCCGCCCGGCGCCTTCAGCCGCGAGATGGCGAAGGCAGCGCAGGTCGCGATGAACAGCGTGAGCAGCCCGGTCGCGATCGCGATCATGAAGCTGTTGAACAGCTGCAGCCAGAAATTCGTCAGGTAGTAGTGCTGCTGGTTGAAGACGATCTGGAAGTTCTGCAACGTCGGCTTCTCCGGCCAGAGCTTGCCGGCGAGCATCGATTCCTGCGTCGAGATCGACAGCACGAAGAGATGGTAGATCGGCAGCAGCGTCCAGATCAGCACGGGAATGGCGATCAGGATCAGTTTGCCCTCGTCGAGAACCTTTTTCATCATTCGGCTCCCTTCGAGAGACGCTTCACCATGAACCAGACCATGGGCAGGATCAGCGGCATCGCGCAGATGATCGAGGCGATGCCGAGGTCGAGATTGTTGTTGCGCATATAGCGGATGCCGAGCGTCGCCAGCACGTGGTTGAGATCGCCCGGACCACCGCCGGTGAGCAGATAGACGCTGTTGAAGTCACCCAGCGTCCAGATCATCGAGAGCAGGGTCGAGGTGACGTAGAGCGTCGCCAGCGACGGCCAGGTGATGAAGCGGAACTGTTGCCATTTATTGGCGCCGTCGACGCTGGCCGCCTCATAAAGGTCCTGCGCGATGGCGAGCCGGCCGGTGACAAGGATCAGCGTCCAGAACGGCAGCGACTTCCAGATATGGACCATGATCGAGGAGGCGAAGGCGAGCGTCGGATCGGTCAGCCAGCCGGGGCCCTCGACGATGCCGAACCAGTGGAAAAGCTGCTGGTTGATCATGCCGTTCTCAGGGTTGAGCATCACCCGGAAGGACAGGATGGTCGGGATCGAAGGCACCGCCCAGGGCAGGATGAACAGCACCAGCATGAAACGCACCCAGGCACGCTGCTGGACGAAGAAGCCCGAGAGGAACATCGCGATGATGAACTTCAGGTTCACCGCGATGAACAGGAAGACGACGGTGTTGACCAGCGTGCGAACGAAGATCGGATCGGCGAAGAGCGCCTTGTAGGACTGCCAGTTGAGGCCCAGCCAGAGGCCGTAGGCAACCGGATAGACCACCATCACAGCGAAGACGAGAAGATAGGGTGCGAGCATGAGCACACCCCAGAACACGCGGTCGCGCGCCTGTCCGGAGGTTGCATCGCTCGAAGCGGTTGCTGGGGGAGCCATCGCTGCCGTGGTCATTCTAGTGTTCTCCCTCGAGACGCGCCCCGCCGTCGAAGACGGGTCGGCATCCCGCAGCGAGGTTGCGCTGCGGGATGCCGTGTTTGTCGGCTTGCCTTATGCCGGCGTCAGCCGGCGATCTGCTTGATGCGGGCGATCATCTCGTCGACCGCCTGCTCCGGCGTGGCCTTGTCGACCAGCACGCGGTTGACCGCCTTGGCCCAGACGTTCTCGGCGTTCACCGTGGTGAACTTGTAGTTGTAGACGAACTGGAACGGCGTGGTGCCATCCGTGTACTGCTTGTAGACGATCTTGCGGTGCGGATCCGCGCCCGTCCAGAACTCGGCCTTGGCGGCCTCGACCGTGGTCGGGAACCAGCGGCCGACCGAGCCCTCGACGAAGGGACGCAGGTTCTCGTCCTTCATCATGAAGGCCATGAATTCCTTGCCGCGCTTCTTGTTCTTGCCGTCGGCGAAGACGACGGCGGTCTTGACTGCGGCGAGGTTGGTCATCGGCGAGCCGTCCGGCTTGTTCGGGAACTCGGCCGTGCGGATGTTGTCGTAATAGTTCTTCTTGGCCTGGTCGCGCTGCTCCTGGGTGAGCGCCTGGTTGTTCATGTCGTCGAGATGCTTGGCCGCGATCGAGATCGTGGCGTTGTGGGTCAGCACCGTCGTGCGGTTGTGGAAGGCGACGTTGTTGTCGGGGTCGAGCCAGTTCACCGAGGAGGGCGGCGTACAGCCACGCTGGGAGATGTTGGCGTAGTCCTTCACCGCCTTGATCATCGCCGCCTTGTTGGCCGGCTGGTCGAGCACGATCTTGCCGTCCTCGTCGACGACCTTGGCATTGTGGGCGTTGGCGAAGGTCAGGAAGGAATAGAAGGTGTCCGAGGCGGCGACGCCCATCGGATGGCCGACGGCGTAGATGCGCTTGCCCTTGGCGCGCAGCGCGCCCTGGACCTTGTCGCACCAGAAGTCCCAATAGCCGTCCCAGCCCTTCGGGATGTCGCTTTCCTTGAAGCCGGCCTCTTCCAGCATGTCCTTCCAGTAGGTGATGTGCATCATCTGCTGCTGGATCGGGAAGGCGTAATAGGCCTTCTTGCCGGTCTTGCCGTTCATCAGGAAGGTCGTCGCCAGCGCCTGCGGCTGGAGCTGCGCCTTGAGCGGCTCCAGTGCGTCGGTGACGTCCTCGAGCTTGCCCTCGAAGGCCCACTGCCCGGTGGTGCGGAAGTCATAGGTGGTGCAGAATCCGACATCCGGCGGCGTGCCCGCCTGGACGGCGCCGACCGACTTGGTAACGCAGTCCTCGGTCGCATAAAGGGAGAGGTCGACCTTGACGCCGGTCGCCTTCTGGAACTTGTCTACGACGGCGAGCAGCGCGTCGTCCTCGCCCTTGTAGAAGCCCTTGGTGAACCAGACGGTCACCGTCTCCTGGGCAAGCGCCGCTCCGGACCAGCCGGCGGCGATTGCGGCCAAGGCTGCGCCGGCAGCCAGAGAACGCACGAATTTCATGGTATCCTCCCATTTAAAACGTTTAGATTGAGCTTTTTTGTCCTGCTCCTCATAAACACTAGTCGATGAGCCATGCAACTCACAAGCGGCTGGGTTGCACGATTTTCATGCGATGTTCGATCGGACGTGTCCTTGATCCCTTCCGCCGAACCTAGGTGAATCGGCTTTGACGGCGCAGCCCGGCCGCGTCAAAGAGGACGATGTCACGGATGTGTCATGCGCGCGGCTTACCCCGCGCCGCACGATCCATGTCCTGACGTTCGCGCGCTCTCGCCGCGCGGCAGACCTGCGGAGTTTCATATGCGCGCCCTCGCAACCACCGCCGTCCTCGCGCTCGGCCTGGCCCTGCCGGCGATCGACACCGCCGGCGCGGTCGAAGGCAAGCTCGTGCTCTATACCAGCCAGCCCAACACCGACGCCCAGCAGACGATCGACGCCTTCAAGGCGAAGTATCCCAAGGTCGAGATCAGCTTCGTCCGCGACGGCACGCCGCGCGTGATGGCCAAGCTCCGGGCGGAGATCGAGGCCGGCGCGCCGCAGGCCGACGTGCTGCTGATCGCGGATGCCGTGACCATGGAAGGCCTGAAGAAGGAAGGCCGCCTGCTCGCCCATGACAAGGCCGACGTCTCGGCCTTCCCCGCCGGCGTGCACGACCCCGCGAAGATGTGGTTCGCGACCAAGCTGATCACCACCGGCATCGTCTACAACACCAAGGCGGCGCTGAAGCCGGAGAGCTGGCTCGACCTCGCCAAGCCGGAGGCCAAGAACCAGCTCGCCATGCCGAGCCCGCTGAATTCGGGCGCCGCGATGATCCACACGATCACGCTGACCGGCAACCTGCCCGACGGCTGGAGCTTCTACGAGAAGCTGAAGGAGAACGGCACGCTCGCCGCCGGCGCCAATGGCGACATCCTGCGCCAGGTCGCCACCGGCGAGAAGCTCTACGGCATGATCGTCGACTTCATGCCGATCCGCGAGAAAGCCAAGGGCGCGCCGGTCGAGTTCGTCTTCCCGAAGGAAGGCGTCTCGGCGGTGAGCGAGCCGGTCGCGATCCTGAAGAGCAGCAAGAATCCCGAAGCCGCCAAGGCCCTGGTCGATTTCCTGATCTCCAAGGACGGCCAGGAGCTGGCGCTGAAGCAGGGCTATGTCTCGGCCCATCCGGATGTCGCCCTGCCGGCCGGCTATCCGGCCCGCGGCGCGATCAAGCTGATGCCGTTCGACGCTGCCAAGGCGCTGGCTGACGAGCCGGCCGCGCGCAAGCGCTTCAGCGCCATCTTCGAAGGCTGAGCCCGGACGAAAATCCAGCCCCAGGCGCCGACACGATGACGCTCGTAGCCCCCGCTGAGCTAAGGCAGACCGGCATCCGCCCGGTCCTGCCTGGCCTCGCCTTGCCGGCCGGCCTCGGCCTGCCGGCGCTGGTGCTGCTCTGCGCGACCCTGTTCGGCGCCCTGCCCTTCCTGCGGCTGCTCGCCGCCGCCTTCGCGCCGGGCTGGCAGTTCGCACCCGAAGCGGCGCTGGCCGAGATCTCCAGCCGCGCCGCGGTCAACGCGACCTTGCACACCTTCGAGACGGCCGGGCTTTCAGCGCTCGGTGCGCTGCTGATCGGCGGGACGGCGGCGATCCTGCTCGCCGTCACAGATGTCCGCGGCAAGCGCCCGCTCGCCTTCGCACTGGTCTTCTCGATGATGGTCGCGCCGCAGGTGGCGGCGCTGGCTTTCCTCAGCCTGTTCGCGCCGAACTCGGCTCTCCTCGGCATGCTCGGGCTGGCGCCGGTGCCCGGCACGCCCAATCCGCTGCTCGGACGCGGCGGCATCATCCTGGTGATGGCCCTGCACCATGCGCCGCTGGTCGCGATCACGCTCTGGACCGGCCTGCGCAGCGTGCCGCATACGCTGGTCGAGGCCGCGCAGATGGAAGGGGCAGCGCCCGCCACCATCGTCGGGCGCATCCTTTTGCCGGTGCTGCGGCCGCAGATCATGGCCGCGGCCCTGCTCGCCTTCGTCGCCGGCATCGGCAATTTCGGCATCCCGGCTTTGCTCGGCCTGCCGGTCAACTACCTCACCCTGCCGACGCTGATCTATCGTCGGCTGTCGAGCTTCGGCCCGGCCGGATTGCCGGACGCAGCCGCGCTTTCGCTGCTGGTGGTGCTCGTCGCCGGCCTCGGCATCATCGCCGGCCTGCTCGCAACCCGGCGCGGCGGCGGCAAGGTCGAGATCGAACGGCCGCTGCAGCCGTTCTGGCAGCTTGGAGCCGCGCGTCCCTTCGTCGCCGCTGGCCTCTGGCTGCTGATCGCGCTCAAGCTCGGCCTGCCGCTGCTGGCGCTGCTCGGCGAGGCGCTGACGCCGGCGCTCGGCGTCGCGCTCACCTGGCAGAACCTCACCTTCGACAAGTTCGCCGAAGTGCTGCTGCGCCAGGACGTGACGGTGCGCGCCTTCCGCAACTCCTTCCTCTTCGCCGGCTCCGCCGCGATCCTCCTGGCCTTCCTCTCGATCGCCTTCGCCTATGGGCTGGAGCGGCGCATGGGCAAGCTCCGGCGCGTGGTCGAGGTGGTGATCGAGCTGCCCTATGCCCTGCCCGGCGTCGTGCTGGCCATCGCCTGCATCCTGATGTTCCTGAAGCCGCTGCCACTGATCGGCGTCAGCATCTACGCCACGCCCTTCATCATCCTGTTCGCCTATGTCGCACGCTTCCTGCCGCTGGCGCTGAAGGCCCCGGTCGCGGCGATGGCGCAGATCGAGGCGCATCACGAGGAAGCCGCGAAGCTGGACGGCGTCACGCTCTGGCAGATGCTGCGCTTCATCGTCGCCCCGATCCTGGCGCCGGCAGCCGCCGTCAGCGGGCTGATGGTCTTCCTCGTCGCCTTCAACGAGCTCACCGTCTCGGCCCTGCTCTGGTCCTCCGGCACCGAGACGCTCGGCGTCGTGCTGTTCAGCCTGAAGGAAGCCGGGCTCGCCGGCGAGGCAGCGGCGGTGGCGATCAGCGCCTGCGCGGTGATCCTCGCGGTTATGCTCGGGCTCGACGCGCTCGGACGCAAACTGCCGGCCAACATCCTGCCCTGGCGGATCTGAGCAGCAGCGCTCCCACAACACAGATAAGTGCCCCCTATCACCCTCCGGACGACAGGGGGCTGGTTAAACCCAAATTAACGTTGCGGCAGGATGGTCTGCCGCATGGAGTTCGCCTTTTCATCGCAAAGCAGAGCTCGAAACCTGCCGCAAACCCTGCCGGCACCGACCAGGGACTCGTGAGCTCAATGGCCTATCGCGCAACCGGACGCCGTGAGAGCGAACCCATCGCCGAAGAGCTCAAGGTCCTTCTCGTCGAGGATTCACGGACCTATGCGCTGGCGCTCTCGCGCCGCCTCGAGACCGAGCTTCAGCTCCCCATCGTCGTTTGCCAGTCGCTCAACGAATTGCACGAGGTCGTCACCGAGGATCGCGCCGCCTTCACCCTGGCCGTGGTCGACCTCAACCTGCCCGACGCACCACGCGGTGAGGCGATCGACTTCACCGTCCAACGCCGCATTCCGACCATCGTCCATACCGGCAGCTTCGATCTCGAGACGCGCAACCGGATCATGGAGCGCGACGTCATAGACTATGTCCCCAAGGACAGCACCTTCACGCTTGAGACCGTGGTCGCCACCGCCAAGCGCGCACTCGCCAACCGGGAGACCCGGATCCTCGTCGTCGACGACACTGCCGCGACGCGCAAGCTGCTCGCCCATATGCTGAAGGTCCAGCAATACGAGGTGATCGAGGTTTCTTCCGGGGACGAGGCTCTGGTCCTTCTCAAGGACAATCCCGACATAAAGCTGGTCGTCAGCGACTATTACATGCCCGACATGGACGGCTACGAGCTGACGCGGCGCATCCGCCGCGAGTTCGCCTCCGACCGGCTGCGCCTGATCGGCGTCTCCTCGTCGAGCGACCGCATGGTCTCGGTCGGTTTCCTCAAGGCCGGCGCCAACGACTTCATCTCGATGCCCTTCATCCCGGAAGAGCTGCAATGCCGGATCGCGAGCAATGTCGAGACGCTCGAACAGCTCGAGCAGCTCCATAGCCTCGCCTCGCGCGACGCGTTGACCGGGCTGTTCAATCGCCGCCATTTCTTCGCCAATGCCGGCAGGCTGATCGAGGAGGCGCAGGCGAAGAAGCGCAAGAGCGCTGTCGCCATCCTCGACATCGACGATTTCAAGCAGCTGAACGACAGCCACGGCCACGATTTCGGCGACCAGGCACTCGCCAGCGTGGCGCGCTGCCTCGCCCAGTCTGTGGAGGGCAGCGGCCATCTGCTCGCCCGCATCGGCGGCGAGGAATTCGCCATCCTGTTCCCTGGTATCGACGCCAAGGCGGCGATGCGGCTCAGCGATCACATCCGGCTCGACGTCTCGCACGAGACCCTGACCGTGGGCGGTCAGCAGATCACGCTGACGGCCTCGATCGGCGTCGCTGAGATCGATGGTGCCGGCAATTTCGACCAACAGCTGATTGCCGCAGACCGGGCGCTCTATGCGGCCAAGCGCGAGGGACGCAACTGCGTGCGCCTCGCGGGGTAGTTCAGCCTGCCGCGGCCAGGCGCGCGCCGCCGGCTGCCGCCAGCTCACCCATCAACAAAGCGCGGCTGGCCTTCGACTCACGCACGATGAAGTCGACGACTGCCCGCACCCGGGCGACGTCCTTGAGATCGGCATGGACGAGCAGCCAGAAGGAGCGCGTGATCGAGACGCTCTCGGGCAACACCGGCACCAGCCTGAGCTCGTCGACCGCCATGAAATGGTGGATCACGCCGATGCCGGCACCGGCCGCGACGGCATTCATCTGCGCCAGCACGCTCGAGCTCTGGATATGGGCGCGCAAGCCTTTGGCGACCTCGTCGAGATAGTCGAGCTCAGGCGTGAAGATGAGATCGTCGATATAGCCGACGATGCGATGGCCGAAGAGGTCCTCGGCCGCCGTGATCTTCGGCATCGCGTCGAGATAGTCCTGCGAGGCGTAGAGGCCGAGCCGGTAGTCGCAGAGCTTGCGGGCGACGACCTTGCCCTCCTTGGGCGGGGCCAGCGTGATCGCGACGTCGGCCTCGCGCTTCGACAATGAGAGCAGCCGCGGCATCGCGATGAGCTGCAGCTCCAGCCCGGGATAGGCCTTGGCGAGGCCGGCGAACCGGGAAGCGAGGAAGGTCGAGCCGAAACCATCGGGCGCGCCGATCCGGACCGTGCCGGAGAGCGCCATGTCGGCACCGCCGATCTCGCTCTGGATCGCCAGCGCCTCGGTCTCCATGCTCTCGGCCTTGGCCAGCAACTGCTCGCCATGGCCAGTCAGCGCATAACCTTGCGGTCGCCGCTCGAACAGCTTGGCCTTGAGCGATTCCTCCAGCGAGGTGATGCGGCGCGAGACGGTCGCATGGTCAGCGCCAAGCCGGCGCGCCGCCGCGGTGAGCCGGCCCGAGCGGGCGACGGCAAGGAAGAAACGCAGGTCGTCCCAGTCGAACCGTTCCATGGCGCTCCTCCCGTATCTGTGTTTTTGCACGACGTCGGCTGATATCCGCCTATAGCCGTGCGCAAACGATAATGATAGGGGTAGCTCAAATCAGCGTCACACGACTTTAGGGGAGGACGCCATGCGTCAGATCGGTCACTTCATCGGCGGCAAGCACGTCGCTGGCACCTCGGGCCGCACGGCCGATGTCTACCAGCCGATGGACGGCTCGGTGATCGGCAAGGTCGCGCTCGCTTCCGCCGCCGAGATGCGCGCCGCGGTCGAGAACGCCGCCGAAGCCCAGCCGAAATGGGCGGCGGTCAATCCGCAGCGCCGCGCCCGCGTGCTGATGAAGTTCCTCGACCTGATCGCGCAGAACAATGACGAGCTCGCCGAACTGCTCGCCCGCGAGCATGGCAAGACCATCCCCGACGCCAAGGGCGACATCCAGCGCGGCGTCGAGGTCGTCGAGTTCTCGCTCGGCGTGCCCAATCTGATGAAGGGCGAGTTCACCGACGGCGCCGGCCCGGGCATCGACATCTATTCGCTGCGCCAGCCGCTCGGCGTCGTCGCCGGCATCACCCCGTTCAACTTCCCGGCGATGATCCCGCTCTGGAAGCTCGGCCCCGCCATCGCCTGCGGCAACGCCTTCATCCTGAAGCCGTCCGAGCGTGACCCGGGCGTACCGATGCGTCTCGCCGAGCTCTTCATCGAGGCGGGTGGCCCTCCCGGCATCCTCAACGTCGTCAACGGCGACAAGGAGGCGGTCGACGCCATCCTCGACGACCACGACATCAAGGCGATCGGCTTCGTCGGCTCGACCCCGATTGCCGAGTACATCTACGCTCGCGGCTGCGCCAACGGTAAACGTGTGCAGTGCTTCGGCGGCGCCAAGAATCACATGATCATCATGCCCGACGCCGACATGGACCAGGCGGTCGATGCGCTCATCGGCGCCGGCTACGGCTCGGCCGGCGAGCGCTGCATGGCGATCTCGGTCGCCGTCCCGGTCGGCAAGGCCACTGCCGACGAGCTGGTAAAGCGGCTCATTCCCCGCGTCGAAAGCCTGAAGATCGGCCCCTCGACCGATACTTCGGCCGATTACGGCCCGGTCGTCACCAAGGCGGCGATGGAGAAGATCAAGTCCTATGTCGACATCGGCATCGGCGAGGGCGCCAAGCTCCTCGTCGACGGCCGCGACTTCAAGATGCAGGGCTATGAGAACGGCTTCTATGTCGGCGGCTGCCTGTTCGACAACGTCACCAAGGACATGCGCATCTACAAGGAGGAGATCTTCGGGCCGGTCCTCTCCGTGCTGCGCGCCGACAGCTATGACGAAGCGCTGAAGCTGACCAACGACCACGAATACGGCAACGGCACCGCGATCTACACCCGCGACGGCGACGCTGCCCGCGACTTCGCCTCGAAGGTCCAGGTCGGCATGGTCGGCATCAACGTGCCGATCCCGGTGCCGCTGGCCTATTACACCTTCGGCGGCTGGAAGCGCTCGGTCTTCGGCGATCTCAACCAGCACGGCCCGGACTCGATCCGCTTCTACACCAAGACCAAGACCGTGACGGCGCGCTGGCCGTCTGGCATCAAGGACGGCGCAAGCTTCGTCATCCCGACGATGGGCTGAGGCCGACGGCGAAGGAGACCAGGGCATGTTCTCCCTCACCGAAGACCAGATCGCCATCCGCGACATGGCCCAGGGTTTCGCAGCCGAAACCCTGGCGCCTCATGCCGTGCGTTGGGACGAGGAAAAGCATTTCCCGGTCGAGGAGATGCGCCAGGCGGCGGCGCTCGGCATGGGCGGCATCTATATCCGCGACGATGTCGGCGGCTCCGGCCTGACGCGCCTCGACGCGGCCGTGATCTTCGAGGCCCTTTCGACGGGCTGCCCGACCGTCGCGGCCTATATCTCGATCCACAACATGTGCGCCTGGATGATCGACCGTTACGGGTCGGACGAGCAGCGGCAGAAATTCCTGCCGAAGCTCTGCAGCATGGAGCATCTGGCAAGCTATTGCCTGACCGAGCCGGGCGCCGGCTCCGACGCTGCAGCGCTCAAGACCAAGGCGGTGCTCGACGGCGACCATTACGTGCTCGACGGCCAGAAGCAGTTCATCTCCGGCGCCGGCGTCTCCGACATCTATGTCGTGATGGTCCGCACCGGCGAGGCCGGCCCGTCCGGCATCTCGACCATCGTCGTCGAGAAGGGCACGCCCGGCCTGTCCTTCGGCGCCAACGAGAAGAAGATGGGCTGGAACGCCCAGCCGACGCGGGCGGTGATCTTCGAGAACTGCCGCGTGCCCGTGGCCAACCGGATCGGCCCGGAAGGCATCGGCTTCAAGATCGCCATGGCCGGGCTCGACGGCGGCCGGCTCAATATCGGCGCCTGCTCGATCGGCGGGGCGCAGGGCGCGCTCGACAAGGCCCTCAGCTATGCCCAGGAGCGCAAGGCCTTCGGCTCACGCATCGCCGATTTCCAGGCGCTGCAGTTCAAGCTCGCCGACATGGCGACCGAGCTGGAAGCGGCCCGCACCTTCCTCTGGCGGGCCGCGGCGGCGCTCGACGAGAAGACGCCGGATGCGAGCAAGCTCTGCGCCATGGCCAAGCGGGTCGCCACCGACACGGGCTTCGAGGTCGCCAACCAGGCGCTGCAGATCCATGGCGGCTACGGCTATCTCGCCGATTACGGCATCGAGAAGATCGTCCGCGATCTCAGGGTCCACCAGATCCTGGAAGGGACCAACGAGGTGATGCGGATGATTGTGGCACGCTCGCTGGTCGGGCGGGCCGAGGGGAATTGACGGCGCGCCGTCATTCTCGGGCAAAGCGAAGCGCAGACCCGAGAATCTCCTGAAAGAGATGCTCGGGTCAGGCCCGAGCATGACGCCAAGGACAGCGGGAAGGACACGACCATGAGCACCATCGCCTTCATCGGACTCGGCAATATGGGCGGGCCGATGGCCGGCAACCTGGTCAAAGCCGGGCACAAGGTCTCCGCCTTCGACCTGTCGCAGCCATCCAAGGATGCCGCCGCTGCGCTCGGCGTCGACATCGTCGGCTCGGCCAAGGACGCGGTCGCGCAGGCCGAGATCGTCGTCACCATGCTGCCGGCCGGCAAGCATGTGCTGGGGGTCTGGGCCGACATCCTCCCGGCGGTGAAGCCGGGCACGCTGCTGATCGATTCCTCGACCATCGACGTCGAGAGCGCTCGCAAGGCGCATGCGCTCGCCGCCGAACGCGGCTGCCTCTCGCTCGACGCGCCGGTCTCGGGCGGCGTCGGCGGCGCCCAGGGCGCGACGCTGACCTTCATGGTCGGCGGCAGCGCAGACGCCTTCAAGCGCGGCGAGCCGATCCTGTCGGCGATGGGCAAGAAGGTCGTGCATTGCGGCGACGCCGGCAACGGCCAGGCGGCGAAGATCTGCAACAACATGATCCTTGGCATTTCGATGATCGCCGTCTCCGAAGCCTTCGTGCTGGCCGAGAAGCTCGGCCTGTCGCATCAGGCGCTGTTCGACGTCGCCTCGACCTCCTCCGGCCAGTGCTGGTCGCTGACGACCTATTGCCCGGTGCCGGGCCCGGTGCCGACCTCGCCGGCCAACAACGACTACAAGCCCGGCTTCGCCTCGGCGCTGATGCTGAAGGACCTGAAGCTCGCCCAGGAGGCGGCGCAGGCCGCCGGCGCCTCGACGCCGCTCGGCTCGGCGGCGGCGCAGGTCTACGGCTTGCACAATGCCTGGGGCGAAGGCGGCACCGACTTCTCCGGCATCATCCATCTGCTGCGCGGGCGCGGGAACGGCTGAGCAAGCCGTCCTGCTGCCGGCGAACGTTCGCATACGTATAATTCTGCTTTCGACCCCGTTCCGATCGGAACGAAAGCGGAGTAGGACGGGAGGCATGAACGACGCCTCCCGCCGCAAAGAACGCTCAGCCCAGACCGGCTTCGCCGCCAGCTCGCTCGATCGACGCGCCGATCTGCGCGACCGGCCGGCCGAGGTCGCCGAATTGCGGGCGCGCAGTGATGCGCGCTTCACCGTCGTCGCCGGCGAGACGCCGATCCTGTTAAGGACCGGTGCCGAAACCCAGACCGTCTGGTTCGACGAGAGCGGCGTCGATGGCCTCGGATCGGCGCAGGAAGAGGTCTTCCTCGGACTCGATCCGGATGGCGCACCGCGCTTCGGCCGGCTGATCGACCGCGAATTGCTCGACGGCCTGCGCGAGCAGGCGGTGCTCGTCGTCACAGACCTGCGCAGCGTTGCGCTGAAGCGGCTGGTGCCGAAGGATGAACTCGGCCCGCTCGGTGAGGCCAAGGCCCTGCTCGACTGGCATGCCCGCCATCGCTGCTGCGCCCAGTGCGGCGCGCCGACCAAGCTCGGCTCGGCCGGCTGGAAGCGACATTGCGAAGCCTGCGGTGCGCAGCATTTCCCGCGCACGGACCCGGTGGTGATCATGCTTGCCGTGCGCGGCGACAACTGCCTCATGGCGCGCCAGGCGCGCTTTGCGCCCGGCATGTATTCCTGCATCGCCGGCTTCGTCGAGCCGGGCGAGACCTTCGAGGACGCGGTCCGGCGCGAGACCTGGGAGGAAGCTGGCTTGCGGACCGGGACGGTGCGCTATGTCGCCTCGCAGCCCTGGCCCTTCCCGGGATCGCTGATGATCGGCTGCATTGCCGAGGCGCTGAATGACGACATCGTTCTGGACGGCACCGAGCTCGAAGCCGGCCGCTGGTTCAGCCGCGCCGAGGCGCTGCAGATGCTGGAGGGCAAGCACCCCGACAATCTGTTCTGCCCGCCGCATATGGCGATCGCCAACACGATCCTGAAGGCGTGGGCGGTGGACGGCGAGGAACCCTGACGCGCGCCCGCGCAATCCTGACGAACGAACAGCCTTTGCGGAGCCCTGGATGACGGACCCGGTCAACGCCTTCGTTCCCGGGCCGCGCGCCCATATCGCCGGCCGGCAGGGCGGGCCGCTCTCCGGACTGACTTTTGCGGTCAAAGACCTGTTCGATGTCGCCGGCTTGCCGACCGGCGGCGGCAATCACGACTGGGCCAAGGCGAACCCGATCCCGACGCGCCATGCCTGGGCGGTGCAGGCCTTGCTGGATGCCGGCGCGGATTGCGTCGGCAAGACGATAACCGACGAGGTCTCACTGGGCATTCTCGGCGAGAACGCCTTCGACGGCACGCCGATCAACAGCGCCGCACCCGAGCGCGTGCCCGGCGGCTCCTCGTCGGGCTCGGCAGCGGCCGTCGCCGCCGGCCTCTGCGATCTCGCACTGGGCACTGATACAGGTGGCTCCATGCGGGTGCCGGCGAGCTTCTGCGGAATCTACGGCATCCGGCCGACACATGGGCGGCTCGACCTCACCGGCCTGATGCCGCAGGCGCCGAGCTCGGACACGGCCGGCTGGTTCGCGCGCGACGCTGTAACCTTCGCGAAGGTTGGCGCCGTGCTGCTCGGCGAGGCTCCCGGCCCGCTGCCAACGAAGCTGCTGATTGCGGTCGATGCCTTCGGCTTCGCCGATCCCGAGGTCGCCGAGGCCCTGCAACCGATGGTGCGGAAGCTGGAGCGGATCGTCGGCGCGGCGCGCGAGGAGATCATGGCGCCGCAAGGGCTTTCGGTGTGGGCTCGGGCGCAGCGCAGCCTGCAGCCGGTCGAGGCCTGGCAGACCTTCAGACCCTGGATCGAGCAGCATAATCCGCGCATGGCCTTCAGCGTCGCGGCCGGGCTGATCGCCGGCTCGCAGGTCACCGCGAGCGAGCGCAACTGGGCAGCGTTGATGCGCGAGGAAGCGCGGGCGCGGCTACGCTACCTGCTGCCACCCGGCACGATCCTCTGCCTGCCGACGACGCCCTTTCCGGCACCGCTACGTGGCTTGCCTATACCGGAGCTGCAGCCCTTGCGCGACCGCATCACCTGCCTCTGCGCCCAGGGTGGCCTCACCGGCTCGCCCCAGCTCAACCTGCCCGGTGCTACCGTGAACGGCGCGCCGGTCGGCCTCTCGATCATCGGCGGCCGCGGCACCGACGCCAGCCTGATCGCCGTCGCCCAAGCCATGGAGGCCATCTCGTGAGCGACCTGACCCCGAACCTGCCTGACGTCGTCGCCGAGATCAGCGCCCTGTTCGAGCGCTACGAGCAGGCGCTGATCGACAAGCAGGTCGACGTGCTCGACGCCTCCTTCTGGAACAGCCCCCACACCATCCGCTACGCGCTGGGCGAGAACGGCTATGGCTTCGACGAGATTCACGCCCACCGCGTCGCGCGCCCGCCGGGCCCGGGCATCAAGGAGAAGCGGATCCGTCTGGAAATCCTGACGCTCGGCCACGACTTCGCCACGGTGAACCTCGAATTCAAGGTGCGCGGGCGCGAGATCATCGGCCGCCAGAGCCAGAGCTGGGTGCGCTTCCCGGACCTGGGCTGGAAAGTGGTCTCGGCCCATGTCTCGACGATGGAGGGGCCGCGCCCCTGGTGAGGGCGCGCCGCCTGCAGGACCGCCTTACTCCCCCGGCTCGGGGAAGCTGTCGCGGAATCCGTGCGCGGGGTAGACGCCGAGGATCTTCATCTCCTTGGAGAAGAAGGCGAGTTCGTCGAGCGCGCGACGCAGCGCCGGATCATCGGGATGGCCCTCGACGTCGCTGTAGAACATCGTCGCCGAGAAATGGCCGTCGACCATATAGCTTTCCAGCTTGGTCATGTTGACGCCATTGGTGGCGAAGCCGCCGAGCGCCTTGTAGAGCGCCGCCGGCAGATTGCGGACCTGGAAGATCAGCGTCGTCACCGTCTTGCCGGCGCCCTGGCGGGCGAATTCCGGATATTTCGAGAGCACGACGAAGCGCGTGGTGTTGTGCTTCTCGTCCTCGATATCCTCCATCAGGATATTGAGGCCGTAGACCTCGGCGGCGATGTGCGGCGCGATCGCGGCACGGGTCGGATCGCCGGCCTCGGCGACCTGGCGGGCAGAGCCGGCAGTGTCCGCGGCGACCTCGGCCTTGAGGCCGAGCTTGCGGATGATCTTGCGGCACTGACCGAGCGCGTGGATGTGGCTCTGCACCGTCTTCAGCGTCGCCAACGTCGCGCCCTCGACCGCCATCAGATGGAAGCGGATCGGCAGGAAGTGCTCGCCGATGATATGGAGGCCGGAGCGCGGCAGCAGGTGATGGATGTCGGCGACGCGGCCGGCGATCGAATTGTCGATCGGAATCATGCCGTAGCGGGCGGCGCCGTCCGAGACCGCGGCGAGCGCGTCCTCGAACGTCCGGCAAGGCAGCAGCTCGCAATCCGGAAAGACCTGAAGGGCGGCCTGCGAGGAGAAGGCTCCGGGCTCACCCTGATAGGAAACGACGACTGACATTTTAGGTCTTCAGGCTCCGGCACTGGATGTCAGGAACGCGCGGGCGCGGTCCAGATCGGGGGGCGTATCGACGCCACGCGGGACGTGATCGATGATCATCGCGTCGATGCGCATGCCGTCCTCGAGTGCCCGCAGTTGCTCGAGCTTCTCGCGCAATTCGAGCGGAGACTGCGGCAGCGCGACGAAGCGGTCGAGCGCGCGGCGGCGATAGGCGTAAAGGCCAACATGGTGGTAGAGCGGGCCGTCGCCATAAGGTGCCGTCGCCCGGGTGAAATAGAGCGCCCGCATCCGGCCGGGGGAAATCTCGCTGCCGACCAGCTTGACCACGCTCGGCGCGGTCTTCTCCTCGTCTTCGGTGATCTCGCCAGCAAGGGTCGCAATGTCGACAGCCGGGTCGGCGAGCGGTTCGACCGCAACTGCGATCGCAGCCGGAGCCAGAGTCGGAAAATCGCCCTGGACGTTGACGATGATGTCGTGCTCGCGCTTCGGATCGACGATGTCGGCGGCTTCCTTGATCCGGTCCGAGCCGGTTTGGTGCGCGGGGCTGGTCATCACCGCGCGGCCACCGACCTGCTCGATCGCCGCGAGGATGCGCTCGTCATCGGTCGCGACCACAACATCGCCGACGCGCGCTTCGATGGCACGCCGCCAGACGCGGACGATCATCGGCTCGCCCAGGATGTCGGCCAGCGGCTTGCCCGGCAGGCGCGTCGCCTGCATGCGGGCCGGGATCAGGATCAGCGGATTGGGCATTGGCTGGGGAAAGCTCGCAGGGCGGCAAAAAGTCTCAAAGCGGTGCGTGCTTATACGAGTTGCAATGCAGCGCGCAAAGCGGTTAAGCAGCGCAGACGTGCCGGCTCCCGCAAGGGTCCGGCCGCAGCGCTGTCTTGCTTCGCCGACGGGCGGGCCGGGGGTTGTGAGAGACGATGAATATCGAACTGAACAAGATCGCTGGCGCAGGGCTTTCGACCCTGCTCGTCGTGATGGCCCTGAACATGGGCGCCGGCATCGTCTTCGCCCCGAAGAAGCCGGCTGTCCCTGGCTATGATCTGCCGAGCCTCGAGCCGGCGGCTGCGAGTGGCGCGGGCGCCCCGGCGGCTGCGGTCGAGGAGCCGATCGCGGTGCGCCTCGCCAAGGCCGACGTCGCCAAGGGCGAGAAGGCCGTCGGTGCCTGCAAGGCCTGCCACACCTTCGAGAAGGGCGGCGCCAACAAGGTCGGCCCGCATCTCTACGACGTCTATGGACGCGGCGAGGGCTCGGTCGCCGGCTTCGGCTATTCGGCCGCGATGAAGGGCCGCAACGACAAGAGCTGGGACGCCGACGCGCTCGACCACTTCCTGAAGAACCCGAAGGCCTACGTCCCCGGCACCGCCATGGCTTTCGCCGGCATCGCCCGGCCTGAGAGCCGCGCCGACGTGGTCGCCTATCTCAACAGCCTCGCCGATTCGCCGAAGCCGCTGCCGAAGCCCTGATTTGGCAGCGCGCCTCGCGCCGATGTGACGTCATGAGCCGGGCCGCAAGCCCGGCTTTTGCTTGTCGACGCCATGCAATTGCCGTCACCATCGCTGTGAATGCCGGTTGCTCTGGCTTTAGCCCGACGCAACGACATAATCGGACGACGAATCGCAAGGGGTATCGCATGGCGATCCGGATCACTCGCCGCAGGCTGCTCGAAGCCGGCGGCGCGCTCGCAGGCGCGGCCGCACTGCCGGCCTCGCTCACGACGGCGCTGGCGCAGGAGAACGAGGTCCATGGCCTCTCGACCTTCGGCGAGCTGGCACTGCCGCCGGACTTCCCGCATTTCGCCTATGTGAATCCGAAAGCGCCAAAGGGCGGCTCGCTCACGGTCCAGATCAAGCGTGCCGGCGGCAATCAGAGCTTCGACACCTTCAACACGCTCAATACCTATGTGCTGCAGGGCGATGGCGCAGCCGGCATGGATGCCTGCTTCGACAGCCTGATGGCCGGCTCCGGCGACGAACCCGGCTCGCTCTACGGCCTGATCGCCAAGAGCGTCGTGGTCTCCCAGGACAAGCTGACCTATCGCTTCCGCCTGCGGCCGGAGGCGAAATTCCATGACGGCTCACGGGTCACCGCCAGCGACGCCGCCTTCTCGTTCAACCTGCTCAAGAGCAAGGGCCACCCGACCTACCGGCTGATCCTTGGCGAGATGGAATCGGCAGCCGCCGAAAGCGACGCCATCCTCGTGGTCAAGCTCACGCCGAAGCGCAGCCGCGACCTGCATCTCGTCGTCGCCGGCCTGCCGGTGTTCTCTGAGAAATACTGGTCGACCCGCAATTTCGAGGCCTCGACACTGGAGCCGCCACTTGGCTCGGGCGCCTACAAGGTCGGCAAGTTCGAACAGGGCCGCTTCATCGAGTTCGACCGGGTGCCGGACTACTGGGCCAGGGATCTGCCGGTGACTATCGGCCAGAACAATTTCGATCGTGTCCGCTGGGAGTATTTC
Organism: Allobosea sp. P4_H5; assembly: GCF_056400825.1. Lineage (NCBI taxonomy): Bacteria > Pseudomonadati > Pseudomonadota > Alphaproteobacteria > Hyphomicrobiales > Alloboseaceae > Allobosea > Allobosea sp. P4_H5. Next base: position 401,507 of record NZ_JBFUKM010000005.1, on the reverse strand, counting down.
CGCGACCGGCAGGTTGCCTTCGAGGCCTTCAAGAGCGGCGTGATCACCTTCCAGGAGGAGTTCACCTCGCGGATCTGGGCGACGGGCTATGACTTCCCGGCCATCCACGAAGGCAAGGTCAAGAAGGAGGCCCTGCCTAAGACCGAGCCGATCGGCTCGCAGGGCTGGATCTACAATCTGCGCCGCGAGAAATTCGCCGATCCGCGCATCCGCGAGGCGCTCGGCCTCGCCTTCGACTTCGAGTGGACCAACAAGAACATCATGTTCTCGTCCTTCTCGCGGGCGACCTCCTATTTCGAGAACTCGGATTCGAAGGCGGTCGGAAAACCCTCATCGGAAGAGCTCGCGCTGCTGGAGCCGTTCCGCGGCAAGGTGCCGGACGAGGTCTTCGGCGAGCCCTTCCTGCCGCCGGTCTCGGACGGTTCGGGCAGCGACCGCGCCCTGCTCCGGCGGGCCGACGAGATGTTGCGCGCCGCCGGCTGCAAGCGCGACGGCAATGTGCTGAAGCTGCCGAACGGCCAGCCCTTCGAGATCGAGTTCCTCGATTCGACCCCCGCCCTGCAGCCGCATACCCAGCCCTTCCAGGCCAATCTCAAGCGGCTCGGCATCAACGCGACCTCGCGCATCGTCGACGGCGCTCAGTACCAGCGCCGGCTCGACGAGTTCGACTTCGACATGATCAGCCGGGCGATGAGCGGCAGCGCTATCCCGAGCGACACGATGCGCGTGATCTACGGCTCGGAAGCGGCCAAGACGCGCGGCTCGCGCAATGTCGGCGGCATAGCGGACCCGGCGATCGACGCGATGATCGAGACGATCGGCAAGGCCGACAGCTATGCCGAGGTGGTGGTGGCGGCGAAATGCCTCGACCGGCTGCTGCGGGCCGGGCGCTACTGGATCCCGATGTGGTGGAACGCCAGCGAGTGGCTGGCCTATTGGGACATGTACGAGCGCCCGCAGACCAAGCCGAAATTCAGCTCCGGCGCGCCGGGGACATGGTGGTACGATCCCGAAAAGGCCAAGCGGATCGGGAAGGCATAAGCGGGAATGCTGAATTACATCGCCCGGCGTCTGGCACTGATGGTGCCGACCCTGTTCGGCATCCTGCTGATCTCTTTCGTCATCGTACAGTTCGCCCCGGGCGGGCCGGTCGAGCGGATCATCTCACAGCTCAATAATCCCAACAGCGGCGCGGCCGAACGCGTCGGCGGCGGCTCCGGCGGCGATGCCGGGGCCCAAGCGTTGGATTCAGGCTCGGCCTATCGCGGCGCGCAGGGGCTCGACCCCGCCTTCATCAAGGAGTTGGAGAAGCAGTTCGGCTTCGACAAGCCGGCGCATGAGCGCTTCCTCAAGATGCTGAAGGACTATGCCACCTTCGATTTCGGCCGCAGCTACTTCCGCGATGCGCCGGTGCTGCAGTTGATCAAGGAGAAGCTGCCGGTCTCGATCACGCTCGGCCTGTGGATGACCCTGCTCTCATACGCGATCTCGATCCCGCTCGGTATCCGCAAGGCGGTCAAGGACGGCTCGCGCTTCGACACCTGGACCAGTGCGGTCGTGATCATCGGCTATGCGATTCCGAGCTTCCTGTTCGCGATCCTTCTGATCGTGCTCTTCGCCGGCGGCTCGTTCTGGCAGATCTTCCCGCTAAGGGGGCTGACCTCGGAGAACTGGGCGCAACTCAGCCTGCTCGGCAAGATCGGCGACTATTTCTGGCACATCGCCCTGCCGGTGCTGGCGATGGCGCTCGGCGCCTTCGCGACCTCGACATTGCTGACCAAGAACTCCTTCCTCGACGAAATCCGGAAGCAATACGTGCTGACGGCGCGGATGAAGGGCCTGTCGGAGCGCGGCGTGCTCTATGGCCATGTCTTCCGCAACGCCATGCTGATCGTGATCGCAGGCTTTCCCGGCGCCTTCGTGCATGCGCTCTTCGCGGGGTCGCTGCTGATCGAGACGATCTTCTCGCTCGACGGGCTCGGGCTCCTGTCCTTCGAGGCGATCGTCAACCGCGACTATCCCGTCGTCTTCGCCAATCTCTACATCTTCTCGCTGATCGGCCTTCTCGTGCACCTGATCACCGACCTGACCTATGCCTGGGTCGACCCGCGCATCGACTTCGAATCGCGGGAGGCCTGAGGTGAGCGACACGCTTCTCGCCCCTCCGCCGGCCTTGCGCTCCGCCGAGCCCGTCGCCGCGCCTCCGCAGATGAAGCAGGGCTGGCTCAAGCTCTCGCCGATCAACCGGCGCCGCCTCGACAGCTTCAAGGCCAACAAGCGCGGCTGGTGGTCGTTCTGGATCTTCCTGACACTGTTCGTGCTGTCGCTCTTCGCCGAGTTCATCGCCAACGACCGGCCCCTGATCGTCCGCTACAAGGGCGAAACGCTGTTCCCGGTCGCGGTGAACTATCCCGAGGAGAAGTTCGGCGGCTTCCTCGCCACCACCGACTACCGCGACCCGACCATTGCCCGGGAGATCGCCGCGAATGGCTGGGCGATCTGGCCGCCGATCCGCTATTCCTATCGCACCCATAATCTCGACCTGCCGGTGCCCGCCCCTGCCCCGCCGACCTGGCTGCTCAAGGACGAGCAATGCCGCCCGATCGCGGAGCGCACCGGCGGCATGACCTGCCGCGAGCTCGAATGGAACTGGCTCGGCACCGACGACCAGGGCCGCGACGTGGTCGCGCGCCTGATCTACGGTTTCCGGATATCGATCCTGTTCGGTTTGATCCTGGCCTCGATCTCCTCGGTGATCGGCATCGCCGCCGGGGCGATCCAGGGCTATTTCGGTGGCTGGACCGACCTGATCTTCCAGCGCGTCATCGAGATCTGGACTTCGATTCCCGCGCTTTATCTGCTGATCATCGTCGCTGCGATCATCACGCCCAGCTTCTTCGTGCTGCTCGGCATCCTGCTGCTGTTTTCATGGGTGACGCTGGTCGGCGTGGTCCGCGCCGAGTTCCTGCGAGCGCGCAACTTCGAATATGTCCGCGCCGCGCGCGCGCTCGGCCTCTCCAACCGGGCGATCATGGTCAAGCACCTCCTGCCCAACGCCATGGTGGCGACGTTGACCTTCCTGCCCTTCATCCTCAACGGCTCGATCACCACCCTGACCTCGCTCGACTTCCTCGGCTTTGGCCTGCCGCCCGGCTCGCCCTCGCTTGGAGAACTGCTGGCGCAGGGCAAGGCGAACCTGCAGGCGCCCTGGCTCGGCTTGTCCGGCTTCTTCGTGATCGCGCTGATGCTGTCGCTGCTGATCTTCATCGGCGAAGCGGTGCGGGATGCCTTCGACCCGAGGAAGACCTTCGCGTGACCGCTCCCCTCCTCTCCGTCCAGGATCTCTCCGTCGCCTTCCGCCAGGGCGGGCAGGAGACGCTCGCGGTCGACAAGGTCTCGTTCGAGATCGCCAAGGGTGAGACGCTGGCGCTGGTCGGCGAATCCGGCTCGGGCAAATCGGTCTCGGCGCTGTCGATCCTGAAGCTCCTGAACTATCCGGCGGCTCATCATCCGTCGGGCAAGGTGCTGTTCAATGGCCAGGACCTGATCGCGGCCGACGAGGACGCGATGCGCAAGGTCCGCGGCAACGACATCACCATGGTGTTCCAGGAGCCGATGACCTCGCTCAACCCGCTGCAAACCATCGCGCGGCAGGTCGGCGAGATCCTCGAACTGCACAAGGGCCTGCGCGGCGAGAAGGCGCGTGCCCGCACGCTCGAACTGCTCACCCTTGTCGGCATCCGCGATGCGGCGAGCCGGCTCGACGCCTATCCGCATCAGCTTTCGGGCGGGCAACGTCAGCGCGTGATGATCGCGATGGCGCTCGCCAACGAGCCCGACCTTTTGATTGCGGACGAGCCGACCACGGCGCTCGACGTCACCGTGCAGGCGCAGATCCTGACCCTGCTGAAGGAGCTGCAGGCCCGGCTCGGCATGGCGATCCTGTTCATCACCCATGACCTCGGCATCGTCCGGCGCATCGCCGACCGGGTCTGCGTGATGCTGAAGGGCAAGATCGTCGAACAGGGGCCCGTCGCCGAGATCTTCGGCAAGCCGCAGCACGCCTATACGCAGCGCCTGCTCGCCGCCGAACCGAAGGGCCGGCCTGAGCCGGTGCCCGAGGGCGCCCCGATCCTGCTGGAGGCCGGGCCGGTCAAGGTCTGGTTCCCGGTCAAGACCGGGCTGCTGCGCCGCACGACCAGCCATGTGAAGGCGGTCGACGGCATCTCGGTCACGGTGCGCGAGGGCGAGACGCTCGGCATCGTCGGCGAATCCGGCTCAGGGAAAACCACGCTCGGCCTCGCCATCCTCAGGCTGATCTCCTCGGAAGGGCCGATCGTCTTCCTCGGCGACCGCATCGACGGGCTGAAGAGCAAGGCAATCCGGCCGAAGCGCCGGAATCTCCAGGTCGTCTTCCAGGACCCCTATGGCTCGCTCTCGCCGCGCATGTCGGTTGCCGACATCGTCGCGGAAGGACTCACTGTCCAGCAGAAGGGACTGAGCTATCAGCGCCAGCGCGAGATCGTGGCACAGGCGCTCGCCGATGTCGGGCTCGACCCGGCTACCATGGACCGCTATCCGCACGAATTCTCGGGCGGCCAGCGCCAGCGCATCGCGATTGCCCGCGCCATGGCGCTTGATCCGAAATTCGTCGTGCTGGACGAGCCGACCTCGGCACTCGACATGTCCGTCCAGGCGCAGATCGTCGACCTGCTGCGCGGCCTGCAGGCCCGGCGCAAACTCGGCTATCTCTTCATCAGCCACGACCTCAAGGTGGTCAGGGCGCTGTCGCACCGGGTGGTGGTGATGCAGAACGGCAAGGTGGTCGAGGAAGGACCGGCGGAAGAGATCTTCCAGCGCCCCCGCGAGGCCTATACGCAGGCGCTGCTCGCCGCGGCGCTCAACCTCGAGCCGGCGAACAGCGCCGCGGTGCGCGACTGATGGCGCGCGCCATCCTGATCGTGCTCGATTCCGTCGGCTGCGGCGGCGCCGAGGACGCGGCCACCTATGGCGACGAGGGCGCCGATACGCTCGGCCATATCGCCGAGGCCTGCGCCGAGGGGGGCGGCGACCGCGAGGGCCTGCGCCGCGGGCCGCTCCAGATCCCCAATCTTGCCCGCCTCGGCCTCAGCCATGCCTGCGAGGCTTCGACCGGCAGGCCGCTCGCCGGCGTGGCGCGACCGGAGGCACCGCAAGGCCGATACGGCTACGGTGTCGAGATCAGCCAGGGCAAGGACACCCCGTCCGGCCATTGGGAGATCGCCGGCTGCCCGGTCCCGTTCAAATGGGGTTATTTCACCGCGCTGGAGAATACCTTCCCGCCCGATCTCGTCGCCGCGATCATCCGTGAGGGCGCCCTGCCCGGCATCCTCGGAAACAAGCATGCCTCGGGCACGGCGGTGATCGACGAGCTCGCCGAGGAGCACATCCGAACCGGCAAGCCGATCTGCTACACTTCGGTCGACTCGGTGCTGCAGATCGCGGCACATGAGGAGCATTTCGACCTGGAGCGGCTCTATGCGCTCTGCAAAAAGGTCCGGGCGCTGGTCGACCCGCTGCGGATCGGCCGCGTCATCGCCCGGCCCTTCGTCGGCACGGCCGAGACCGGCTTCACCCGGACCGGCAACCGCAAGGACTTCGCGATCCCGCCGCCGGACGAGACCATCCTCGACCGGCTCGTGGCCAAAGGCCGGCCGGTGGTCACGGTCGGCAAGATCGGCGACATCTTCGCCCACCGGAACACCGGCGAGGAGATCAAGCCCTTCGGCAACGCCGCCATGTTCGCGGCGGCGCTGGAAGCGTTCGAACGTCTGCCCGATGGCGGCTTCTGCTTCATCAACCTCGTCGACTTCGACACCGAGTACGGCCATCGCCGCGACATACCCGGCTATGCGGCGGCGCTCGAAGCCTTCGATCGCGATCTGCCCAGGCTCGAGGCCCTGCTGCGGCCAGGTGACCTTGCCGTCATCACCGCCGACCATGGCAACGATCCGAGCTGGCCAGGATCCGACCATACGCGCGAGCACGTGCCGATCCTGGCCTTCGGGCCGGATGTGCCGGCCGGTTTGCTCGGCCGCCGCGAGAGCTTCGCCGACATCGCCGCAACGCTCGGAGATTGGCTGAAGCTTGGTGCGACCGGCCCCGGCCGCGCCTGGTAGTCGGAGCACTCCAATTTTGCGCCGAACCACGCCGTCATTCCGGGGCGGGCCGATAGGCCCGAGCCCGGAACCCACGAACACGGCAGCCCATCAAAGGACACCGGTCGGACGAGCCTTCCCGTCTGCTTTCCGTGTTCATGGGTTCCGGGCTCTTCGCTGACGCGAAGCCCCCGAATGACGGTGTGGGTCCGCCGAAACTCGCTGCGCCTCAGGCGGCCGCGACGCGCTCACAGAACTCGGCGACTTCGCGGCGGATGCGCTGGGCCTGCGTCGCCAGATCGCTGGAAGAGCTCTGCAGGCTGCCGGCGGCGGCGTAAGTGCGCTCCGTCACCGTCTCGAAGCTCTGCAGGCTCTGGGCACTGCGACTGACGCCGTCGGAGGAGATCTGGACCTCCTTGGCGATCTCCGCCGTGGCGCGATCCTGCTCGCCGACCGCATAGGCGATCGCGACCGAGACAGTCTCGACCTTGCCAATCGCCGCGACGATCTCGCGGATCGACTTGAGCGAGCGTTGCGAGGCGGTCTGGATCGCTTCGATCGAGCGCGCGACCTCGTCGGTTGCGCTCGCGGTCTGGGCCGAGAGCGTCTTCACCTCGCTGGCGACGACGGCAAAGCCCTTGCCCATAGCGCCGGCGCGGGCCGCCTCGATCGTCGCGTTCAGAGCCAGCATACTGGTCTGCGCTGCGATTCCGCGAATGATCTCGACGACAGCGCCGACGCTTTCGCCGGTGCGCGCCAGCGCCTCGATCTCGGTGCTGGCAGCACGCGCCAACCTTGCCGCCGACTGCGAGCTGTCGGCGGTCTGCGAGACGTTGCGGCCGATCTCAGCGATAGAAGAGGCGAGTTCCTGGCTGGCGGCCGCCGTCTGTTCGATACTGGTCGTCATCTCGTTCGAATTGCGCGAAACGGACGCGATCTGCTGCCGCGCCCGTTCGGACGCGCCAGTGAGACCGCGGGCATCGACCTGCATCGCCTCGGACGCCTTGTCGAGAATGGCCATGGCGCCATCCATCTCGTCGCGGAAGTTCTCGACCATGGCGCGCAGGCGCCGGGCCCGGGCCTCCGCATCGTCGGCAAGCGCCCGTTCGCGCTCGCCCGCCAGACGCTCGCGCTCGGCAACCTCCTCGGCGCGATGCAGGTTGGCCTCGGTCTGCGCGAAGATGCGCGCGGTCATCAACGCGATCACCGCGAGGAAGGCGGTCTCGACCACCACGATCACCGCGTGCAGCAGCACCCGCAGCAGATTGCCGCCCTGGTAGAAGACGGCGGCAGGCAGGACGAATTGCAGAACCAGGTGATGCGCCGCCGTGAGTGCAGCGCCGAGGATAATCGGCCGCCAATCGCAAAAGCCGGCGAGCAGCGCCAGCACGGCGAAGTAATACATATGCATGTCGGGCTGCCAGGGATGCCCGGAGAAGACCGCGACCAGGATCGAGACCTGGCCGATCAGGGCAATCGCGATGGCGAATTGCGCGATCAGCGCGGCCCCGGCACTGCGATAGGCGATCAGCGCCGCAAGCGCGAGCATCAGCGCGCTGAGCCCGGGTATCAGGCCGTCGCCGGTCTGGGCCAGAGACGCCAGTGCGAGCAGCGGGACATGGAGGAAGGCAAGGCCGAGGAGGCAGCGCGCAACCAGGTCCCGCAGACCGGGCAAAGTCAGTGTCATGAGCGGCTCGCTTCGGCCTCGGGTGAGATGATGCAGCCGGCAAGGCCGTCGAGGCGCAGCATCAGCAGGGCTCCGACGGGCCTTGCTATCGTCTCCGGCGCGAGAACGACGACGAAGGGGACAGCCCCCTGCCGCAGGATCCTGGCGCCGGTCGCCAGGCTGCGCGCCACGGCCTCCTCGCCCCCAACCCAGGGCGGAAAGATAGCAGCCAGCGGAGCGGGCGGCCCCGCGACGGGCCCGGGCAGGCTCGCGAGGGCCAAGAGGCCGGAGCAGAGCGCCAAACCTGCGATCAGGCCGATGTCACGCCATTGCCGGAGCCGAAAACGGGATGCGGTCGATATCGCGACGGGGCTCATCCTCGGCTCTCAGCATGGCTAACGCAACGTTGCCTTCAGCAATGTTCCTGATCTGCGTTTCTTAAATTTCTGTTAAGCGCCTGCGCTGGCTTCACAATCTGGAACGGGTCGAGAGTACAACTTTTACGTTTCGTCAATCGCTCATCTCTACAACTTATAGTTGTTAAAATGATGAGCAGCACGCCATGCGCCATGATCCTCTTGCGTTCGGAACCAACCAATCGGCCAGCACGGCGGTCGAGTTCGCCTTCATCGCTCCCATCCTGCTGATGCTGCTGTTCGGGATCATCGGCTACGGCCACGCCTTCGGCGTGTACCACGGCGTGCAGCAGCTTGCCGCGGAAGCAGCACGGGCTTCCGTCGCCGGCCTCGATGATGCCGAGCGCGAGCGGCTGGCCCGCTCCTTCATCACCCGCAACATCGGCTCCTACGCCTTCCTCGAACCGAGCAAGCTGACGGTCCGGACGACCGCCCTGGGCGCCCCGGCGCCAAGCTTCGAGGTCACGGTCGTCTACGACTACTCGGACAGCGTCTTCAACCGGCTGAGCTCGATGGTCGCGCTACCGATGCCGATCGTCGAGCGCCGCGCCGTCGTCCAGCGCGGCGGCTACTGATGCGATCCCCGAACCGACCGGACAGGAGGCCATCATGATCCGCTCGTTCCGGAAGCTCCTGGCCGACCGCCGCGGCCTCTCGACCATCGTCTTCGCCGGCACCTCCCTGGTCCTGTTCGGATTCGGTACCATGGCGGTCGATGTCGGGAGCCTCTTCTACCAGAAGCGCCGGCAGCAGACTGCCACAGACCTTGCGGCGCTCGCTGCTGCGGCCGATCTCGAACGTGCCACGAACGCGGCCCGGGCCAGCGCGAGCCGCAACGGCTTTCCGGCCGGCGCCGTCGGCACCGTCCAGACCGGCACCTATACGCCCGATGCGCGACTGGCTCCGACAACGCGCTTCCAACAAGGCTCGGGACCCGCGGCCAACGCGGCCCGGGTTGAGATGCGAGCGACCACGCCGTTGATCCTCGGCCGCGTCCTGGCCTCCAGCCTGGGCGGCGAGAGCGGCGAGGTCGCCATCGTGACACAAGCCATCGCCGCGCAGGATGCTCAGGCGGCCTTCGCCATCGGCTCGCGGCTGCTCCGCATTGAGAACGGCGCCCTCAACGGCCTGCTCGGCAGCCTGCTCGGCACGAGCCTGTCACTGTCGGTGATGGACTATGAGGGACTGGCGCGAGCGCGGATCGACCTGTTCGGCTTCGCCCGCCGGCTGGCGACGCGTGCCTCGATCTCCGCCTTGACCTTCGAGGAGGTCCTCCGCGCCAATGTCCGCATCGGCGACATCGTTCTGGCCGCCCAGGATGCGGCTCGCGATCAGGGAGCCGGCAGCGATGCGATCGCGGCGCTGGGGCGCCTCTCCAGCGCCCTCGGCAGCTCGGGCCAGCGCATCAACCTGCAGAGCCTCGTCTCGTTCGGCGTCTACGGTGGCCGGCAGCTGGGCGAAGAGGTGCCGCTCAAGGCCTCGCTGGCGGCGCTCGACCTGATCTCGGCCGCGGCCCAGATTGCCAATGGCTCGCGCCAGCTCGATCTCGGCCTCGCGGTCAACGTGCCCGGCCTCGCGGCAGTCTCGCTCAAGCTCGCCATCGGCGAACGGCCGGTAGGGACCAGCCTCGTCCGGATCGGCCGCGCCGGAGCGAGCGTCCACACCGCCCAGACACGTCTGCTGCTCACGCTCACCCTGGTCGGCAGCGGCCAGGCCTCGCTGGTGAAGCTGCCGCTCTATCTGGAGCTCGCTTCCGCGACCGCCCGACTGACCGCGATCTCCTGCGGCGCCGGCGAGGTCACCAGCTCGCGCGTGACGCTCGGCGTGACGCCGGCCGTCGTCGATGCCTGGATCGGGCAGGTCTCCAATGCCGAGTTCAGCAATTTCAGCACGCGGCCGAATCCACCGGCTGCAACGGTGCTCGACCTGCTCGGTCTGGCCAAGGTCACGGCTCGGGCGCATGTCACGATCAGCAACACCAGCGAGACCCCGGTTAGCTTCAGCTATGCCGAGATCCAGCGAGCCGACAAGAAGACGACCTCGACGCAGAACTTCGTCGCAAGCCTGCTGTCACGGCTGGTCGGGGATCTCGACCTGCGCGTCGAGCTGCTCGGGCTGGGTCTTCCCATACCCGGACTCGACGGCGCCGTTTCCGGCGTCATCGCCGGCGCCGCGGCCCCGCTCGACCAGGTGCTGACGAGCCTGCTCAACACGCTCGGCATCGGCCTCGGCCAGGCCGACAGCTGGGTCAGCGGCGTGCGCTGCGGCGGCGCGGTCCTGATCCAGTAGGGTTCAGGACCGCAGCCGCACCTTGATCCGCTGCATCAGCCCGTCGCGAACGGCGCGATAGGCGTCGAGCACCTGTTCGCGGGAGCCCTGGATGATGGTCGGGTCCGGGGTCGGCCAGTACTCGACCTCGGCGGCGAGGGTGCGGGTGAGTTCCAGCGCCTTGTGGTGCGCCTCGGGCGAGAGTGAGACGATCAGGTCGAAATTGAGCCCCTCCCATTCCTCCAGCTCCTCGACCGTCTTCGGCTTGTGCTTGTGCGCATCGATGCCGATCTCGTCGAGGACCGACAGTGCGAAAGGGTCGAGCTCGCCCTTGCGCTTGCCGGCGGCGGACTGGACATAGATCGACTTGCCGAAGAAGTGCTTGGCCAGCGCCTCCGCCATGGGCGAGCGCACCGCGTTGTAGGCGCACATGAACAGTACGCTCTGGAGCTTGCGCGGTACGGGCGACTCCAAGCGTTCAGCCCTTCCAGTGCAGCGCGTAAATCAGGGTGAACAGGCGCCGGGCCGTCTCGTTGTCGATCTCGACCTTGTTCGACAGCCGCTCGACCAGCAGAACCGCGGCCTCGTCGTGCAGGCCGCGACGGCCCATGTCGATCGCCTCGATCTGGGCAGGCGTCGCCGTGCGGATGGCGGCGTAATAGCTGTCGCAGACCAGCTCGTAGTCCTTGATGATGCGCTTGAACGGCGTCAGCGAAAGATGATGGGTGACGAGTGCCGCTCCCTCGGCGCTCCTGACCTCGAAGGCGAGGCGCCGCTCTACCAAAGCGAGATGGACGGCATAGGGACCGCCATCGAACTCCGGCAGGGCGAAGTGGTTGCGCTCGATCAGATCGTAGATCGCAACGGCCCGCTCATGCTCCTGGTCGGCGCTGCCGCGCCCGAGCGAGGCTTCGTCGAGCGTGACGGCGACCAGATGGCTGCGTTCCGACATATCCCCTCCGCCAGCTCCGTGCAGGCGCAGAATCGCCAGCCTGCCGTCAGCCGTTGAGTCGGATCGTCACGGAACGCGCATGCGCCTGCAAGCCCTCGGCTTCAGCGAGCTCCGTTGCGGCGCCGGCAAGCGCCCGCAACGACTCGGGATCGCATTTCAGCAGCGAGGTGCGCTTCATGAAATCGAGGACGCCGAGCCCGGAGGAGAAGCGGGCCGAGCGCGCTGTCGGCAGGACATGGTTCGAGCCGCCGACATAGTCGCCGATCGCCTCGGGCGTGTGCCCGCCGAGGAAGATCGCACCGGCATTGCGGATACGCCCCGCCAGCCCTTCAGCATCGGCGGCGATGATCTCGAGATGCTCCGGCGCCAGCCGGTCGACCAAAGAGATCGCGCTGACGAGCGCCTCGACCAGGATGACCGCACCGAAGTCGCGCCAGCTTGCGCCCGCGATCTCGGCCCGCGGCAGGGTGCGGAGCTGGCCTTCGACCGCGCGCTCGACCGCGTCCGCCAGCGCGGCGTCGTCGGTAATCAGGATCGACTGGGCGGCGGTGTCGTGCTCGGCCTGGGCGAGCAGGTCGGCGGCGATCCAGTCGGGATTGGCGTCGGCATCGGCCAGGACCAGCACCTCGGAGGGGCCGGCGATCATGTCGATGCCGACCGTGCCGAAGACACGACGCTTGGCCGCGGCGACATAGGCGTTGCCGGGGCCGACGATCTTGGCGACCGGCGCGATCGTCGCGGTGCCATAGGCGAGCCCGGCCACGGCCTGCGCCCCGCCGATCCTGTAGATCTCGTCGATGCCGGCGAGCTTCGCCGCGGCGAGCACCAGCGGATTGCCGTCGCCACGCGGAGTCGGCGCGACCATGACGAGGCGCTCGACCCCGGCGACCTTGGCTGGCACCGCGTTCATCAGCACGGAAGACGGATAGCTCGCCGTGCCGCCCGGTACGTAGAGGCCGACGGCCTCGACCGCGCTCCAGCGCCAGCCGCTCTCGACGCCAAGCGCATCGCGGGACCAGGAATCGGCCGGCTTCTGACGCAGGTGATAAGCCTCGATCCGGGCGCGCGCCGTCTCCAGCGCGGCGAGTTGCTCGCGCGTGCAGGCCGACTGCGCCGCCTCGATCTCGCTTTGCGTGACGCGCAGGGTCTGCGGCGTCAGGGAGAGCTTGTCGAAGCGCTCGGTGTAGTCGATCAGCGCCTCATCGCCACGGGCTCGGACATCGGCGATGATCGCGGCCGCGACCTGGTCGACATCCTCGGAAACCTCGCGCTTCATCGCGAGCAGGGCAGAGAACTCCCGCTCGAAATCGGCATCGCGTGCGTCAAGCCTGATCGGCATGGTGCTATCCTGACTGCAGATGTGGTTCAGCCGGCGTCCGGGTGGGCCGGCGTCGCGACGGCTTCCCAGATCGGGCCGAGATCCTTCATCTGCGCCTCGATGCACTCGACATCGAGGCGGATGGCGGCGCCGTCGGAGAAATGCAGGGTCACCTGCCCGGCAGGGCCGTCGGTCTCGGCGAAGGTAACGGCGAGCAGACTGAGCACCACATCGCCAGCCGCGACCTTGCTGCTGCGCGCGGCCGTCACGCGTTCGAAATGGAGAGCGGCGAGCCGCCGGCGCTTTTGCCCTTGCGCCGCGCCTTCCCAGTCGAAACGACGCAGCGCCAGGGCAAAACGCTTCTCGGCGGGCCTATAGGCGATGTCGCCGCGCTTCAGCACCGCGTCCTGCAGATGCGCCGAGATCACCGACAGATCGTCGGCGTCCAGGGCGATCAGTTTCAGCGGCTCGGCGGCGGGATCGGACATAGAGACTCTTGTCTTATCGCATTTTCTTCACGCGAACCGGTGTCCACTTCGCTCGAAAATGCTCTAGATCACGTTCTATGATTTTGGATCGAGCCGATCCAAAATCATAGAACGTGATCGATTCCAATAAACTAGAGCAGGATTCCTGCGAAAAACCGGTTCCCACTTTTTCGCATCCCGCTCTAGGCCCTATCTGGCGAGGCTGTCGCCTATCGTCAACCGCTGATGCGCTCGACCTGGGCGCCGCACCGACTGAGCTTGGCCTCGAGCGCCTCGAAACCGCGGTCGAGATGGTAGACGCGGTTGATCATGGTCTCGCCCTCGGCGACGAGGCCACCGATCACGAGCGAGACCGAGGCGCGCAGATCGGTCGCCATGACCGGGGCGCCAGTGAGCTTCTCGACGCCGTCGACATAAGCCGCATCGCCGTCGAGGCGGATCTTGGCGCCGAGCCGGGCGAGCTCCTGCACATGCATGAAGCGGTTCTCGAAGATGGTCTCGCGGATGCGCGAGGTGCCCTTGGCCTTGGTCATCAGCGCCATGAGCTGGGCCTGGAGATCGGTCGGGAAGCCCGGGAACGGATCGGTGGTGACGTCGACCGGCTCCAGCGCGGCGCCGTTGCGGCGGACGCGGATGCCCTCATTGGTCTCGGAGACGTCGACGCCGGCCTGGCTGATCACGTCCAGCGCCGCCTGCAGCAGATCGGCACGCGCGCCTTCGAGCAGGACGTCGCCGCCGGCCATCGCCACCGCCATGGCATAGGTGCCGGTCTCGATCCGATCCGGCAACACGGCATGATGCGCGCCGCCGAGGCGCGAGACACCGCGGATGGTGATGGTGGAGGTGCCGGCGCCCTCGATCTTGGCGCCCATCTTCTCGAGGCAGACGGCGAGATCGACCACCTCGGGCTCGCGCGCCGCGTTCTCGATCACCGTGGCGCCGTCGGCGAGGACAGCGGCCATCAGCGCGGTATGGGTGCCGCCGACCGTGACCTTCGGGAAGACGATCTCGGCGCCCTTGAGCCCCTTCGGAGCCCGCGCCAGCGCGTAGCCGCCCTCGATGGTGATGGTGGCGCCGAGGCGCTCCAGGGCCATCAGCAGGAGGTCGACCGGGCGCGTGCCGATGGCGCAGCCGCCGGGCAGCGAGACCTTGGCCTCGCCCATGCGGGCCAGGATCGGCGCGATCACCCAGAAGCTCGCCCGCATGGTCGAGACCAGCTCGTAGGGCGCGCAGGTGTCGACGATCTGGCGCGCGGTCAGCGCGACGGTCTGGCCGGTTTCGGCGCTCTGGCCGATGCGCTTGCCGGCGACCGAGCGGTCGACGCCCTGATTGGAGAGGATGCGCGAAAGCGCGCTGACGTCGGAGAGCCGCGGGACATTGGTCAATGTCAGCGTCTCGTCGGTGAGGAGGCTCGCGATCATCAGCGGCAGGGCTGCGTTCTTCGCGCCGGAAATCGGGATCACGCCATTGAGGCGCTGGCCGCCGGTGATGCGGATACGGTCCATCGGGCTCGTCCTGCAGGACGGCCGGCGGGAGGCGCCGGCCGGAAAGGGTGGGGATCAGGACCGGGGAGGTTCGGCCTGGGCGGGCGGTAGCATGTCCTCGGCCGCCGTGTCCGAGGCACGCCGGGCCCTTGCCTGCGCCTTGCGGCGCTTCAGGTTCTCGCGGAGGGCGGCGGCGAGGCGCGCCCTTCTCTCATCCTCGGCTTCGGTCTGGCGGCTCAAGGCGTCAGCTCGTCGGAATGCCCGCAACCTTGCGGCGGCGGGCGTTGGTTCATGGTTAGCCGCTCAACCCGGCCCGGACAAGACCAGAGCGGCGGCACAACATTCCTTGCACGGTCGATTGCGGCACAACTGCGGCGTCGCCGGTCTCCGGATGAAACAGCCCTGCTCCAAGGCGGCCTGCAGCCGCATCGGCCCACCCGATCGACAGGCTGCGCCGCTCCGGCCGGGAGAGGCCGCAAGGTCCTGCTGCGATTGGTAAAATTTTTATTATCTCGGCAACCCTGACCGACGAGTGTTATGCTGGCACGCCCATTGCGTGCATCGACGGCAACGACAGCGGCGACGGCAGGACAACCGATGGATGCGTTTCCAGACCGTGAGCCGACTTCGGCATTAACGAATAAAGCCTAACGAAATTAACCATTTCCGGCAGTTTGCGTTTACAGATTATTAACTTTCTCTACCCTCGGCGGCGTCGAGGGGTGCGGGACTAGGCGGAGACGACACGATGTTTCAGAGCTATGCACCGACGGTGGGCGGCCAGGCCGCTGCCGAGCTCGCCGACGGAGAGGTGATCGAGACGATCCGCCGTCACGCCGGCTTCCTGCCGGAGGTCCAGCTCGCCTATGAGCAGGAGCTGCGCCTGCTCTGGGTCACCATCAAGCCGGAGCTGAAGCCGGTCTTCACGCTGCAGCTGCTCGAGAGCCTCGGCAAGGTGCAGCAGGCGATCATCGATCTCTGGGGCGCGCCGGAGCAGTACCATAACGCGCCGGTGCGCTTCCTCGCCTTCCGCGGCACCGGGCCGTTCTTCACCCTCGGCGGCGATCTCGACTTCTATCTCGACTGCCTCGCCAAGAACGACCGCCCGGCCCTGGCGGAATATGCCCGGCTCTCGGTCGAGGGCGCGCTGCGCAATGCCAGCGGCCTCAACGGCATGGCCGTGACGCTGTCGACGATCCATGCCAAGGCGATCGGTGGCGGCATCGACGCGCCGCGCTCATGCAACGTCATGATCGCCGAGGAGCAGGCCTCGTTCGTCTACCCCGAGATCAAGTTCAACCATTTCCCGATCACCGCCGTCGGCGTGCTGTCGCGCCGGATGGGCCCGCGGGCCGCCGAGCACATGCTGCAATCGGGCGAGGAGATGAGCGCGGCCGAGTTCCTGGCGGCGGGCGGGCTGGAAGCGGTGGTGCCGACCGGCACGGGCGAGGACTGGATCCGCAAATACGCCTCCGACTCGCTGCCGATCCACGCAGCCCGCACCGCGCTGTTCTCGGCCTTCAACCGCCGCGCCGGCAATTTGCGCGAGGAGCTCGAATATCTCGGCCAGCTCTGGACCGACTGCATGCTGCGCCTGCACCCGAGCGCGATCTCCAAGCTGCAGCGCATCGCCCAGACGCAGGACCGCATGCTGGCCCGCGTCTACCAGCGCGGCCCCGAGGAGGCGTTCGCCCGCGCCGGCGCCGGCGCCGCCTGAGCAGACAGCGGAAAGCCCCGGCACGGTCGGCGTTCGCGTCGATCGTGCGACTCCGCCGCGTAACCCTCATGAAACTTTTACCTTTCCCTCTTAAAGCCGTTAGATGATGCGGCAAAGGAAGGGGTCGTACACCCGCCTCTCCAGTGACCGTCACAAGGCAGGAGTGGATGGCGGGAGTGGCGAACCGGTTGCATAGCGCCAGCGCCGATAGAGCGATCGCAGAGCAGCCGGCCGGACATGACGGCCGGAGCGCGGTCGATCTCGCCGATTATCGCCTGCTGGTCTCCTCGCTGTTCTCCTCGCCGGGCTCGATCATCCCAGGCGGCATCGCCGGCATTCTCACGCCTTTCCTGTGCTGGGTCTCGACGAGGGCCGAGCTGTTCATGGCGCTGACGATCTGCGTCGCGCTGGTCGTCGTCATGCGGATCATCACCGTGGTCCGCTATCGCCGGCTAGACCATGCCGAAGACACGCTCGCCCAGACCACGCGCTGGGACCGGGAGTATTTCTTCGGCGCGACCGTATTCAGCGCCGTTCTCGGCTTCAGCTGCTATGCCGCGCTGGCCTGGACGGACGACCCTGCCGCCCACATCACCTCGGTATCGTCGACGATCGCGCTTGCCTCCGGCTATGTCGCGCGCAATGCCGGGCGGCCGAAATTCGTCGCCGTCCAGTTGCTGACCTTCTGCGTGCCGATGGCGGTCGGCCTGATCCAGGCGCACAATCCCTACTACCAGTACATCGGCTATTTCGCCTTCCTCTATGTCGTCGCCAATATCGCGATCACCAACTCGCTGCACCGCAACCTGCTGGCGCTGAGCGACGCGATGAAGCAATCCAAAGCGCTGGCGACGGCCCTACGCTCGCAGAACCTGACGCTCGACGCCGCGCTCAACACGATGATCCATGGCCTGGCGATGTTCGACCGCAAGCTCGACCTCGCGGTCTCGAACGCGCCGCATGCAGCCCTTTACGGCATTCCCGAGACACTCGCCTTGCCAGGCACGCCGATCAGCGCGATCGCGCGTTTCCTGGTCGAGCGGCAAGTGATGACGCCGGAGCAGGTCCGCGACATCAAGGCGGCCCTCGACGGCGTCCAGGCGACGCAGCAGGCAGCCATCTACGAATTGCAGTCGCGTAACGGCCGCATGCTCGTCGTCACCATCGCGCCCGCGGCCGAGGGCGGCGTGCTGATGCTGACCGAGGATGCGACCGAGCGGAAGGCGACCGAGGCGCGGATCGAGCAGATGGCGCGCTTCGACGAGCTGACCGGACTCGCCAACCGCTTCGAGTTCAACTCGCATCTCGCCGAAGCTTTCCGCCGGCAGGAGCGGACCGGCGAGACCTTCGCGCTGCTCTATATCGACCTCGACGGCTTCAAGCAGGTCAACGACAATCTCGGCCACGACATCGGCGACCGGGTGCTGGTCCAGACGGCAGCGCGGCTGAAGAGCGCGATCCGCCACAACGACCTTCTCGCCCGCTTCGGCGGCGACGAGTTCGTCCTGATCCTGCCGGCGACCGATGTCGCGACGGTCAGGATGATCGCGCAGCGCATGATCGAGGCGATGGACCGCGCCTTCGAGCTGGAGACCAAGACCGTCTACGTCACGGCCAGCATCGGCATCGCGCTTGCCCCGGTGGACGGCGCGACCCCGGCCGACCTGCTGCGCCATGCCGACACCGCGCTCTACAAGGCCAAGGCAGCCGGCCGCAACACAGCGACCTTCTTCGACCCGGCCATGGCCGAGGAGATGCTCGAACGCCACGAGATCGAGGTCGACCTGCGTCAGGCGACCACCGAAGGCGCGCTGGAGCTTTACTATCAGCCGATAATCGACCTGCGCACGCAGGAGATCGTGACGCGCGAGGCGCTGATGCGCTGGCGGCACCCGACCCGCGGCATGGTGCCGCCCGGCGTCTTCATCCCGATCGCCGAGCAATCCGGCCTGATCGCCGGCATGGGCGACTGGGCCATCCGCCAGGCCTGCCGCGACGCGGCGAAATGGCCTGGCGGCATCGGCGTCTCCGTCAACATCTCGCCGCTGCAGTTCCGCGAGCCGCGCCGGATCGTCGAGACCGTCAAGAATGCGCTGCTGCTCGCCCATCTCGCGCCGGGCCGCCTGACGCTCGAAGTGACGGAATCGCTGCTGATCGAGGACAACAAGACGACGCTCGAAGTCATCAACGAGTTGCGCGCGATCGGCGTGAAGTTCGCGCTCGACGATTTCGGGACGGGCTATTCCTCCCTCGCCTATCTCTCGACCTACCCGTTCTCGCAGGTGAAGATCGATCAGAGCTTCAGCCGCGACGTCAACAGCGACGAGGCCTCCAAGGCGGTGATCGAGGCGGTCTGCCAGCTCGCCCGGCGCCTGTCGATGAACGTCGTCGTCGAGGGTATCGAGACCGAGGCGCAGCGCATGGCGGTGCAACTGCTCGGCGCCCAGCGCGCCCAGGGCTATCTGTTCGGCCGGCCGCAGCCGGTGTCGGAGTTCAGCAAGGGCGACGAACCGCGCAAGATCGCCTGAGCACGGCTCGACCATCGTCCCGCCCGAATTGACTGCTTCCACCCGGTTATCGCAGCAGCGAGCTTGATTCCGCCGCAACGGCAACGCATCTGCACGAGCAAGACAGCGACCGGGAGATGCGGCGTGAGCCAAACCGCCAGCCCTGCAGCCAGCAAGGAGCCGTTGACGCCGGATATCTGCGTCATCGGCGATACGCCCGGCGGGCTCGCAGTTGCGACCGCGGCCACTCTATTCGGCGTCCGGACGGTACTGGTCCGGCAGGGTGGGAATGCGTTTTCCCTCAACGAGGGCGCACGTGGCCAGGCTCTGCGGGCCGTGGCCCAGCGCGCACAGGCCATCGCGGATGCCGAGGCCTTCAGCCTCGTACGGGATGTCGGCGAGATCGATTACGGGCGCGTACGGGCCCATCTCGACCAGGTGTCAGAGAGACTGGCCGCAAACGACTCGGATGAACGCCTCGCCGCCTTGGGCGTGCTCGTGCTCAAGGGCGAGACGCGTTTCCAGAATCGCCGCCAGGTCGCCGTCGGCGAGAGCGTGATCAAGGCGCGGCGCTTCGTCGTCGCGACCGGCTCACTGCCGGCAATGCCTGAGCTTCCCGGCCTGGCCGAGCTGCCCTGCCTGACCGAGGACAGCATCTTCGAACTCGCGAAGCGACCGGAGCGGCTGATCGTGCTCGGCGGCACGGCGGCTGCCGTCGAGCTGGCGCAGGCGATGCGCGCGCTCGGCAGCGAGGTCGCGCTGATCGCGCGGGAAGGCCTGTTGCCCGACGAGGATCCGGAAGCGGTCGGGGTGCTCCGTCGCGCCCTGCTCGGCGACGGCATCGCGTTGCATGAGGGCCGACCGATCCTGCGGGCCGAGAGCCATCGCCAGCGCCCTCGCCTTGTCCTCGACGGCGAGATCAGGATCGACGGCACGCATCTGCTGGCCACGAACGGGCGTCGGCCGAACATCGCAGGCCTTGAGCTCGACCTCGCCGGTGTCCGCAGCGACGAGACCGGGATCGTCGTCGACGCCTCGCTGCGGACCGCCAATCGCAGCATCTACGCCATCGGCGATTGCGCCGGTGGAGCCGCGAGCGGGATGGCGTCCCGCCATGCCGCCCAGCATCAGGCCGGCCTCGTGCTCCGCAACGCCCTGTTTCGCCAGCCTGTCCGCTTCCGGCGCGAAGAGGTACCGCGCACCGTCCATGGCCGGCCGGAACTGGCGAGCGTCGGCCTGAGCGAGCCGCAAGCGCGCGCGCAAGGCGAGATCCGGGTGCTGCGCTTTCCCTTCGCCGAGAGCGGGCGCGCCCAGGCCGAGCGACAAACGGAGGGGCTGGTCAAGCTGCTGACCGACCGCAAGGGTGGCATTCTCGGCGTCGTCATCGCCGGGGCGCAGGCGTCCGAATTGATCGTGCCCTGGGGGCTCGCCATCCAGCAGCGGATGAACGTCAGGGAGATGGCCGGGCTGATCGCGCCAGCCCAGAGCCTGTCGGAGCTGTCGCAGAAGGCGGCGCTCTCCTTCCAGGCACCGCTTGCGGCAAAGCCGGGCATCCGCCGCCTCATCGGCTTCCTGCGCCGTTTCGGATAGACTGGCTGTTGATGTCAGTAAGACGGTTCGATCCCAACACTTTGTCGATCAGCGTAGCGCGCGGGCCGACGCAGCTCGGCCTGTCGGCCAAGCTGCTCGTGCTCACCATCCTGTTCGTGATGCTGGCGGAGGTGCTGATCTATCTGCCCTCGGTCGCGAACTTCCGGCGCAACTGGCTGAACGACAGGCTGGCGGCGGCTCAGATCGCCGTGCTCGTCCTGGAAAATGCCCCGGCCGAAGGCCTGCCCGAGGGCAGCGAGGAGCGGCTGCTGGCTGGCGTCGGCGCCTCCGCCATCGCTGCACGCGTCGGCGGTGCGCGCCGCCTGCTCAGCCTCGATTCGATGCCGCACGAGGTCGCCAGGACCGTCGACCTGCGCGATCAGAGCTGGATGCAGTCGATCGTCGAATCAGTGGCGACGCTGGTCAGCCCCTCGCATGAGATGCCGATCCGGGTTGTCGGGCAGGCGGTCGGCGCCGCCGACTTCGTCGAGATCGTCATCGACGAGCGGCCGCTGCACCGCGCCATGCTGAAATTCTCGGTCAACCTGACGCTGGTCACGCTGATCATCTCGATCCTGACCGCCGGGCTGGTCTATCTCTCGCTGAACTGGCTGATCGTGCAGCCGATCCGGCATCTCGCCGCCAATGTGATGGAGTTCGAGCACGATCCGGAGAATCCGCGCCGGATCATCGAACCGACGCAGCGCGCCGACGAGATCGGCGAGGCGCAGCGGGCGCTGGCACGCATGCAGGCGACGCTCGCCGACGACCTCAGGGCCAAGAAGCACCTCGCCGAACTCGGCCTCGCCGTCAGCAAGATCAATCACGACCTGCGCAACATGCTGGCGGCGGCGCAATTGATGTCGGACCGGCTGACCGAGACGCGCGATCCGAAGATCCGGCGCTTTGCGCCGCGGCTGATCGCGACGCTCGGGCGCGCCATCGATTTCTGCCAGGCGACGCTGGCCTATGGCCGCGCCACCGAGGCGACGCCGGCATTGCGCGATGTGGCGCTGCGCCAGCTCGTCGCCGAGCAGGCCGAACTGCTCGGCCTCGGCGAGAACGGCGCGATCGCCTTCGCCAACGAAATCCCGGCCGAGGTGATCGCCCCTTGCGATCCCGACCAGATGGCACGGGTGCTCTCCAACCTGATGCGCAATGCGATCCAGGCGCTCGACGGCATCATGGAAGCCGGCGAGCGCACCCCGATGCTCCGGATCAGCGCCGGCCAGCGCCATGAGGAGATCGTCCTGCGCATTGCCGACAATGGGCCGGGCGTGCCGCCACGGGCGCGCGACAACCTGTTCCAGGCCTTCCGCGGCTCGGTCAATCCCGGCGGAACCGGCCTCGGACTCGCCATCGCGGCCGAGCTGGTGCGGCTGCATGGCGGCATGATCGCGCTGGAACCGTCCGAGATCGGCGCGGTGTTCACGGTGTCGCTGCCGGCGCAGCGCACAGCTGCCTAGCACCTCGCAGCCTGCCGGAAACGAGTCGCCTACTGGCTCGCCCAGATCACCCGCGCCATGAAGGCGATCTCGGCGAGCGCTAGCACTCGGTCGGCATGCTCCGGATTGAGCGAGGCGAGCTCGACCGTCTTCGCCGTCTGGCGCCGGAGCTGCTTGGCCAGCACCTCGCCCTCGACGGTCTTGACCACGACCCGGTCGCCGCGGCGGATCGCAACACCAGGCGAGACGATGATGGTGTCACCGTCGCGATAGAGCGGCAGCATCGAATCGCCGGCGATCTCCAGCGCATAGGCCTTCTCGTCCTGCAGGCCGGGAAAGGCGACCTCGTCCCAGCCTGAGCCGACCGGAAAGCCGCCATCGTCGAAGAAGCCGCCGGACCCGGCCTGGGCGAAGCCGATCAGCGGAATCGTATGGGCCGGCGGCACGCCGCGGCGCAGCACGTTCATGAACTCATCGAAGGAGGCGCCGGTGGCGGAGAGGATCTTGGCGATCGATTCGGTCGAGGGCCAGCGCTCGCGCCCGTCGGCGCCAATGCGCTTCGAGCGGTTGAAGGTGGTGGCGTCGAGCCCGGCCTTGCGGGCGAGGCCCGACGGCGTCAGGCCATAACGCTGGGCGAGCGTGTCGATCGCGCTCCAGATCTGGTCATGGGACAGCATCGCGGAGAGGCCTCGTTCCTGATGGTGCCGGCGCGGCGCAAAGCGGGATCGAAATAGGAAATATCCCCTATTCGATAAGAATTCAATCTGATTCGCGTTTGCAATCGGCCGCTGACTGAAGAAATCCGGGAGCCGGCACGGTGCGGCACGGTTTCCGCTTTTGCCGACGGCCGTCAGGCGATATGTCCGGCACCATGCCGCTCATCTACAAGATCTGTCCCGAGGCGCTCTGGCGCGAAGCCGAGGCCGCAGGCCTCTTCCAGGGAGCGCCGGTCGACCTCGCCGACGGCTTCATCCATTTCTCGACCGGCGCGCAGGCCCGCGAGACCGCCACCAGGCATTTCGCCGGCCAGGATGGGCTGCTGCTGATCGCCATCGACGATGCCGTGCTTGGCGAAGCCTTGCGCTACGAGCCATCGCGCGGCGGGGCGCTGTTCCCGCATCTTTATGCCTCGTTCGACCCGAAGCAGGCGCGCTGGATCGCGCCGCTGCCTTCAGGCGAGAGCGGCCATGTCTTTCCAGAGGATATCTTCCCGGAGGATGTCGCGTGATCGGAGCGCTGTTCGGCCTGGCGCGGCCGCTGATCCACAAGCTCGACGCCGAGCAGGCTCACCGGCTGACGATCGCGGCGCTATCCGCCGCGCCGCCGCTGCGACCGGCGGCCGATCCGCCATCGCTGGCGGTCGAGGCCTTCGGCCTGCGCTTTGCCAATCCGGTCGGGCTCGCCGCCGGCTTCGACAAGCATGCCGAGGCGATCGACGGCGCGCTGGGCCTCGGCTTCGGCTTCGTCGAGGTCGGCGGGGTGACGCCGCTGCCGCAGCCGGGCAATCCGCGCCCGCGCGTCTTCCGCCTGCCGGAGGACGAGGCAGTGATCAACCGCTATGGCCTCAACAGCGAGGGCATGGAGGCGGTCGCCGCGAGGCTCGCCGCGCGGCGCAGGAAAGGCGGCATCGTCGGCGTCAACCTCGGCGCCAACAAGGACTCGGCCGATCGCAGCGCCGATTATGCGGTGCTGGCAGGAAGGCTCGCGCCGCTCGCCGATTTCCTCACCGTCAACGTCTCCTCGCCGAACACGCCCGGCCTGCGCGACCTGCAGGCCGAGAGCGCGCTCGACGACCTGATCGCGCGCACCCTCGCCGCCCGCGACGAAGCCGCCGCCGGTGGCAAGCCGACGCCGGTCCTGATCAAGATCGCGCCCGACCTCTCCATGGCCGAGCTCGACGGCATGGTCGCGGTCGCCCGCCGCCGCAAGGTCGACGGCATGATCGTCTCGAACACCACGATCGCGCGACCAGACAGCCTGCGCAGCGCAAGCAAGACCGAGACCGGCGGCCTCTCGGGCAAGCCGCTCTTCTCGGCCTCGACGCGGATCCTCGCCGAGACCTTCCTGCGAGTCGAACGCCAGTTCCCGCTGATCGGCGTCGGCGGCATCGATTCGGCGCAGACCGCCTTCGCCAAGGTCCGGGCCGGGGCGAGCCTGCTGCAGTTCTATTCGGCGATGGTGTTCAAGGGTCCGGGGCTGGTCGGCGAGGTCAAGCGCGGGCTCGACATGCAGATGCGCAAGGCCGGTCTGCCGCGGCTCGACGCGCTGGTCGGACGCGATGCGGAGGCGATTGCGCACGGCGAGATGGGCTGAAGCTGCACGTTCGGCTGACCGCAGTGGATCGTGAGCAGACTCAGTGGATCAACATAGCCTTTACCGCGGTGTCAGCGATCCGTGTACCAAGGCCACCACCTCCGGTGCGATCAAAGCGAAAGCAGGGCCGAAGGAATCGACCACATCGAAGTGATCCATGCCCTCGGGCTTCAGGAGCCGAACGACATCGCCGGACCGTTTCGCAGTTTCAGCGTAGGCACGGGTCATCTCGATCCGCCAATCATCCTCCAGCGTGCCCAGAATGAGAACCTGCGGAACGCCAAAGGGTAAGAGGCGCAGGGGCGAAGTCTCGTTAAAGAGCGAGGCTGCCTCTGTCGCCGAGGTCGCGCCTAGCAAGGTCAGAATGTCCGCTCGCCCCCCGAACTCGAGGGAGTGTTCGAGATCGTTGACGCCCCCAAGCGAAATGACGCCCTTCAGAGGCAGCGGATCGGGGACGAAGAGCGGGCTTTCGGGGCGTAAGTTGTGCCGGCCAGTGAGCCAGAGGGCGAGGTGACCGCCGGTGGAATGGCCCATCGCGACCACTCGATTGAGGTCGAGCGGGTAAGATCGCGCGACCTCGCGCAAATGGTCGGCTGCAAGACCGACATCTCGGAAAGTCTCGGGATAGCCGCCATTTCGGTTGCCCATGCGGCGGAACTCAAGGTCCCAGGTCGCGAGCCCGGCTCCGGTCAGGGCCTCGACAAAGGGTGCGGCATAGTCCTTCGTCCAGTCCGCGAGCCAGCCGCCCCCGTGCACGAAGACAGCGACCGGGAAGCCGCCAGGGGGCGGCGGCGTGCGTGGCAACCGGAGGTCCGCGAACTGAACGGGGCTCGCCTCCCCGTAGCGAATGCGAGCATCGGGAAGCGTCTTGGGCAGCGAAGCCGCCAAGGCATGCGGGTGCGGGTGGCGGGCCATTGGGGCGTTAGACATGCCTCACGATAGGGATAAGCCCTGAGGCGGTGCAATCTTGACCGCCGAGGAACTGCTACAGCTAGAAAGCCTGCGCCGGTCTCTGCTCCTGCCTCTACCGCTTCGAGGCGAACAGGCGGCTGAGCAGCCAGAGCGGTACGACGACCAGTGCGCCCGCGAGGGCCCAGCCGCCGACCTCGCGGACCGCGTCGAAGCCCATATCGGTGATCGAGCGGACGAAGCGCAGCGCCGAGTCGAAGAGGCCCCGCGGCGACAGGCCAAGAAAGGCCATGGCCGCGCCGACCAGGAGCGAGATGAAGAACAGGCGCACGAGGACGCTGAGGAGAGAACCGCCCAGGAAGCGCTCGGTGCCACCGCCATTGGCCATGGAAATTCCCTTCGGATCGACAGCGATAGACAAATCAGACCCTGCTTGAACCGGGCCTGAACGCCGCCGTCAACCGCCAAGCGTTCAGCTCGTCGCCGAAGCGCCCTGCGCCGCCCAGCCGGCGCCGGCGATCTTGGCGGCGGCGATCACGGCCTGGGTGCGGCTGTCGACGTTGAGCTTGGTCAGGATCGCCGAGACATGCGCCTTGACCGTCGCCTCGGAGACGCCGAGCTCATAGGCGATCTGCTTGTTGAGCAGCCCTTCCGACAGCATCATCAGCACGCGCACCTGCTGCGGCGTCAGCGTGGCGAGACGCCGGACCATGTCAGCGGTCTCATGGTCGACCGGGGCAGAGAGATCGACGCCCGGCGGGGTCCAGACGCCGCCGTCGAGCACGGCCTGGATCGCCTCGCCCATCTGCGCGACTTCGGCGGTCTTGGGCAGGAAGCCGAGCGCGCCGAACTCGATGCAGCGGCGGATCACGGCCGGATCGTCATTGGCCGAGACGACGATCACCGGGATCTCGGGATAGGATGCCCGCAGGAAGAGCAGGCCGGAAAAGCCCTGCACGCCCGGCATGGAGAGATCGAGCAGGATGAGGTCGATGTCCGAGGCTTCGGCGAGCGCCTGGCCGAGCGCCTCGAGCGAGCCGACCTCGCTGACCTCCGAGCCGGCGAGTGCATGCGAGACCGCCTGGCGCAATGCGCCGCGGAAGAGCGGATGATCGTCCGCGATCACGATCCGTGTCATCATGCCCTCCGCGCGCCAAAGCCCGGCAAGATGCCGCGCGATTCCCCCTTGAAAGTTCAAGCGCCGGGCATCCTGCGCTGTCAATCTCCAATCGCCGGGAGACACAGGCGATCGCTAGCTTGCCGGCAGCAGCGCCTCCAATGTCTCGATCCGGTCGGCCTCGCCCGGCGGCTTGTCCCAGCGGATTCGGTTGATGCGGGGAAAGCGCATGGCGACGCCGGATTTGTGCCGCGTCGAGCGCTGCAGCCCCTCGAACGCCACCTCGAAGACGAGACCTCTCGCGAGGGTATGCGTCACCTCGCGCACCGGGCCGAAGCGGTTCAGAGTGTTCTTGCGGACATAGCGGTCGATCTCGATCAGTTCCTCGTCGGTGAACCCGAAATAGGCCTTGCCGACCGGCACCAGCTCGTCCGCCCCCGCCTCCCCCACTCGCCAGACACCAAAGGTGTAGTCGGAATAGAAGGAGGAGCGTTTGCCGTGGCCGCGCTGGGCGTACATCAGCACGCAATCGACCAGCCGGGCATCGCGCTTCCATTTATACCAGTAGCCCTTGGGGCGGCCCGGCAAATAAGGCGAATCGAGCCGCTTCAGCATGCAGCCCTCGACCGCCTCGGCATCGGCCCCAGCCCCCGCAGAAGCCGGATCGGCACGGGCCTCGGTCAGTTCCTCCCAGCTCGAAAAGGCGATGCGCGGCGAGAGATCGAAACGGGCGCTGTCCAGCCGGGCGAGGAAGGCCTCAAGCCTGGCGCGCCGCTCGGTATAGGGATGGGCACGAAGATCATCGTCGGCTTCGGCCAGGAGATCGTAGGCGCGGATATGGGCCGGGAATTCGGCCAGCATCTTCGGCGTCACCTGCTTGCGGTTGAGCCGTTGCTGCAGCGTGTTGAAGCTCTGGACGATGCCGTCGCGCATCACCAGCAGCTCGCCGTCGATCGCACCGTCCTGCGTGAACGCCTCGGTGAGGTCGGGAAAAGCGGCGCCGATGTCCTCGCCGGTGCGGGAATAGAGTCGGACGGTCCGGCTGCCATCAGGGCGCGTGCCCGCGACGGCCTGGACGCGGATGCCGTCCCATTTCCATTCGGCGGCGAATTCGTCGGCGTTCAGCTTGCCGAAATCGCCGTCCTCGATCGCATGCGAGAGCATGACCGGGCGGAACGGCGCCGGATCGGTCGCCTCCGGCCGTGCGCCCGCGCCCTCCAGCCAGGCGAAGAGTGCGGTGTAAGGCGGCTCCAGCCCATGCCAGACCTGCTCGACCTCATCAGCTGGAATACCGCCGAGGCTCGCGGCTGCGGTCTTGGCGAGGCGGGCGGAGACGCCGATGCGCAGGGCGCCGGTGATCAGCTTGAGCAGGGCCCAGCGGCCAGTTTCGTCGAGTGCATCGAGCCAGGAGGCAATCAGGCGCGGCATCTCGGTCTTGCCGGACTTTTGCAGGCCGGCGACGACATCCGGCAGATGCGGCACGTCGTTCGCACCATGCCGGGCCGGCCACATCAGCGCGACCGTCTCGGAGAGGTCGCCGACATAGTCATAGGAGAGCGCGAACAGGACCGGGTCGGTGCGTTCGGCGATCAAGGCGCGGATCAGGCCGGGCTTGGCATTCTGGAACACCAGCCCGCCGGTCATCGCCGCCAGCGCATAGCCGCGGTCGGGATCGGGCGTGGTGCGCAGGTAATCGGCGATCAGCGCGAGCTTGCCGTTGCGGCGCGGCTCATAAGCGAGGCGGTCGAGCAGCCAGGCGAAGCGGTTCATGGCAACGCCTCAATCGATTTGGCCTCCGCCGGCTTTGCGTCCGGCTCGGCTTCGCCCTCGTCGCCATAGCCGACGAGGTGGAGCGGCATGCCCTTGAGGCCGACCGTACCGCACCAATGCGCCAGCGCCTCGGCCTCGCCATGGGTGATCCAGATCTCGTTCGCCTGGACCTCGCGGATCGTCGCCTGCAGGTCGTCCCAGTCGGCATGGTCGGAGATGATCAGCGGCAGCTCGACGCCCTTCTGGCGCGCTCGTGCCCTGACCCGCATCCAGCCCGAGGCGAAGGCCGTGACAGGATCGGGGAAGCGGCGCGACCAGAGGTCCTGGATCGCGCTCGGCGGGCAGATGACGATCTCGCCGGCAAATGCCTTGCGTTCCTCGGCCTTGCGCTCGCTTGGCTCGATCTTGCGGATCTCGCCGAGCGGGATGCCTTCAGCCTGATAGAGCTCGGTGATCTTCTCGACCGCGCCGTGGATGTAGAGCGGCCGCTCGTAGCCGGCCTCGCGGATCAGCGCCATCAATCGTTGCGCCTTCCCCAGCGAATAGGCGCCGACGATATGGGTGCGATCGGGGAAGAGCCGGACGGAATCGAGCAGCTTGTCCGTCTCGGCATGGGCCGGCGGATGGCGGAAGACCGGCAGGCCGAAGGTCGCCTCGGTGATGAAGACGTCGCAGGTCACCGGCTCGAAGGGCGCGCAGGTCGGATCGCGCTCGCGCTTGTAGTCGCCGGAGACGACGATGCGCAGACCCTTGTGCTCGACCACGATCTGGGCGGAGCCGAGGACATGGCCGGCCGGTACGAAGCGGAAATCGACCGCGCCGATGCGGACCACCTCACCGGGAGCGGCCACCTGCTGCGAGCCAGTGAAAGCCTCGCCATAGCGCAGCGCCATGATCGCCAGCGTCTCTGATGTCGCCAGCACGGCGCCATGGCCCGCACGCGCATGGTCGGAATGGCCATGGGTGATCAGCGCTCGCGCCACCGGACGGACCGGATCGATGTAGATATCGGCCGGTGGGCAATAGAGCCCGGCCGGCGTCGGCGTCAGCAGATCGGAAGGCTTCATCGTCTGGCCAGTGTCATTTGGCTCGGTTAAACCCGCAGCATGATCGAAAAGGGCAGCAGCGTGTACTCCGCCAGTTCCGGGGATGAGCGTCTCGACCGTCGCTACGCCTGGGCCGAGGCGGCGCTCAAGGATGGCGACCCGCAGGCGGCGATCGACATCCTCGATCAAACGCTCGCCGAGAACTACGGTTTCACCGCCGCCTGGCATCTCTACGGGCTGGCCCAGGAGGCACTCGGGCACAATGAGGAGGCCGCGACCGCCTGGCGGCAATGCCTCGACCTAGACCCGAACGACCATGTCGGCGCCAAGCTCGACCTCGCCCGCATCGGCGCGCTCGCGGCCGAACAGGCCACCTCGGAGAACTTTTCAGGCGCCCTGTTCGACGGCTATGCCGAGCGCTTCGACAGCCATCTGGTCGGGACGCTGCAGTACCAGGCGCCGGCGCTGCTGAAGGAGGCGCTGGCGAGGCATTGCGAACAAACCGGCCGCCCCTTCCATTTCGGGACGGCCCTCGATCTCGGCTGCGGTACGGGGCTGATGGGCGAGGCGATCCGCACCGAGGTGCAGTTCCTCGCCGGCTGCGATCTCTCGCCGCGCATGATCGCCAAGGCGCAGGCCAAGACGCGCGAGGACGGCGGGCCGCTCTACGACAAGCTCGCGACCGCCGGCCTCACGGCCTTTCTGGCGAGCCGGCCAGACGCCTCGGCCGATCTCGTCATCGCCGCCGACGTCTTCGTCTATCTCGGCGACCTCGCCCCCTGCTTCCATCAGAGCGCGCGGGTGCTCAAGGCGGGTGGGCTGCTCGCCTTCACCGTGCAGAGCCATGACGGCGAGGGCATCACCGTCGGGCAGGACCGGCGCTTCGCCCATGCCGAGAGCTGGATCAGGGACGCGCTCGCCGAAACCCGGCTGAGGCCAGCGCTGATCGAGCCACGGAGCACCCGCATCGACCGCGGCCAGCCGGTGCCGGGGCTGCTCGTGCTGGCGGAAAGCGGCTGAAGAACCAGACTGGCCTAAGCCGTCTCCGGACGTATATCTCCGGCATCGACCCCGTCCACGGCGCGCAAGGCCGGGATGGCGAAATCGGTGAAGGCGCGCACGACCGGGCGCATGAAGCGTACCGAGGGGAAGGTCCAGAAGGCCTCCGTCGGCTTGACCTCGTAGTCCGGCAGGATGCGGACGAGCCGACCTGAAGCGAGCTCATCCGCGACGAGAAGCTGCTGCACCGGTCCGGCGGCGCGTCCCGACAGCAGGGTCGCGACGATCGTCTCGGCGGCGTTCGTGCGCATGATCGGCCGCACCGGCACGTCGATGCTCTCGCCTCCTCGACGCAACGGCAGCACATCGCGCGGCGAGAGCAGCGTCGGCGTGGTCACGATATCGATCTCGGAGAGACGCGCCGGCGTCTCAACCGGACCCGAGCGCTCGAGGAAACTCGGCGCCGCCACCAGGATGCGGCGTACCAGGCCAAGGCGCCGGACAATCAGTTCCTGTCCGTCCGGACGGCCATATCGGAGCGCGAGATCGAAGCCCTCATGGATCAGGTCGACCGCGCGGTTCTCCAGCACCAGATCGATGGTCACGCCGGGATAGCGCTCCTGAAAGGCGAGCGCGATCGGATGGAGGTGCCTTGCGCCGATGCAGGACGGCGCGTGCACGCGCAGCAGCCCTTCGACCGCCCCCATCTCATGGCGCACGCCCTCAAGCGCCGCATCGATGGTGGAAAGCGCGTTCCGGCTGGCCTCGTAAAGCGCCTTGCCTTGCACGGTCGGCCGGACCATGCGGGCCGAGCGCTCCAGCAGACGGGCGCCGACATGCCGTTCGAGATTGCGCAAGTGCTTGGTGACGGCCGGTTGCGACACGGAGAGATCGCGCGCGGCGGCGGTGACCGATCCGCGCTCGACGGTGCGCACGAAAGCCCTCAGGGCAGCGGCGATATCCATGCATATCCATTGGTTATGATATCCATCACCTCATAACGGATCGACGCTATTCCAGCAAATTGCTCTATCGCCTCACCAATTCCGTTATGCGAGCCGATAGACCGAATGCCCATCGACAGACGCAGCCTGCTGCTCGGCAGCCCGTTCCTGCTATCCGGTTGCGTGACGAGACCCGCAGCCGAGCTTTCCGGCCAGTCGTTGGCCAAGCGCCTCGACATGTTCGAGGCCGACTACGCTTCGATCTACGCCGCCGCCGATGGCGAGCCCTTTCCGGTACCGGCCGTCGATCTCAGCGAGATCGAGCCCGAATTCCTACGGCGCGAGGTCGGCTATCGCACGGCCGAGCGGCCGGGAACCGTCGTCGTCGATCCCGGGGAACGCTATGCCTATCTGGTTAGCGAAGGCGGTCGCGCGATCCGCTACGGGATCGGCGTCGGTAAGGAAGAAGGCTTCAACTTCCGCGGTGCCGCGACGATCGCGCGCAAGGCGCAATGGCCGCGCTGGACGCCGACGCCGGACATGATCCGTCGCGAGCCGCAGCGCTATGGTCGCCATGCTGGCGGCCTCGCCGGCGGCTCCGGCAACCCGCTCGGTCCGCGCGCGCTCTATCTCTATCGCGACGGGCGCGACACGCTCTACCGGCTGCATGGCACCGTCGAGCCCTGGACGATCGGGACAATGGTCTCGTCCGGCTGCATCCGCCTGCTCAACCAGGACATCATGGACCTCTATCGGCGCGTGCCTGTCGGCAGCAAGGTCGTCGTGCTGGGATCGAGCGCCGGCTCGTCCGTGTGAAAGAGGCAAACCCGCCGTTCCCTTTTCGTTCGGCAGAGCCTATCTCTGTCGGTCGATGGATGCGCCCTCGCCTCTTCCCCTCGCCTTCTCCGCCTGGTTCGCCAGCCGCGGCTGGAGTGTGCGGACGCATCAGCTCGCTCTGCTGGAAGAGGCCCGGGCCGGACGTTCAACTTTGCTGGTCGCGCCGACCGGCGCCGGCAAGACGCTCGCTGGCTTCCTGCCCTCGCTGGTCGAACTGACCCAGCGCGGCGGCGAACGCGACGGGCTGCACACGCTCTATGTCTCGCCGCTGAAGGCGCTCGCCGTCGATATCGCCCGCAATCTTGAGACGCCGATCCGCGAAATGGCGCTCTCCGTCAAGGTCGAGACCCGCACCGGCGACACCTCCCCCGCCAAGCGCGCCCGCCAGATCGAGCGCCCGCCGGACATCCTTTTGACGACGCCGGAGCAGCTCGCGCTGCTGGTCTCGCATCGCGATGCCAAGCCGTTCTTCGCAAACCTACGCCGCGTCGTGCTTGACGAATTGCACGCGCTCGTCACCTCCAAGCGCGGCGACCTGCTCTCGCTTGACCTCGCGCGCCTGCGTGAGCTCGCTCCTGATATGAGCGCGGTCGGCCTCTCGGCGACGGTGCGCGAGCCGGCCGATCTGCAGGCCTATCTCGGAGGCGCCGGCACGCCGTCCGGCCTCGTGACCGTCAAGGGCGGGGCGAAGGCTGAGATCGGCATCATGGCGACCAGCCGCCGGCTGCCGCTGGCGGGGCATATCACAGCCCATGCCGTCGACGACATCTATGCCGCGATCCGGGCGCACAAGCTGACGCTGGTTTTCGTGAACACCCGCATGCAGGCCGAGTTCATGTTCCAGGCGCTGTGGAGCGTGAACGAGGAGACCCTGCCGATCGCGCTGCATCACGGCTCGCTCGATGTCAGCCAGCGCCGCAAGGTCGAGGCGGCGATGGCTGCGGGCAAGCTCAAGGCCGTCGTCTGCACCGCGACGCTCGATCTCGGCATCGACTGGGGCGATGTCGATCTCGTCATCAATGTCGGCGCGCCCAAGGGCGCGAGCCGCCTGATGCAGCGTATTGGCCGCTCCAACCACCGCATGGACGAGCCCTCGCAGGCGCTCCTGGTGCCGTCGAACCGCTTCGAATTGCTCGAATGCCGGGCCGCGCTCGATGCGGTGGCGGAGGCGGCGCAGGACACCCCGCCACCTCGGTTAGGGGCGCTCGACGTGCTCGCCCAGCATGTGCTGGGGGTCGCCTGCTCGGACGGTTTCGAGCCCGATGCGCTCTATGAGGAGGTCCTGACGGCCTCGCCCTATGCCGGCCTCGCGCGCGCCGATTTCGATGCTGTGGTCGATTTCGTCGCCACCGGCGGCTATGCGCTGAAAAGCTATGAGCGCTTCGCCAAGCTTCGGCAGAGCAAGGACGGCATCTATCGCGCCAGCAATGCCCGCGTGATCCAGCAATACCGGATGAATGTCGGCACCATCGTCGAGTCGACCATGCTCAAGGTCCGGCTTGGCCGCTCGCGACCGGCCCGCCCCGGCGGCCAGAAGATGCTCAGCCGCGGCGGGCGCATGCTCGGCGAGCTGGAGGAATATTTCGCCGAGACGATGACGCCGGGCGACACTTTCATTTTCGCCGGCGAGGTGCTGCGCTTCGAGGGCATCGTCGAGAACGAGGTGGTCTGCTCGCGTACCGCTGCCGGCACCGACCCGAAAATTCCGTCCTATAACGGCGGCAAGTTCCCGCTCTCGACCTTCCTTGCCGCGCGGGTGCGCGCCATCCTGGCGACGCCGAAGGAATGGGCGAAGCTGCCCGACGAGGTCTCGTCCTGGCTGCATGCGCAGCGCCTGAAATCGCGCCTGCCCAAGCCCGGCGAGCTCCTGGTCGAGACCTTTCCGCGCGCCGGACGTTTCTTCCTCGTCGCCTATCCATTCGAGGGCCGCCTCGCCCACCAGACGCTCGGCATGTTGCTGACGCGCCGGCTGGAGCGGGCACGAATGAAGCCGCTCGGCTTCGTCTGCAACGATTATGGCCTTGGCGTCTGGACGCTCGGCGACATGGCAGCGGCAATCGCGCGCGGGGCGCTCTCGCTCGACGAGCTCTTCGCGCAAGACATGCTCGGCGACGATCTCGAGGAATGGCT
Source organism: Allobosea sp. P4_H5 (assembly GCF_056400825.1). Taxonomy (NCBI): domain Bacteria; kingdom Pseudomonadati; phylum Pseudomonadota; class Alphaproteobacteria; order Hyphomicrobiales; family Alloboseaceae; genus Allobosea; species Allobosea sp. P4_H5. The sequence goes on along the minus strand of NZ_JBFUKM010000005.1, from coordinate 367,454 downwards.
GGCGGAATCGGCGCTGATGAAGCGCACCTTCCGCTCCTGCGCCGTGATCGGCGGCCTGATCGAGCGCCGCTTCCCCGGCCAGGAGAAGAGCGGGCGGCAGGTGACGATCTCGACCGACCTCGTCTACGACGTGTTGCGCCGGCACCAGCCCGACCATGTGCTCCTGCGCGCCGCCCGCGCCGATGCGGCGACGGGCTTGCTCGATATCGGCCGCCTGGGTCAGATGCTGACACGGATCAGCGGGCGAATCGTGCATCAGCCGCTCGATCACGTCTCGCCGCTCTCGGTCTCGGTCATGCTGGAGATCGGACGCGAGGCGGTCCATGGCGAAGCGGCCGACGAGATCCTGGCCGAGGCGGAAGCGCAGATGCTCGAAGAGGCGATGGCGTGAACCTGGCGGCAAAGGAAACGAACGAAGTAGCTGCCGAGGCGTTCATGCTCGGCCGGCTGGCTGTCGTGCCCGACCTTTCCGGCGCGCTCTATCTGCCGGACGAGCGCACGCTCGTCGTCGCCGATCTGCATCTGGAGAAAGGCTCGGCCTATGCCGCCCGTGGCGTGCTGCTGCCGCCCTATGATTCCGCTGCGACGCTGCGGCTGCTCGGCGCCGCGATCCTGCGCTACCAGCCGGCACGCGTGATCGCGCTCGGCGATTCCTTCCATGATCGCGGCGCCGAGGCGCGGATCGACGAGAGTTGCCTTGCGACACTGCGGGCCTTCCAGGCCGGCCGCGACTGGCTCTGGGTCAGCGGCAACCACGATCCTGCGATCTCGGCCGCGATGGGCGGCACCGTAGCCGACGAACTCGATCTGCGCGGCGTCAGGCTGCGGCACGAGCCGAGCCCTGCCGGTGCGCTGCCCGAGATCGCCGGGCATCTGCATCCTGCCGCCAAGGTCCGCATGCGCGGCCGGGCGCTCCGCCGACGCTGCTTTGCGCTGTCGGCGAGCCGCTGCGTCATGCCGGCGATGGGCGCCTATGCCGGCGGCCTCAATGTCCGCGACGCCGCCTTCCGACCCCTTTTCGGCTTGGGCTTCTCAGCCCAGCTTCTTGGCGACGGCAGGCTCTTCCGCATCGACCAGCGCCTGCTGCTGCCGGATTGAAAGCAGACAGGGGTCGCACCTGTGACCCCTCCCGTGTGAAGGGAGCGCTCAGGCGTCCTTCATTTTCATGTGCAGGGATATGTGCGTAACAGGTTGCGTCGAGGCGGGGCTTGTGGCATCAGGACGCCGCTTCGGAACGGCGCGGCGCCTTCCGGGTCCTCAAGTGACCTGAAACGCCAGCATATCCCGGTCCTGCTGCGGTAGCTCAGTGGTAGAGCACTCCATTGGTAATGGAGAGGTCGAGAGTTCAATCCTCTCTCGCAGCACCAGCCTTTCTCCTTGAAATCGTTGAAGAGCTTGACCCGGCGGGGCTTCCGTCCATCCTGACGTTACAAAACTCGTAACAATCAGGTGGCGAGGCATGGCCGGGAAGGTCCAGTATCTCCTCAATCGGGACGGCCGCTTTTACCTCCAGCTTGTGACCCACTGGTACAACATGGCGAAAGGGACGCGCAGCGATGCACAAATGCGCGAGTTGCTTCGGCTCCATACAACAGCCCGGAGGGCTAGCTGTGGTCACGGAGACTGATGCAAAGCGGAGCGCCTTGATGTCCCGAATTCGATCGGGAAATACCCGACCAGAGATTGCCGTTCGGAAGCAGCTGCATGCCCTCGGCTACCGATTCCGGCTCCACCGCCGCGATCTTCCTGGAAACCCTGACATTGTCCTGCCGCGCCACAAAATCGCGATCTTCGTACACGGGTGCTTCTGGCATCAGCATGAGGGGTGCAAGCTCGCTTCGAAGCCAAAAAACGCGGCAGGACTATTGGACTCCAAAACTTGCTAGAAACATCGAACGCGATCGCCTGGCACAATCAGCACTCGCCGAACTCGGCTGGCGCGTAGAAATTGTTTGGGAATGCGAAGCGCGAAAGCCGGATGAACTCAAACGGAAAGTCTCGGCCGCAGTGTCTCCAACGGGGGAGCGGTAAGGGCGGACGAGTGCGCGATGTCGCGGCACTCCTTCATTTTGGTACCTCGGGTCCGACTTGGCCGACACGCAAGAGCATAGCCGCTTACCGCCTAGGAAGATCAACAGCCCACGCTCCTGCGGAACCCAACAAAGCGGATATTGCTTCCGCGAACTCGAACAAAATCTCGGTCGCCACATCGTTACAATATTCTATTTAAGCTATTGATTATATTCAGATATAAGCCAGTTCAATCCTTTGTCGCAGCACGAGCCCATCACGCCGCTAGCAAGCGCAGCACCGCTCAGCAGGAAGCGCCTTTCTCGCATTTGATCGCCAGTGAGGTATTCACATCGTCTTCGGCATTGTAGTCGGGCATCTCGTTGTAAGGCCGCTGGCCACAGCAGCCGAAAGCGCGCCGTGCGTGAATGATCCAGAATCGCTTTAGTTTTCCTGATGCGACCTGCCCCTTGGCTCTGTCCTCATCATCTTTTGACCAAGGCAATGATAGCTTCGAATCGTCTGGTTCAACCAACACAAGCGAGAAAATATCGGGAGATCGTTCAATCCGGGCGACGCATTGCTGACCACGATCCAGCAAGGCTACAAGCCGCGCCGGATAAGGTACGGCGGCCAAGCGGGCTTTCTTCTGCTGCAGGAGCGCCGGGATACGGCCGTCATTGGTGCAGAAGTCCGGACCGCAGGTGCAGGCATTCTGGGCAGTTGCGCCCCTCGGCAGCAGCAGGACGGCAATGGCGAGGATTGGCAAGAGCAGTGTGTGCATCATCGTGACCTTTCATGCGATTATCGGGTTTTCGCGCTAGGCGACCCGGCCTGAGCCGGCGGCGACAGCGTGACACGTGCGGCGAAACGGGGACCGGACACCACCAGCGCCTCGTTCTCCGGGGACCGCGTATCCTCCGGCACGAACGGTTCGGAGAGGTACGTCGCTGGCTGGGTTGCTTCGACCTCCTCGACGAGCACGGAGTAGACGACACCAGCTCCAGCCCCGAGGGGCTCCTCGTCGAGATCGAACGCGGTCGTCCACGTCAACTCGCCATTGTCTGCAGCGGCCGTCGGTGAAATCGCAGCATGAGGAATGGGGCGCTCGGGGTCCGCGCAAGCCTCTTTACGTTTGAGCTCGAGTCTGCCGGTCAGCTCGGCTTGATCGCGCGGGATCCAGGTGCGTTCCGCAAATGGGCTGAACCCCTCCGCGGCTCCGTCGCAACCCTGCCCAAGCCGGGCAACCTCCTCGACGCCATTCTCGTGCCGGCGCAGAATCGAGATCTTCATAAGCGGCCGATGAAGCCAGCTGTCGATCCGCAGCGTATCGTGGCCCCGCGCACCGCGCGCCGAGAACCGCTTTGCCGCGCCGGACACGATCACCTGGACTCTTTTTTTCGCATTCTTGTCGAGCCGCACGGTGACGGTGCGGGCGTTTAGTATCTGCGCCCACTCGACGACCGGCTGCGAGACCCTGAGCTCGGCCGGGGCATTGGGCTGGTAGCGTACCAAGCCGAGCCGCACGAACGGATCCGGCGTCGCACCGGGCTTGATCGCGACGTCGACAAACCATGTTTCACTGTCGATGTCGAAACGTGGAACATAGGTCAGCAATGCGACCGTCAGCCGATCCGGCTCGCCGCCGTCGACCGCGCCCCGGTCCACCGGCAGAGGCAACGGCATGCTCGCCCGCGGAACATATACATGCTCGATCGCATCGGCGTCCGCAGCAAGAACGTCGAATGCCTCCGCGCCACTGGGCGGTGCGTCGGCATGGAACGCCGCGCCCTGCAGATCGGCGAAAGCCGATAGCGGCATGATCCATTCCAGCCCCCGGATTCCGCCCTTGGTCGGATCGGCGCCCCAGCGGCTGACATAGGCGCCGCCAGGTCCGAGATCGAGATCGGACCAGCCGCCAAGATCAATGTCGGGCTGTTCGCCGAACATCGCGACGTCATAGCCGCGCGAGACCGTTCGGCCCGATGGATCAACGCTGCAGGCGTGAAGGTCGGGCGGCCACAGCACGATGCCGAGGCGCTCCCCCGCACCGGAGCTGAACCAAGGCCGCCGCATGCGAAGCCGCAGCTTGGCGATCCGCTGGACCACGAAAACACCGGCCTCCTCGGACGGCGACTCGGTCAGCGCGAAGGCGGGCAGGATCGTCAGCGGCTCAACGCGCGAGGGCTCCTTCGCCGCTTCGAGCGCCACCCGGACCGGCTGAGTCGTCAGGACGCTTTCCACATTGTCGCCATTGGGCACGCTCTCCTCGCCGACCGGCCGGCTCGCTCGCTTGAGGACGTCCCCTTTCGCATTCCGGAAGCACCATCCCGTCCGCCCCCCAGCGCGAACCTGCAGCGTCACAATGCGCGCCCGCGTGTCCGCGATGCGAAAGGGACGGCTGGCGCGCGCGATATTGGCATCGTCGGGCTTGGCTTCGTCGGATGCGGCCTGAATCCGTGACAGGTCGCGCGGCGCCGGCGCTTCATCGGGTGAAGGGACATCTTCGTCAACACGAAGAAGGATCGCGCGCTCCTCATCGAAGCGCACTCTCCCGTCGCTGCACACGTTGAAGCCATAAATATCCTTGGCATCGACTCTCCCGTTGGAAATCGGACTCCGCGGCCAAAGCCCGCGCGCGACTTCGTCTGTCGAGCGGCGGCGCCTTTCATCGTCGAAGCTTCCCGACATCAGCCCGATGCCGCTGGCCTCGACCTCCAAAAAGCCGGTCGTCCAGCGATCCACGCCGACGGTCCCGCTGACAAACACGCCGCTGGTAGCGGTCGGTCCAGCAGGCGACTCCCCTCCGGGCGTCGCGGGCCCGGCCTTGACGGCCTCGACCGCCTTGGCGGCGGCTGCCTCTCCCCTCGTCAGCGCGCGACGCTCCAGTCTCAGCGTCGGCCGAGGCGTGGGTGCTCCGGCCTCCATCACGAGTTCTGGCGCCCTGGCCGGCCTCAAGATGGCGTGGACAGCCTGGATGGTGGTACGCCCCGCGATCTCCGGCGTAACACGCTTGCGAGCAAGCTTGTGAATGTGTTCTCCCATGAGCGTCAAAGCGTCGACCGTCAGCCGCTGCTGGCCTTCGCAGCAAATCGTCCCCTTTGCAGTGCTCGAAGCGCCGCGGAGTTTTGCGAGCAGGTCACCCGCCTTCACATCAAGGGTCTTGGGGTCGATTGACTTGAGCCGGTCGGCGAACGCGCCGTGCTCCGTGCAGGCGAGGCCGGTTTTGGCGTCGAGCGCGACGACGAGCGTGGCGGATTGAACCACATCGAACCAGCGAACGAGATCGGCCTGCGTGGGCAAGCACCAGAGGTCGATCTCGAAACCTTCGCCGGGTGCGAGCGCCACTTCGACGCGGGTCGCCGCGATCCGGCCTGTCCGCTGCTCGGCGTGAATCCCATCGGCATCGAGCCAGACCGTGGCGGGCTGAGCAGCACTGGACAAGATATTGTCATCCCGAGACAAGGCAACGCCTTTGCCCATGTCGAGCCCGAGAATATTGTTCTGGCGTGGGGCAGCGGCGAGCGCATCGGCGGCGCAGAAATCCAGAACTATCGGCCTGACCTCCGGAAAGGCGATCTTGCCGGGCCGCAAGGGAACGACCAGTGGCTTGCCGGGCAGCAGGTGCCCGGCCATATCGCGCGCGGCAATGACGACGTAGCTCGCGGCGGGATCGGGATAATAGGGAGCCGGCCGCTCGCTGGTGTTCGAGGCTGCCTTGGGCTGAAAGACGGCGTCACCACTTTCCGACGAAACCCCATCGGCGAAGGCGCCGTTGCTGCTCATCGTCCGACCCCAGACCGGAAATCCCCCGGCTGCGGGACGATCATAATCGACGTCCCGGAGACCGCCGGGAGGGCCGCTCCAACGGGGCCCCTTGTTCGTCCCGGCATAGCTTTCCAGTTTTGTCACACCAGCGAAGCATCGGTGCCGATCGGCGAACTGGGCCGAAACCGCGGGGGGAACGACAACGCGATGTGTCCTGCTCCGAGGCGAATAGCGAACTTGATCAGGCGTGTCCGGAGACTTGGCGGCCTCCTTCTTGAACGCATCCTTAGGCTTGAACACTTCGGGCTTCGCCCCGGGCTCCGAGCGGAAGACCGCCAGCCGCGACGATTCTCGCAAGCCATCCGAAAGACCATCGAAGTTTCGCTTGAGGATCGCGAGTGGCGTCGTCAACAGCGGCGCCGCGATCGACTCGTGGCGCAAGAAGCGTCGGGGTCCCGCGCTCTTCGGCGGGAGCACGACGCGCTCCTCATTGGCTTTAATATAGCATGTGCCCGCTGGATCTAGACGGCGGACGATCCCTCCTGCGAGGCTCGGCGCCAAGCCAACGCTATAGCCATGCGAAAAGCAGAGCTGCGGAATCCGCCATGCATCCTGCATCGTTTTTCCGGCTTCCTGGCTCAGACTGTAGAGCTGGCTCAAGCGTAGAGCCGAGGGGGCCGACAAGGCGATCGCACCACTCTCCGGATCGACTCCGATCGGCGGGCCCTGCCATTGGCCGACGATGTCCTCGACATCCGCAGTCTTACCTTCTTCCGGCTTTCCATTCGCACCGAGGCGGTCAGACACGCGTGTCGGCATCAGAAGGAGTGCCCCGTCATAGGCGGCGCGATCGTCACGGGAGGGGATCAGCCGGCTGAGCAGGGCTTCGAGTTCGCGCCAACCGACGACGCCATCGACGCAACCCGCCTCATCACCGAAGCGGATCGAGCGATTGCACAGCGAACGCCAGATGAAATTGCCCTGGCCACCAGGCCGCACGGCGACATCGAGGCGATAGCCGACCGTCAAATCCTCCGCATCGATTACGATCGCTTCCAATACGGCACCCTCGCGGATACGGCTGCGGACCGCTTGGCCTATGGCAGCGCCTTGGCGCCAGCGGTCGATCAATGCCAACCCCGCCGTCCTCAGCGTGAGCAGATCGCGCCCATCGGCTGCCGTGCTGCGGTTCTCGGTCGCCGCAACCACATCTAACGTGATCAGATCAAAACGCGGGTTCACGCCGCCGGTCGCAGCGGATCCAACGCCGAGATCGACAACACCGTCGACTTGCGGCAACGCCCCCTGAGCGATGAGCTCGTTTCGCTCGCTGATGTTGTCTGACAGGGCCGTGAAGAGATCGATCTCGGCGCGAGAACAAGCCCAGATATCTTCGGCGGACACATCTAGCCGGAACTTCGTGGCGGTCCAGACCCGCCGCTGCGCCTGCAGTTTCGGAAGTGCCGCCGCTAGGAAGCCGAAGTGCGAATAGCCGGTGACACCAAGGCGCTCTGGAAAGGCGTGCCATTGCTCGCCGGGGATGAGAAACTGTTCTAAGGGAACGAGGATATCGACGGTCAGGTTGAACAACCGCGCGAGGCTCGGCTGACTTTGAATAGCCTGCAGCCGGTCGAGGAGCGCCTTGTCGACATCGTTGAGTTTCGCGCGCTCCCTTTCGAAGGCAGCATTCTTGGCAACTTCCTTCGATTTGTCGGTTGGGTCGAGATCGGCGTTGGTTAGGCGATTGGGATCCGACGAAGCCAGAGCGTGGCGGTTCTTAGCCTGCTCGATATCGCGGGCAATCTCCGCTTCTTTAGCTGCAGCTTCTTTGGCGTCGGCGACCTTTTTGAGACAGCTATTCGCACTCTGAAGCGGTGTCAGGCACTCCAGCATGTCGCGATAGGCTTTCGCAAGCTCGGACCTGCTGGTGGTCGTGTTACGTTTCCCTTCGCGCTCCGCGATACCCTGGGCGACCTTGCGCTGCGCCTCGCGCGTCTCCTGCTGCTGTTTTTGCTGCTTCTCGATATCGGCGGCCGCCTGCTCGTCCGCGGACTTGCTGTAGTCCGGCAGCGGCACGTTTTTCTCCCGCGCCACCAGATTGCACTCGTCACTGCGATGGCCACAGCCGCCTCTGGCGAGGGCGCTGACACGCTTGACCAGCCCGAGCCCACGTTCGAGAGACAGCAGCATCGCCGCTTCGCCGCGGCCGACCCCGGCAATGTCGAGTGCGTTCTTGTCATCGCCCAGCTGATAGCGCTGCTGGACCGCATCATCGCCGCGCTGCGCCAAGAGCTCGACAAGACGCTCCCAGTCCGACCTTTCACCCGGTGCGACGAGTTCGCGCCATAGTCCGTCGATACGACCGGTATCGTGCAACCGTTGCTTCTGCCACTCAGCAAATATCAGCGGTTTGGCTGAGACCGTTCGATGATCATAGAAAAGAGCGCGGTGAGCCCATAACGACTTGGCAGAAGCAGGCTCAGGAGCAGCGCGAGGAGCATCGATATTATCATCGACTCGCGTCAGAAGCAGTTGAATGGGCGTTTTTGTACTTGAACCCGGAGCCGGTGTGTCACTGGCGCGCAACAAATTCTCGATATCCGCCGGCCAGTTCGCCAGATCGACAGTCAAGCCGCAGCTAGCGGCTCTTTTTCCCGCCACCGGCGACAACTGCAGGGCAGCACGCATGGCGCGCCAGGATTTTCCCTGCCCATCCTTGACCGTGACGACTCCAGCAGGAACGATCCGGATGGCCACCCCGACCGGGATCGGGTTTGCTTCATGAGGCAATATTGGTCGGTAGTGCGATTGCCCGGCGGGCCCTGGTGCGTCGAACATGACCGGCACTCCGTTCAGCAGAAGCTCTCATTCGTCAGTTTCGGATCGAAGTAGCCGGCATAGCCGAGCCAATCCTGTGTTTGCCTGGGCCCGTCGACGCAGATTGCTGGGCCCCCGTTTTTGCACTGGCACAGGGGCGCCGAAAGCGTTGCCGGACCCAAGGCAGCGTATTCGGCCGCAGGCAGGATTCCCGCAAAACCCGTCGCCCCATCGCCGAGCAGCGCTCGTTGTCCGGCTGGCGCGGGCGCCTGCTGATCCGCTCCGGAGGCATCCTTGGTGCCCATCCGAGCACCCTGATTGCAGTAAACGTCGACCCGGAACTCGATGTCGTCGAAGCCGAGCGAGAACGAAAACGTGTAGGTCGCGACGCCCTGCATCTGGCCGCCGCGATAGGTCAATCTCACCATCAGCGAGGTTGAGAAGCCGAAGCAGGCGATATGGACGGCGCCGCGAGCCATGAAGTTGACGCCGACCTCGGGCTGGCTGCCACGCTGGGCCCGCAAATAGACGCCGAACGTGATCTGCAACGTGCCGGACAGCGGGCCGAAGCCGAGCGTGGCGACACCGCCATAGTCGAAGCTGCATTCGAGCCCGATGAAGCCCTTCGCATTGGCGATCAGCGCCAGATAGCCGCCTCCGCCGAAGATGGTCGAGGAGATCAGGAAAGGCGCGTCCGACCGCCCGATCGAGACTACGAACTCGGCCTCGCTGTCGCTGAACGGGAGGCGGGCGGCGGCATTCAGCGTGACGTTCGAGAAGCTGAGCGCGCCGACGCCGAAGCAGCCGAGATTGACCCCGTAGCCGGCCTCGAGCCCGGGCTTGTCAGACAGCAGCTTGACATAGGGCCCATCGCCTGACGGAGACAGGAAGGACTGCAGCTGTTTCAGATACTCCGCCTGCGGCCCGATCACGACATTGGTGAACCTGACGTCGAACTTGGTCGGCTGGCCGGTGCCAGAGGTGAAGTCGAGCCCGCTGAAGTTGATCGTGACGACGTGGAAGCTGCCGAAGAGCTGGATGCCGAACGGCCCCATATGGGCGGCGACCTTGATCTCGGGCGTCCGGAGCGGCCGGAGCAGGTCGACGACGGTGCGTGTCGCGATCTCGAGGCGTGTCTCGCGTTCGGGAATGAAGATGCCGCCAACGGCGTTCATCTGGGTGGACAGGTCATAGGACAGCGTCTGCTTGCTCGGAACGAGCTCCCTGATCAGGGTCTCGATCTCTCGGCGGAAACCGCGCAGATCGAGCGCCTCGACCACGACCACCTTGAGGAAGGTGGCATCGACGGCGCCGAAGCGCTCGAAGAGCCGAGCCAGAGCGGGCTTGCCGTCCCAGATCCTGACGAGTTCATCGAGATGCGGGACGGCCTTGGTCGGGTCGCCGGCCAGGCTGCCCACGACGGCATCGACGAGCTCCCTTTCTCGCCTGAGCAGTTCATTCGGTCCCTGCGGCCCGGGCCAGGGCACATCGAGCAGGCCGTATTGCTCGGACAACCCGAACTGCGTGCGTATGACGGCGAGCAAGCGCCGGATCAGCAGATTGCTCTCGCCAGCGGCCTTGACGCTCGCATTGATCGTATCGCGGAGCTTCTGCAGGTCGGCATACAGGCCCGCAAGCAGCTTGAACGGAGACTGCGCCCCAGCGCCGATCAGCGAGATCAGCTTGCCGAAGATTGACGTGAAGGTAGCCCGGGCGAGGTCGAGCAATTCCAGCCCCGCTCGTGCGAGGCGCCCCTCGATCTCGGCGAGAACCTTGTTGCCGATCTCGTCAATGAGCTGCCGCGCCTGCACCAACTCCTTCCTGACGGCATCCTTCAGCTCGGCCTGGGCTGTCGTCGGCAGATTCTGAGCACGATCTGTCAGCGTCTTGACCGCCCCCCCGATTGCCTGTGGCTGGCCTTCGAGCGCCTTTGGCAGTTTCTCGACTTGCCCGGCGATGTCCCTCAGCGCGGCGGCCGTCCCCCCAAGCGGATTCTCTATCTCTGCAGCGACAGCCTTCAGTCCGGAGGCGAGCGTGCCGCATCCGGCTCCGATCTGGGCGCTGGTGCGAGAGAGGAGCGTCAGCGGAACGACCCGCCCCGTCGCGTCCGCTACGAGGGAGAGAAGCTTCTGTGCCGCCTCGCGTTTTACCGTGTTGCCCAGTTCGTCCAGCAGCTCCGGCAGAACGGCCTCGACCTCCGTGCCGATCCTCGCGAAGTCCACGAGCACCGCCTTGTGGAACTGCACGGCAGCACGCAGCAGGAAAGCAACCTCCTTCTTCGGAAGTTCGCACGCACCGGGTGGCGTCGCCGTCAGGAGTTCCAGCGAGACCAGAACCTCGTGGAGATTGAGGAGCGCCTTCTCGGTTGCGGCGAGTGGTCCCTCGAGCCGCGTCTTGTGCTCGTTCGCGAGACCCTGACTCCCCCTGATTTCTCCGGCGAGCTTCGCGAAATCTTTGCGTGCCTGGTCCACCACAGCCGCAACTGGCAGCAACAGCCGGATGGCATCACGCAGGCCGGCCATCAGCGCGTCGCAGACGCCGGCGGCCCTGGCGAAGGCAGCCTTGGCAGCTTCGCCGGCGCCGACACGGCCTAGCAGCCGCAGGGCCGGCGCGCTCATTTTCAGGATCCGCGCGAAGTTCGCAGCGTGATCCTTGGACGCCCCCTCCAGTTCCCGGATCAGTTTCCTACCATCGGCATAGGCCGAGAGCACCGGCTCCAGCTCATCGGACAGCAGCAGCCGCAGCGCCGCCCCGGTGTCGCCGACAATACTCTCCAGCAGAGCGGCGATCTGCGCGACACGTTTCTTTTCGGCGGCTGTCAGGGAGTGCTTCTTGCCCCCCTCGATCTCGAACTCGAACTCCTTGCCGTCCGCATCCTTCTTCTCGGTCAACTCCTTCAGCTTCGCGGCGAACCTGGTCGGAAGTTCCTTGAGCCGCGCTCCGACATGGGGGTCATCCATGATCGCAGCGTCGACGACCTCCTTAGCCGCTTGGCGCGCGACCGCCTCGACAGCTGCCCGCTCTTTCTCGGACGCCAGCGCGACGACGGCCGCCACCAGCCTCTCCCTCACGCTCGCGGCCGCGGCCTCCTTGATCTCGTCAAGGATCAATCTGGGCAGGTTGTCGAGATTGGCGATGGTCTTGACGGCATCGCGAATATCTTCAGCCTTGTTGCGCAGGTCCCGCAAAGCGGTGAGCTGGGCGCCCGACATGGCGGCGAGAGGATCGCGGCCGATGCGCTCGATCGTCCGCACCAGGCGGCGCCCTGCCTCGTGAATCAATGAAAGCGATGCGAAGAACACCGCGTCGGCCTTGATGGGGTCGGCAGCTTCATCGAGCGCCTTGCGCAGGCTCGCGAGATCGACTCCAAGTTGCGGGTAGGCCTTGCCCAGGGACAAGTCCTGCCCATTCAGATTCACCTCGCGCCGCGCGATCTCGCGCCAGGCTGCATCGAGCCGATCCGCCGCCGCCATGGCCGGCGTGATGACGGTGTCGACCAGCACCGTCCGGACTTCCCCCCCAGCCTCCTTCAGCGTCGCCGAGCCGTAGTCGACCGCTTCCTTCAGCACGGGGTAGTTGCTGAAGAGTCCAGCCGCCTCGGTGGCGATCTTGACCACCTGCTTAAGCTCCACGATGCCGAGCAGCTTCGCCGAGGCCGGAAAGACTTCCTTCGGGTCGCCGCTCGGCTGCTTGGCCGGCACGGCCCTGGCATAGTCTTCGGCCTTTTCTTCTTTCGGCTTAGGTATTGCTTCTTTCGATTGATCCTTTGCCTGGTTTGGCAGCTCTGCTCTGCTGTTGTCTTCAAGTGGCGGCACCGTCTGCAACGGCGTTCCTGCCGCCTGCTCGGCCTTGGTGCTGAGCGGTCCCAACGTGCCGGAAATGCCGATGATGTTCATCTCCGGCCGTACCATGGCGCCAGCCTGGTCGCCCTTGGCGCCGAATGTCAGCCCGAGCGACTTGCTGTGGACACCGAGATAGATGTCAGAGGGATTGTCCTTCGACTTCTGGCCTCCTCCACCAGCCACGAGGTCGGGCTCGTCGCCGAAACCATGGGCGACATAGTCGCCATCAAAGAAGACCTCGCCCCAGAGCGGCCCCTGCTGGCCCGTGAAGCGTTCGACCTGCACCAGCCGGCAATTGGCTCGCTCGACAAACGGATAGAAGGGAGGCTGGTCGAGCCCCTCCATGAAGCTGTCGCGGGTGAAGAGCCTGTTGTCGAGAGTGCGCGCTCCGTTGTCCGCGACAGTGAACGATCGTGCCTCACGCCCTTCTGCCTTGATGATCCACCAATCGGTTTCATAGCTGGTGTCGCCGGGCTTGCGCTCGGGCGCCATTACCACCGGCTGGCCGAGGCGGCCGAGCCTTCTCGTCGGCGAAACACCGGCTGAATTGGGGACCAGATCATTGTAGTACTCCGCCAGCCCCGCCATGGTCGCCGGATCATTGGCGGCAGTGTTGTCAACGAAGATCAGCGGCAACTTGACCGCAACCGCCTCCGTTCCCATCCGCATCTCGAACCAGACCTCGGCCCCCCTCCGCTTTGCAGTGCGCGGCCAGAAGCAAAGCCCCGTGCCATTGCGGGGGTCGCCCTTGTCCTGCGGGAGGTTGCTGAGCCAGATGCGGCCATTCGGCTCGGTGTGGGCGCTTGCATTGCCAAAAACCTGCTCCTGCTTTGTATCCGTCGGATCGACCAAATCCGGCGTCCTCCGCGTCAGGATCGTCACCTTGTCGCTCGGGAAGCGACGGCCGCGATTGGGCTGGCCATGGGCGGGGAACGTCTTCTCCGGCTCGCCAATCCGCAGGAACATGCGCTGGGTCAGGACCGCGACAGGCGGGCCATTGGGGGTCACCGCCTCGAAGCGCCGCTCGGTCAGCTTGACCAGGCTGGCGCGGTGGCCGATCGGAAACAGGAAGCCCTTGTAGACGACCTCGACGACGACATCGCGGCCGAGCACCGTCCGTTGGCGCCAGCGCTCGATCGACAGCGCGTCGAACAAATTCTCCACCGTCGATCCGCGCTTGCGCCGGGCCGAGGCCGGCGGGACGAACGCGGTGTCGACATCGAGGTTGCCACCCAGCGCGCTGAGCGACAGCTCGCTGACCGTCAGGGGCTTCGGGCGATAGATCGCGCTGAGATCGACGTTTTTGCCGCCTACGTTGTCGGGTTCGATATCGCTCAGCCAGAATCCGGGCGGCGGGTCGAGCTGGCTGCCCTGCGGGTCGATCGCCCCGCTCGCCTGGCGGCGGCCGAGAACGGGCAAGCCATGAACCGAGCTCAGCGCCACGAGTTCGTGGCGATCATAGGCGTCCAGCCCCGTACGGAAACGCGGAATGCCGAGGATGTCGCCCGAGCCGCTGCGGATGCCCGCAGAACGCGGAATCGCCCAGGGCGCGAAGGGGCCACGGGGCGGCGCGGCCGGCTCATCCGTCGAGAGCAGCGCCTCCGGCCTGAAATCCGGTGACCACACGGCCCTGACGCCGCCGGCTTCGCCATCGCCGAGCAACCGCGCGGTCCAGAGTTCGCGCATGGCCTGGCCGGAGCCCTCTCCCTGGCATACGCCGCCAAGCTGGACGAGATCGCGCCAGATACCGGCCGACGGCGTCTTCCAGGTCGCGTCCTGGGCCGGCGAGAGAAACAGGCGGAAGGGCAACTCCAGAGCGGTCTCGAACGGATCCGGGGCTCGATTTGCCGATGCATGCACCTCCGCCAGGCGCTGGGCTGCCGAGAGGCGGCTCGTGCGTGGCGCCTTTGGCTGCGGGTCCTTGATCCAGCCCTTCTGCTCCCGGTCGGCCGCGCGGGTGCTGTGGTCGCTGGAGGACAGGCCCTGGAAACGCAGAATCTCGGCATCGTCGAGCGAGGCACGACGTTGCCAGCGCGCCGGCAGCCTCCCTCCCTGCGACGGAGTGCCCTGCCAGGATGGCGCCTGCATCAGGCGCTCGGCCCGGCGGACCACGGCCATGTCCATGCCGCCCCAGTTGGTCAGCCCTTCGACCGAGAACGGAATCCGGCCACCAGCACGCTCCGGCTCGAAATCGTCGCAGTTGATCCGGAAGGCGATGCGGCTCGGGCCGGACAAGCGCGCTTCCGTGACCTCCTCGAACTTTTCCTCGCCGTCGTCCTGCAGCTTGCGCCACTCGTCGACGAATTTTACCAGCTCGGGATTGAGCTTGCTCTTTACGCCTCCGAACCAGTTCTTACCGCGATATTCGCCCGCCTCCTGTTGTCCGGCTCCCGGCGGATTCAGCTTGGCCTTGGCGGCGAAGCTCAACCGGAAATAGGCATAATCCGCATCGCGCCGATCCTTGGCTCGCTCGATCTCGGCGATCGCCTCAGCGGATTGGGTATAGTGTTCCGGCTTGTCCGGCCAAACCACGTCGAGCGGGGGGAGCGGATCGGTCTTCTTCTGGTACCGTGCCAGGATGGCATTACGCACCTGCGGGTCGATCTCGACATCCGGCACGTCGGGTTCGGAAGCGCCGGCCCTTTCGTTCCGCGCCTTGGCCTCCTCCATCGCCCGAAGGATGTCGATCGCGATCCGACGCGCATCGGGGTCGAGGAATTCAGCACCGACAAAGATCCTCTGTTCCTTCGGCAGGCGCGCATTCTTGGTAGTGGTGAAGAAGCGGTTGTCGAAGCCCGTATTCCAATCGTCGTTGGGCGAAGCTGCGGGACGCTCGGCAACCGACGCATCCGGCCAACCGATCGCGGCTTGGCGCATAGCCAAGCGCGCCTTCAACCGGTCTGCGGCGCTCGTCGATGCCTGAGGAACGCCGGCCGACCGCGCCGCCAAGCCGAGCAACCGCCGCGCCGATGCGCCAGAGCCGTCGCGCTGACGCCATTGCTTCGGGCGCCTCAATATCTGCAGCGCCTCGTCGAACGCGTCCTTCTTGGTCGGCTCGGCGGTGAGCCGCGGCAGATCCGGCGGCAGCCTCAGCTGCCTGAAATAGGCGCGCTCGGCGACATGCTGCGGCGGGAACTCCACAACGAGCATCGGCCGCTCGTCGCGCGCCGGCACGGACCCAGGCGCGCTTCCAGCGGCGGGCGCGCGGCAGGCACGCCGCTCTCCCGCGGGCGCCAGGAAAGCGGCGCGGCCCTTTTGGGGCGGCCAAGGAACCGTCAGAACTAAGTCAGCGAAGCGGAATTTCAGCGACAGCAGATCGCTGGGCCTCAGCAAGGTCAGGCGGGCCCGGTCCAAATGAAATTCAGCCGCAGCAACACCGGCGTAGATATCACGCGCCCGCCTCGCGAGCGGCGGTGACGGAGCAGGCCCAAGCGGCATGACGACATCGGCGGCTCCGAGCGCAGCTAGGGCGGGAAGCTTGTCCGACAAGGCAGGCACCAGCATGAGGACCTCGGCCTCGTTGAACTCGAGCCGAGATACATGCGTGCCGGGGACGGCGACGAAATTGGGTTCAGGGGTCTGCAGCGTGCCGGGGACGGCGGCCGAAGTGAGCTTCGGCCCGTGCGGTGCGCCGGACATGCCGGCCGCCGGCGCCGGCTCGAGACGCTCGGGCACGTCGATCGCCGCGCTGTGCAAGGCAAGCCTCGCCCGGAAATCGCTGAGCACCCGACGCTGCTTGTCACTCTCGTCGAATGCCTCGATCTCGATGCCCGGTTTGCGCAAGGCCTGGCCGGGCTTGCCAGCGGAAGCAGGCAGTGCCGAGACGATCAGGCTGCCGAGACTGCTCCGAAACGCATGTTCCTTACTTGCCGGCTCAAGGGAAAAGCGGCTCAGTACGCGCTTCTGCACCAACTGCCGCGTAAATCGCAGCACAGAGACATCAAATGGCCCTTCACTCTTGCCTGCGAGGCCATCGCGCAGCCAGAGTCGGCCCATCGGCCGGCTCTGTTCGATTGACAACTCGCAGCCGGCAATGGCCCGGCTCGGGTCACCTTGATGCTGTAGGGCTGCCACCAGCCGCGGCATTGATCCGTTGGCCAAATCAAGATCGAGCGCGGCAACGAGGGACCACCCCTTGTCGGTGCGGGTGGCGAGGTCGAAAGAGCTCAATACCACTCGCCGGCCGGCCTTGTTCTCGCCGGTGAAGCCGACGATACCGCGCACTTCCCCATGCAGGCCATCGGTCACGCCTTCTTTGCCGCCGGCGTCCATGGCAGGCAGCTCCGCGTCGAAATGAAGCGGAAGGGGCCTGATCTGTACGGCCGCGCCGGTCTCGCCGGCGCCAGGCTGCCCCGCCTTGGCGGCGCCGGAAGCCGCGAAACGCGCGTCATCGCGCCAACCTTGATCGGAGCGGAGTCGGCGCAGTTTGAGCTCGCCGAACTCCAGAGGAATATCAAGGATGTATAGCTTACGCGCGATATCATTCGGCGAGCTGGCCTTATAGGCTGACAGGATGCTCCAGCCGAAATCCCGGTCGATCGACAGGTTGACCGCTGTGTCTGCCTGGATGCGCAGCCCGAACAGGCTCTTCAGGAGCCCTTCCGTCTGCGCAGCCGGCACCGGCACGATAAGAGCCTCGCCCTTGCCTGAGCCGTCCGCAGATTGAATGAAATCGTTGAGCTTGACCGCCGCCGAGCTCAACTGACTCGCCCGGGCCCACCACGGCCCGATCGTGACGGCAACCGTCCAAGGCGCGGTCACGTCAGGTCGCTTGAAGGTCACGACGATCTGAAAGAGGCGGTTCTCCTTGCCGGGGAAGGACGCGCTGTCGATCGTCAATCCCCATCGCAGTGGCAGGCGCTCCGAGCTTTGCGCGTCCGGCGACGCCCCCTGGCTTTGGTGCTGAAAATGCTGGTGGTCGATCAGGAACGAGGCGCGGGGACCAAAGTCTCGACGGCGCCAACGCAGCCGAACAGGACTGGGTGTGCAGTTTGCGCTCGACGGCTCGGCTTTGCCTTCCCGCGGCGGCTCCGGGCATCTCGCGACTTCCACGAGTTCGACCGTGTCGCGCAGCGCGTCGTCGACAAAGCGAAGCACATAGTGCTCGGTTGGAGGGTTCTGCGCTCTGGCAACGGCTTGAGCGGCGACGAATGTCCCGCCGCCGATGAGAACACTCCTTCTTGTCGGGGTCAGGCGCGATGGCCGGCCCGCTTCTGACTTCGTCGAGATCGTCATGCCCCCCCACCACCCAATCACATCGAATGCGCGCTTGGTTTTGAACAGCGAAAAAGCACTCAACTCAGTTTATTTCGCATTATTCTTAGACAACTACCTCCAAAAATTCCATACTTACATTTATTAGCCAGAGAATCTAAGATAAAAATAAGAATCCATTCTTCCTATTATTAAACATAGATCCACTATTACTAGTTTCGCTATCATCCTAGGGAGCCTTCGAATAGGCACAACCTCTCATATATCTCGCGCATAATATGATATTATGCAATTTCAGGATGTTTTTTACTACCTAAGCGTGCGCACCGGGATAGCATCGTCAGCCGTCTCAACCCCTGACCTGCAGTAGTTGACTTTGCGTCATATTTTGTCAAATACTATCTTTTGGCTGACGCAGCATCGCCGAAGGCGCGCGGCGTTTCTAATTCTGCTGGGACGTATTGATCTCTTAAAATTTTTAATATTCAAGAACATATTTTGATACCTATATTTAGATACTTCAACTTGTTGCAAAAGCCAGCTACATTTGAATATAAAATTCAGACTATAGTATATAATTTTGGACTGCATTTTAGCCAATCCCTAATGTAGGACAGTAATACGAAACAGAACTCGAGAGGGATGATTTATGTTGAGGAGAACATTTTTGAGCGGTTCTCTGCTGGCGATGGGCGCGCCTGTAGCTGTATCCGCTCAAGGGGTCTGCAGGGCGGATGGTCCTACGCCGGAAGAGATTTTGGCAGATTTGCTGAGGCCAGCATCTGAAAAGCCCCGACTAAAAACCTTTAACATCGAGGTGAAACGGGGCTCGGTGACGCGCTTCACCGGGAAACGCGCAGACGGCTCGGAGGCCAGCGAGGATGGAGTTTCCGGACAGCTACTTCTGAATGGACAGATGATCGGGGATACGCTGGAAAATGACAAACTCAAGATTAAATCAGGAAAATACCCAGGCTTCATGCGTTATGTATCAAGCAGAAATTTCGTTCAGGGGCCTTTTGGCGTGATGGCAAATGTCGGTGATTTCCTGCTGGCCGTAGGCAAGACCGAACCTCGAACAAACATTCTCTTCCATGGCGGGACGAAGCCCTGGCATTCGACAGGATGCATCCTTCTCGGAGCCATTAAATCGAAGAAGGACGATAAGGGGAATGTGACGCGCTGGGTCGAAGAAACAAGCGCGCTTCGGACTCTCAGAACGTCGTTTTATGGCGCCGAAACCCCAAGCGCGTGCCCAAACTTGCCGATCTGGATCGAGATTGGTTAATCGCCGGAAGGACCCTCCAACCGGCAAACAGGAGCGTCAAGAGTCTGTACGCCCATCGGCATGGCTCCTGCCGATGTTGCAGGCGGAATTGCCGGTGCTGCTCGCGGCTTCGGCTACCGATGCAGTGGTGTCCTTCGCATTCCCGGTGTTAACGGGCCATGCAGACGGTCGTTACATCGTTACAAGATCTCCCATAAACTATTGTTTTTATTGATTAACAAGCCAGTTCAATCCTCTCTCGCAGCACCAGCCCTTCCGGCCTTCGCTTTATTATCCAGATTATCCAGGCAGATGCAGCGGCTTATCCAGCCGCTCAGACCCTCTCGTCGCGAGCCAGCCGCCAGAGGAGATAAATCCCGCCCAGGAGCCCGGTCATCAGGCCGATAGGCAGGTTGAGGCCGGACGGGACGCGCTGGCTGACCAGGTCCGCAGCCAGCAGCAGGACTGCCCCCATCGCCGCGCCGGGCAGCAGCGGCACATCCGGCGCGCGGCACAGGCGTCGCGCGAGCTGTGGGCCGGCCAAAGCGATGAAGGCGATCGGCCCGGCCGCGGCCGTTGCCATCGCGGTCAGGCCGACGGCCGTCATCACCATGGCAAGCCGCGTGCGTTCGACGGGGACGCCGAGCTGGCTGGCGGCATCGTCACCCATTTCGAGCAGTGCGAGGCGCCGGGCATTCAGGAGCGCGACCGGCACGATCAGCACCAGGCCGAGAGCGGCCGGGGCGGCATGGGACCAGCTGCGCGCCGCCAGTGAGCCCGCCAGCCAGATCTGGGCGGAGATCGAGCGATCAAGGTCGCTCGCCACAAGCAGGATCGTATTGACGCCGGACAGGGTCGCGCCGACGCCGATGCCGACCAGCACGAGCCGGTAGCCGCCGGTGACGCGCCCCTTCAACGCGAGCAGGAAGACGAGCGCTGCGGTCGACATGCCCGACAGCACCGCCGCCAGCGCGACAGCGAAAGGATCGGCACCGAACAGAATGATCTGCACGATCGCGCCCGTCGCCGCTCCGGTGGTGAAGCCGATGATATCGGGCGAGCCGAGGGCGTTGCGCGAGATCGACTGGAAGATCGCGCCGGCCATGCCGAGCGCCGCCCCGACGCAAGCCGCGGTGACGACACGCGGCAGACGCAGGCTCCATACGACCCGCTCAGCCATCGGGTTGTCGCCCCTACCGAACAAGGCTGCGACGACCTCGGCCGGCGTGAAGGCGAGCGTACCCGTACCGAGCAGGACGACGGCGAGGGCAAGAGCTGTTCCGGCAAGCGCCGCGCAGACCAGCGCAGTGCGCGGCCGCCAGCGCAGCGAGAACGAACCGACCCTGAACGTTGAGGACGCGCTCACGGCCGGCTCACCCGGAAACGGCGCACGGCCATGATGAAAAAGGGGCCGCCGAGCAGCGTCGCGACAATGCCGGCGGCGATCTCGGACGGGGCGGCGACCACACGCCCGATCACATCGGCGCCGAGCAGGAGCAGCGCGGCAAAGAGCGCCGAGCAAGGCAGGATCCAGCGATGATCCGGGCCGACGAGCGAGCGCGCCAGATGCGGCGCGATCAGGCCGACGAAGCCGATCGGCCCGGCCGCGGCGGTGGCGGCGCCGGCCAGCAGCATCACCGCGAGGCAGGCCGACAGCCAGATCGTACGCGGCGCAGCTCCGAGCGCCTTGCCGAGTTCCTGCCCCAGCGCCAGGACGTTGAGACCACCGACGATCGACAAGGCGACGCCAAAGCCTGCCGCGACGCCGACAGCCAGCACGACGGCGGCTTCGAAGCTCGCCCCCTCGACCGAGCCGGCGGCCCAATGGCGGAAATTGTCGAAGGCGATGGGCGAAGCGTTGATCACCATGATGCCGGTGATCGCACCGAGCACGATCGAGAGCCCGGCGCCGGCTAGGACGAGCCGGACGGGATTGGTCCCGGTCTCGTGCGCCCGCCCGAGCAGGAACACGACGGCACCGGCAAGGCCGGCTCCGAGCGCGGCGAGCCAGACATAATGGATCGGCCGCGTCAGACCGAGCAGGGTCACCCCGAGCACGACGGCGACGGCAGCGCCGGCATTGATGCCGAGCAGGCCCGGCTCGGCCAGGGCATTGCGGGTGACAGCCTGCATGATCGCCCCAGCGAGGCCGAGCGCCGCGCCGGCGAGAACGGCCGTGATCAGCCGCGGCACCCGCAACTGCCAGACGACCAGATGCAGATCATTGCCGGGATCATAGGCCCGCAGCGCGGCGAGAACAGTGGCGGGCTCGATCGGCCGCGAGCCGATCGCCAGGCTCGCCAGCGCCAGCGCGGCGAGCGCGATGAGGCCGATGGCGAGCCACCACCGGCGCCTATGCCATCTCATCGCTTGGCGAAGCTCTCGCGCAGCCGCTCGATGATCTGGTGCCCGGAATAGGGATCGATGCGGAAGGAGGTCAGCCCCAGCGGATAGACCCGCTTGCCGGCGACCGCCGGGTGATTGGCGAGCACCGGCTCGGCCAGGAAGGCTTCGACGTCCTTCTGCGTCGCGCGCAGAAGGAGGACAGTGTCAGCGGCGATCGCGGCCGAGAGGTTCTCGCGCGAGAAGAACTCGAAATCCGAGGGACGCGCCGAATTCGGCTTCAGCTCCGGCGGCAGGCCGACGACCTCGAAGCCCAGCGCCGAGGCGAGCTTGGAAACCGGGCTCGCGGTCCGTGCCACCGAATAGCTGCCGGCGATGTTGTAGCCGACGATGCTGGCCTTCGTGCCCTTCGCGGCGATGGCGGCCGCTGCGGCGGCGAGATCGGCATCGAAGCGGGCGATCGCGGCCGCCGCTTCCCTTTCTAGGCCCGTCGCCGCGCCAAGCTCAGTTGCGAGTTCCTGCCAACTCCGGCTCGAGTAATCGACCACCAGGGTCGGCACGCCGAGCGCTTCCAGCTCCGCCCGATGCTGGAGGATGCTGTCGGCGCCGGTGGTCGAGGCGATCACCAGGTCCGGTTTCCAGCCGAGCACCGCCTCGATGTCGAATTTCAGGTTGGGATAGAGCACCTTGACGCCACGCTTGTCGGCATCGGCAGCCCATTGCGAGAAGAAGCCCTTGGCGTCGGTGAGCGGGCTCGGCGTCGTCGCCGTGCTCGCCAGCAGGGGCGCCTCGATCGCCAGCAGGATGCCGGTGACGCTCGGTGTGGTCGAGACGATGCGCAGCGGCTTGCTGGCAAGCGTCAATTCGCCGGCGACATGCCGGATGGTACGGGGCCAGCCAGCCTCCTGGCTCCGGGCCGGCTGGCCAATCCCGCTCAGGGCAGCCGCGATGGTGATGATGGCGATGAAGAGCTTGATGAGGGGCATCGTCGATATCTTGGCGGTGTCGGCCTGCGGATCGGGAGCCTGGCCCGACCACGACACCACGTGTCAGCGCACAGGCATGTCATTCCTCATGACGGATCGTATCCCGCCATGCAATATGGACGTGGATCAGGGAGTCAGTTATCGAACGTAAAGCCGCTGGCGGTGACTGCTTTACCACAACTAGAGCCGAAAGGGATGCCGTCGAAAGCCACGATTCCGACGACATCGACTGTAGATTGGAAGAATTGAAAAGTACTTCGCGACCCGATCCCCGCCTTCACGCCGATGCGCTGACGCTCCGCTACGAGGCGCGCACGATCTCGACCGGCCTCTCGGTCGCGATCGCCGATGGCTCGTTCACCGTGATCGTCGGACCCAATGCCTGCGGCAAGTCGACCCTGCTGCGGGCCCTGTCGCGCTTGCTCACGCCGGCCGCCGGCCAGGTGATCCTCGACGGACGGCAGATCGGCGAGCGGCCGGCCAAGGAGGTTGCGCGGCGCCTCGGCCTCCTGCCGCAGAGCGCGATCGCGCCTGACGGCATCAGCGTCGCCGACCTCGTCGCCCGCGGCCGCTATCCGCATCAGTCCTTCCTGCGGCAATGGTCGAGGGCGGATGAAGCGGCGGTCGCCGCCGCGATGCGGGCAACGCGCGTCGACACGCTTTCGACGCGGCCGGTCGACGAGCTTTCCGGCGGCCAACGCCAGCGGGTCTGGATCGCGATGGTGCTGGCGCAGGAGACGCCGATCCTGCTGCTCGACGAGCCCACGACCTTCCTCGACATCGCCCACCAGATCGAACTGCTCGACCTGCTCGCCGAGCTCAATGCGCAGGGGCGGACGATCGTCGCGGTGCTGCACGACCTCAACCAGGCCTGCCGCTACGCCTCGCATCTCGTCGCGATGAAGGACGGCGCGATCGTCGCCGAGGGCGGCCCGGCGGGCATCGTCACGGCCGAGCTGATCGAAGAGGTCTTCGGCCTGCCCTGCATCGTCATCCCCGATCCGATCGCGGGAACCCCGCTCATCGTACCCAGGGGACAAGGGCGAGCAGCGCACTCCAGCGACCGGTCGAACTGACCATGGCAAAGCAGCTTCACATCGGATTGAGCCTGACGCCGACCTGGCTGAAAGGCAGGACGGCGGATGATCCGGACGCTCGGCCGGCCCGCGATCCCGTCGCGTTCAACCTCGCGCTGACCCGGATGGCGGAACAGGCCAAGCTCGATTTTGTCTTCAAGCCCGACTACCTCCTGCTGCACCCGGGCGCCGCCGGCAGCGGCTTCGTCGGCCTCGACCCGACGCTGCTGCTGTCCGCACTCGCTTACCAGACCGACAGGATCGGCCTCGTCACCACCGTCTCGACCAGCTTCAACCCGCCTTTCGTGGTGGCGCGCCAGATCCAGTCGCTGCACTGGATCAGCCGGGGGCGGGTCGGCCTCAACATCGTCACCTCGATCGAGGGCGCGGAGAATTTCGGCGATGCACCGATGCCGCCGCCGGAGGTCCGCTACCGCAAGGCCGCCGAGTTCACTGAAGTTATGCGCAAGCTCTGGCAGAGCTATCCACATGAGGCGCTGACGGGCACGGCACTGAGCGCCGCGATCGACCACCGCGGCGAGTTTTTCAGCGTGAAAGGGCCGCTCAACGTGCCCGGCCACGCGGCGGGGCTACCGCCCCTGTTCCAGGCCGGCGCCTCCGATGTCGGGCGCGACTTCGCCTCCTCGATCGCCGACGCGACCTTCGCCGCCATGCCCGACCGCGAGGCCGGCATCGAATTGCGCGGCGACCTGCGCCGGCGCGCGCAGGGGCATGGCCGCAGCCCGGATTCAGTGCGGGTGCTGCCGGGCTTGCATTTCTTCCTCGCCGAGACACGCGAAGAGGCTTGGGCGCTGCATGCGCGGGCGCACGCTCATCTCTCAGCAGAGCAGCGCCGCAAAATGGTGAAGTCCGTCCTCGGGCTCGACCTTGGCGACCTGCCGCCCGAGGCGCGGGTGACGCCGGAGCTGCTGCCGCCCCTCGATACGCCGGTGCGCAGCCGCACCCATGCCGAGCTGCTGCGCCGCTTCATCGAAACGAACGAGCCGACCGTGGCGGAGGTGCTGGCGCGGCCGGAAGTCGTCGGCTCGGCCCATTGGGTCTGCGTCGGAAGCGTCGACGACGTCCTCGCCGAGATCACCGACTGGTTCAAGGCGGGGGCGATCGACGGCTTCATCGCGATCCCCGGCGGCTCCATGCAATCGCTGCGCCTGTTCATGGAGGAGCTGGTGCCGGCGCTGGCGCGACGGGGCCTGTTCCGCAGCGACTATGAGGGCACGACGCTGCGCCAGCATCTGCGGATCGACGCGGAGCAGTGATGCGGCTCAGGCGCCGCCCGAATCCCGCGTCGCCGACCGTGCTGCGGCGAACAGCGCCTCGCGATGCCCCTCGGCTTCGGCCGTCTTGACGAAGGAGACGGTGGTGACGACGCAGGCGATCTCGCCGAGCGCATTGAAGACCGGCGCCGCCTTGCCAGTCAGCAGCGAGAACAGGTGTTCGTTCAGCTCCGCGCCCCCGTCACGCCTGACGGTATCGAGCATCTCGGCCGGCGGGCGGCTGCCGCGGAAGGAGGCCGGCTGCAGCTTGCGCGCAGCGGCGATCGCCTCCTTCGGCAGATGCGCCTGGAAGACGAAGCCGCAGGCGGTGTTGTCGACAGGCAGGACGTCGCCCAGCGTCACCGTGCTGAGCGCGAAATCGGTGTTGCGATACCAGCGCACGATGGTCGGGCCGCGCTCCGTCCAGATCGCCACGCCGCAGCTGGCGGCGATATCGGACGCCAGCGTCTTCATCGCCCGGGCCGCGACCTCGACGGCATCGATACGCCTGAGCGCGCGGACCCCGATGCTGAGTGCGACCGGGCCGAGATCGTAATGGCCGGTGACGTCGTCCTGCGCCGCCAGCCCCTCCCGCACCAGGCTTTGCATATAGCGATGGGCGGTGGACGAGCCGGTACGCGCCCGCCGGGCGATCTCGCCCAGCACCAGAGGCCCGTCCGCCTTGGCCAGGATGTCGAGGAAGCGGGCGGCGATCGAGACCGACTGGATCGTCGGCGAGCGTTTGGTGCTGAGGCTGGTCGTCATGCGAATCGCGGCAGGAAAGCGCGGCAGATGCCGGCCCACGCTTTGTGACACCGGGAGCCTGCCCGGGACAAGCACCGCCCTCATTCGAGCGCTTCCAAACATCGCGCCACGCCAGCCCCAGAACTGCGACCGGAAAAGCACAGCGGGACGGCAATACGGCGATCTTGTGCTCGCCTCGTGTTGACATGCGGAATGCATCCCGCACTGTAGGATCATTCAGTGTGACCCTCGCGAGCCACGGCCTTGTCCCCAGCCAGCGAGATTTGATCGGGTGGTGGGGAACATCATGTCGTCCAAGCTTGTCCTGACGCGCAGCGTGAGCTTCGTGTCGCTGATCGCCGTCGCGGCGGCGATGCCGGCCTTCGCGCAGAGCAATCCGGCCCCGACGGCCGGAACGATCGAGCTCGATGCGATCACGGTCACCGGCGAGAAGGTCGAGCGCGATCTGAAGAACACGGCGTCGTCGGTCTCGGTCATCACCGACAAGGACATCGCCCGGGCGAACACCGGAAATGCAACCGTGTCCGAGATCCTCGTCGGCACGCCCAACGTGACCTATAGCGATACCGTCAGCGCTCCGATCATCCGCGGCCTGGACACGCAAGGCCCGCTCACCGGCCAGAACTCGTTCTGGGGCGGCACGGTGCCGCGCGCCACGATCAATGTCGACGGCCACTATCTCAGCTACAACGAGTTCTATTTCGGCGCGACCTCGCCCTGGGACGTCAAGAGCATCGAGGTCTTCCGCGGGCCGCAGACGACATCGCAGGGTGCCAACGCCATCGCCGGCGCGATCATCGTCAACACCAAGGACCCGACCTTCACGCGCGAAGCGGGCTTCCTGACCGAATTCGGCAGCTATGCGACGCGCCGCGCGGCGCTGATGCTGTCGGGGCCGATCATCAAGGACCAGCTCGCCGGGCGCATCACGCTCGATTATTCTGGCCGCGACACCTTCATCGACTACATCAGCCCGAACTTCCAGACGCGCTATGCCGACCAGGACTTCCGAAACCTGAACCTGCGGGCCAAGCTGCTCTGGCGCCCGACGGAATTGCCCGGCTTCGAGGCGAAGCTCACCTATTCGCGCAATGAGAGCAACCGGCCGAGCCAGGAGGCGGCGTCGGCCCCGTTCGACCGGTTGAAGCACGTCACCACGACGATGCCGAGCTTCAAGCAGAACAGCAACACCGGCATCCTCGACCTCAGCTATGATTTCGGCAACCGCCTCAAGCTGTCCAACCAGACGCAGTTCACCGACCTCTCGGTGAGCCGCAAGACCGGCCTACTCGGCAATGGCGACGCCTATATCACCCAGCGGAACATCTCGAACGAGCTCCGGCTGAACTATGGCGAGCAGAACGACGTCCTCAGCGGCGTCGCCGGCGTCTATTACGCCCACACCAAGACGGACGAGATCCTCTACCTCACCGGCCAGTCGACCTTCGACGATACCAAGCGCAATCTCGGCATCTTCGGCGAGGTCAGCTATCGCCTGACCGATCGCTGGACCTTCACCGGCTCGCTTCGCTTCCAGCAGGACCAGATCGAGCGCGAAGGCCGTACCGTCTTTGCGCGGCAAGGCGTCGATTTCGACAAGACCTTCCAGGCCGTGCTGCCGAAGGCCTCGATCGCCTATGCGGTGACGCCGGACTGGACGGTCGGCGCGCTGGTCAACCGCGGCTACAATCCCGGCGGCGTCTCGCTCAACCTCACCGCCGGCCGCTGGCAGCCATTCCAGGAGGAGACGTCGTGGAACTATGAGCTGTTCACCCGCGCCAGCCTGCTGAACAACCGGCTGAACGTCAGCGGCAACCTGTTCTACACCGACTTCCAGAACGCCCAGTACTTCATCCCGGTCGTGCTATCGACGGGCGTGGTGCAGTCCTATGCGATCAATGCCGAGAAGGCCCATGCCTACGGGCTCGAGGTCAATGCCGATTATCGCCTGCTCGACAATCTGACGCTGAAGGCCGGCGCCGGCCTGCTGCGGACCGAGATCGACAAGATCTCCGCCAATGCCGGCTACAAGGGCAACGAATTCGCGAAATCGCCGGGCTACATGGTGAGCTTTGGCGCGAGCTGGGACGTCACCAGCAAGCTCAACCTCACCGCCCAGCTCCGTCACACCGACGGCTACTATTCCGACGTCGCCAATACGCGTCTCTACCTGATCAAGCCCTATACGATCGCCGACATACGCGCGAGCTATCAGATCACCGACAATCTGCAGGTCTATGGCTACGTCAAGAACATCTTCGACGAGCGCAAGCCGACCTATATGCAGCAGAATCGCGGCATCGGCGGCACCGAGGCGAGCATGACCGAGCCGCGCATGTTCGGCGCCGGCATCAAGGGCACGTTCTGAACGAGCGCACGCAGCGCGCCTGACAAAGGCGGCGCAGCGGCGAGCGATTGCGCCCGCCGCGCCCTGCCCGCCCCCACCATCCTGCAAGGAGGTTCGCATGAACGACCTGTCGCGCCCGGCTGCGCCACCGCCCGGCCCGCCTTTGCGCCTGCTTCAGCAGATCGCCGCCTATCGCACCTCCCATTGCATCCGCACCGCGGTCGAGCTCGGCATCCCCGCCTTGCTGCAGGAGGGGCCGCAGACCGCCGGCGAACTCGCCCAGCGCATCGGCGGCAAGGCCGAGCTGCTGACAAGGCTGCTCGGCCATCTCGTCAATGAGGAGATCATCGGTCGCGATGATGCAGGCTGCTTTGTCGCCCTGCCGACGACGCGCGCCCTCGTGCCCGGCCACCCCCATTCGCTGGTGCCCTGGGTTCGCTTCGAGCTCGATCCGCTGCACGGACGCGCCTGGGAGCGGCTCGGCGAGCAGATCCGAGGCGGCACGCCTGCCTTCGAACTCGCCCATGGCAGCCCGTTCTTCAGCTGGCTCGGCCAGGACGAGGCGGCGCAGGAGCGCTTCGACATCCAGATGCGCGCGATCGCGACGGCGCTGATCGGCGTCGCGGTACGCCACGTCCAGTTCGCGACCGGCGAGACGATCGTCGATGTCGGTGGCGGCGACGGCTCGCTGCTGGCCGAATTGCTCGGCCGCAATCCCGGCACCAGCGGCGTGCTCTATGAGTTGCCGCGAGCGACCGAGGCGCTCAATCCGCGCTTCACCGAGCTGGTGCAGGCCGGACGCGCCCGGGTGCAGCATGGCTCGTTCTTCGAGGAGATCCCGTCCGGTGGCGATGCCTATGTCTTCAGCCGGATCCTGCACGACTTCGACGACGCAGCCGCCGGCCGGATCCTCGCCAACGCCAAGGCCGCGACCATGGGGCAAGAGCGCTTCGTCGTGGTCGACATCATGGTCGATCCCGCCCGAGCCAGGCCGAACGAGACCTCGCAGGACCTGCTGATGATGGTGCTGATGGGCGGGCAGGAGCGCAGCGCCGGCGAGTTCTCGCAGCTGCTGGCCGCGAGCGGCTTCGAGACCGCCTCAATCACGCCGACCGCCTCGCCCTTCCATATCCTGGAATTCCGCCACCCGCGCTGAGGCGGGTGGCGCGCCGGCTCCGTCAAGCCAGGACCAGCACGCGCGTCAGCAGCAGATCGCCGAGGCGTGCGAAGCGGGTTTCGATCTCGCGGCCGGCCGGCAACTCGGGCGAAAGCTCCTCGACGAGGCGCAGGTGCGCCGTGCCCTGGCCGTCCCAGGCCACCAGCTCGGAGAGCTGGAAGGACATCGGGCGGCGCAGCAGCGGGTGCAGCGCCTTGAACAGGCTCTCCTTGGCCGAGAACGCCAGCGTCACCGAGAAGGGGTCGTTCGCGAGATAACGGCCCTCCCGAGGCGTCAATGCCTCGGATGCGATCTCGATCGCAGCCTGCCCGTCCATGATCCGCTCGATGTCGATTCCGATGCCGAGGCAGCTGCCTGCGCGGGCAGTGATCGCGATGGCCAGGTCGCCGCTATGCGAGATGGAGCCGAGGGTGCCGTCAGGCCAGAGCGGCGAACGATCAGACGCCATGCCGGGACAGGCGCCCTGCCCGGTCAGCAACCGCAGGGCCTCGCTGGCACAGTGCCGGCCGGCCAGCCACTCGGCGCGGCGCCGGGGTGCGGCCCGCGCGATGCGATCCGGCAAGATGACATCGGAATCTGCCGGACCGAGCTCGCGCGGAAACCGCATCGCGACGCAGCGATAGTCGACGGGCTCGTCCTGCCAGGGATGGAGCAGCTCCGGCCCGCTCTCCACTAGCGCCCGGCTCAAGCCGCCAGGCGGCGCTGCTCGATCAGCGACCACCAGCCGTTCAGCGTCGGCACGCGGGCGAGGTCATCAAAGCCGACGATGACGCCGCGTTCCTTCAGTTCGCTGGCGAGCACCATGACCTGCACGGAATCCAGCCCGTAAAAGATCAAGTTCTCTTCCGGGTCGAGCTCGGTCTCGTCCTCGACCAGTTCGAGCACGCGCGCCTGCAGCCATTCGCGCGTCGCCTGAGGACGTTCCGCCACGCCCGCCACGCTTTCGGTCGAAACCAGCGCACCGCAGCGCGTCGCGACATAGCGCAGCGCCATCAGATGCTCGGCCTCGGAGAAATCGGCGACGGCGTCACCGACCAGGAAGGGCTGGATATCGCTCATGAAGGCGTCGACCGCCGTCACCATGCAGCCGATATGGGCGTAGACGCCGCCGATCACGAGCTGATCGCGACCGAGCGAGCGCATCCGTTCCAGCAGGTCGGAGCGCTTGAAGGCGCTGTAGCGCCATTTGGTCAGGACGATGTCCTCCGGCCCCGGCGCAAGCTCGGTGACGACCTCCCGAAGATCGGGCGCAGCGACCGTGAGGCCCGGCCCCCACATGTCGTTGAGCAGAGCGCGGTCACCGGCCGGCTGCTCATGCGGCTGGGCCGTATAGACGACCGGCACGCCATTGGCCCGCGCCCAGTCGCGCAGGCGTACGAGATTGCCGACCAGCTGCGGCAGCAGCCGGCCCTTGGCATCGTAGAAGCGCAGGAAATAGCGCTGCATGTCGTGGATCAGCAGCACGGCGCGCTTCGGATCCGGCCGCCATTGCGTGCGGTTGGCCGGAAAGGCGCTCGCCGGCGGCATCGGATAGTCGGTGATCTGCGGAATGGCCATGGAATCTCTCGTGAACTGGATGAGGAGGATCAGACGAGCTCGGCGCGCAGGCGCTTCTTGTCGATCTTGCCGACAGGGGTGAGTGGCATCGTCTCGATGAAGCGGACGCGATCCGGCAGCTTGTATTCGGCGACGCCGAGCTCCAGCAGGTGGCGCCTCAGAACCGGCCCGCGCAGGGCCGCGTCGCGGGCGACGATAAAGGCGCAGCTCTTCTCGCCAAGCAGTACATCCTGCATGGCGACCAGCGCGGCATGCGTCACCTCCGGATGGCGCAGCAGGAGGTTCTCGATCTCCTCGGCCGCGACCTTCTCGCCGCCGCGATTGATCTGGTCCTTGACCCGGCCAACCACGCGCAGATAACCGCCGCGGACACGCTGCACGACGTCGCCGGAGTAGTAGAACCCGTCCGCGTCGAAGACCTTGGCGCTGTGCTCGGGCGCACGGTAATAGCCGCGGAAGGTGTAGGGACCGCGCGTCGCCAGCTCGCCGCTCTCTCCCTCCGGAACGGGGTCGCCATCCTCGTCGACGATCTTGACCTCGTCATCCGGGCTGATCGGCCGCCCCTGGGTGGTTAAGACGATCTCGTCGTCATCGCCGAAGCGGGTGTAGTTCACCAGCCCCTCGGCCATGCCGAAGACCTGCTGCAGCGCGCAGCCGAACACCCCGGGCACCTGCCGCGCCAGCGCCTCGGCGAAGCTGGCGCCGCCCACTTGCATCAAGCTGAGCGAGTCGAGCTTCGGCTTCTCTCTCCCCGCCGCCTCCAGCCAGAGCGCCACCGCCGTCGGCACCAGCGCGACCATGTCGACCTGGTGCTGCTCGATCAAAGCAAAGCAAGCGAGCGGCTCGGGGCTCGCCGCCAGCACGACGCGGCCGCCGGCATGGAAGACGCCGAGCGCGCCTGGGGACGAGAGCAGGAAATTGTGCCCGGCCGGCAGCGCACAGAGGAACCGCGTCTGCGGCGACAGCCCGCAAATCTCGGCGCTCGCCCGGACGCTGTAGTCATAGTCGTTATGGGTGCGCGGGATCAGCTTCGGCGTGCCGGTGCTGCCGCCCGAGAGCTGGAAGAACGCAACCTCGTCGGCGGGCGATGGCGAGCCTGCCGGGGCGGCGCTGGTCTCGGACGCCAGCCAGCGCTCGAGATCGTTGTAGGCGCGGTTGCCGCCGAGCAACAGCACGAGCGACAGGCGCGGCGAGAGTGTGCGCAGCTCGGCGGTGAAATCATCGTCGGCAAACAATTCGTGCGCGCGCGCTCCGATCACCAGCCGCGGCTCGATCTGCTGGGCATAAGAGGTCATCTCCAGCTTGCGGTGGCTGAAGAGCGCATTGATCGGAGCGACCCCGATCTTCAGCAGCGCGAAGAAGACGATGTAGAATTCGGCGCAGTTCGGCAGCTGCACCAGCGCCGTATCGCCTTGGCCAAGCCCGGCTTCGCTCAGTCGGAAGGCCAGATTCGAGGCCCGCCGATCGAGCTCGGCATAGCTGATCTGCCTGTCGCCGCAGATGATCGCGATGGAGTCTGGGCGCTCCTGCCGCTGCGTGTCGAGGATGCGGGTCAAGGGCTGGTCGAGCCAGTAGCCGCGCGAACGATAGCGCGCGGCGAAATCCGCCGGCCAGCGCTGGAAGTCGATGGTCATGCCATGGTCCTTCGATGTCAGGCGGCGAGGCCGCAGGCGCTGAGCATGGTGCCGAGCTTGGCCTGCACTTCCTCCCATTCGGAGGCGGGGTTGGAGGCCTCGACGATCCCCGCACCGGCGAAGAGTTGCAGCGTATCGCGCCGCGCGATGCCGCAGCGGATGGTGATCGCCCATTCGCCATTGCCCTGCGCATCACACCAGCCGACCAGGCCGGTGAACAGCCCGCGCTCGAAAGGCTCGACGTAGCGGATCAGCTTGTGGGCACTCTCGGTCGGGAAGCCGCAGACCGCCGGCGTCGGATGAATGATGCAGGCGAGCTGGAGCGCGGTCATCGCCGGGTCCTTCAGCGCGCCCTCGATCCGTGTCGACAGATGCCACATCGCCGCCGTGCTCATCAGGGAGGGCGCGCCCGGAACATCGAGCTCCGCGCAGAGCGGCGACAGGATCGAGCGGATGTTCTCGATCACCAGCCGGTGCTCGTACTGGTCCTTCTGCGAGCGCTCCAGCTGCTCGGCCGCCGCGCGATCGGCCTGCGGATCGGGCTGCCGCTTGGCCGAGCCCGCCAGCGGGTTCGAGACGATCCGGCCGCCCTCCTTGCGGATCAGCAGCTCGGGGCTGACTCCGACAAGCTCGCCCTCGTCGGGCAAGGGAACCCTGAACAGATAGCCCTGGCTGTTCTGGGCGCGCAGGCTGGCCAGCAGCCGGCCGACATCCATGCTCCCGGCGAAACGCAATTCGCGGATCACCGACAGCACCGCCTTGCGGACATCGCTGTGGCGGAAATTGACGATGGCGTGCTCGACCGCCTTCTTGAAGCCGTCCTCATCCGGAAGGCTGCGCTGGTCGAGCAGGTCGGGAACGTCCAGATGCCCGCCCGCCGCCTCCACCGGAGCGGCCTGCTCGCGCCATTCATAGGCTGCCGGGACATAAAGGCAGGACGGCTCGCGCACATCGAAGGGAATGGCCCCGATCAGGATCGGATTGCCCTGCCCTGCCCGCCTGGCCCGCTCGAAAGCAGCCTCAACCGCCGCGTGCAAGCCCTGTCCGCGATCTTGCCCACCGCGGGCCGGCACGGAAATCCATTCGTGGATTCCAGATGACAACAACTCTCGGCCACTTGATGCGAATAAAGCACCAAATTTGAACTTAAAGTTCTGTTTCAAGGCTAAATTTTCCAGCATTGAAGTTATCCTACTTCTAAAGAGGCTTCATTCACGATGCTGATCGCAAGCATTGACAGCTTCTTGCTTTCGTAAGAAGCAATGTCAACCGAAATCAACTTAAGCATTCCGATTATAGATTTTCAAAACAAATGCCATGAACATAGAACAATTGACCCCTATGCAGGCCGCTTATTGGGTTGGCCGCCAGTCTTCTGACGCTCTCGGCGGGGTGGCGGCGCATCTTTATGGCGAGTTCGACGATTTTGGCCTCGAACCCGAGCGGCTGCGCGACGCCGTTTGCAGGCTCTGCCGGCTGCATCCAATGCTGAGGCTGCGGATCGATGCCGAAGGCTGCCAGCATCTCGATCCGGCAGCCGATCCATTGCCGCTCGATGTCGAGGACATGCGGGAGCTTTCGGCAGATGCGCGGGAAGCCCGCCTCCTCGCCAAGCGCCGGAGCTGGAGCCATCGCCGGCTCGATCTCGCCCGCAGCGAGGCGGCGGCACTCGGCCTCACCCTCCTGCCCGATGGCGCCTGCCGGCTGCATGTCGACACCGACATGATCGCGATCGATCCGAACAGCTTTCGGCTCGTCATGGAGGATCTCGCCCGGCTCTACGAACATCCGGATCAGCCGCAAGCGCCCACCTCTCATGGCTTCTTCGACTGGCTGAACCTGGCAGCTGGCGGAGCCGAAGGCGCAGAACGGCGCGAGCGCGACAGGGCTTGGTGGCGCGCCCGTCTCGCTGACGTCCCCCCGGCGCCCAATCTGCCCGCAACACCTCATGCTTCGGCAGAGCCAGCAAGCGAGCGCCTGGCCGCCTGGCTTTCGCCCGACGAGCGCCGCGCTCTGGAAAGACGCGCCCGCGATCTGCGGGTGACGCCATCCGTATTGGCACTCGGCCTCTTCGCAGCCGTGCTCGGCCAGTCTACGGGGCAGGCCCGCTTCCGCTTGAACGTGCCGAGCTTCTGGCGCGCACCGCTGGTTCCCGAGGTCGAGCGGATCGTCGGCGAATTCTCGAACGTGCTGATCCTCGGCGTCGATCTTGCTGCCGCGACGACGTTGGCCGAGCTGTGCCGCGACATCGGCCGCCAGATGGCCGAGCTCATTGCGCATGACGGCTATCCCGGCGTCAGCGTGATGCGCGACCTGTCGCGATTGCACGGCTCGGTGCAGACCGCGCCGGTCGTCTTCACCGCCGGCCTCGGGATTTCCGGCGGCGAGCTCTTCAGCGAGACCGTCAGGCGCGTCTTCGGCGCGATTAACTGGGTGATCTCGCAGGGGCCGCACGTGGCGATCGATGCCCAGGTCGCAGCCTGCGACGGTGGTATCCTGATCAACTGGGATGTCCGTCTCGACGCGCTGCCGGAGGCCTGGGTCCGCGAGACCTTCGAGGCCTATGTCGCGCTGCTGCGCGAGGTCGTAGCACGTCCAGAGACACTCGACGCCGCGGCGAATGCAGGGCCGAGCCGAGAGCCCGCCAATCCAACCGAAGACATGCTGATCATCCTGCTCGGGCGCCTGTCACCCGGCGAAGCGGTGCACGAGGGCAGCGTGATCAGCGAAGCCGCCCATGCCGAGATCACCCGCTTCCTCGACCGCTATTGCCCCACCGGCGCGCCATCGCGTCCGGATCTCGACGAGGTGGTGACGCCTCGCAGCCTCGCCCGTCTCGTCCGCGCCCGATCGGGCGGCGCCTCCGATGAGATCGCGCGTATATTCCTGGAGACGATCGATGCGGGATGATTTTTCCGATGCCGCGCAGGGCGGAGCCTTCGGCCGGGACGACGCGCCGCTGACCGACCTGCAGCAGGCCTATCTGCTCGGCCGCGAGCGGCATTTGCCGCTGGGCGGCGTCGCCATGCAGGAATTTCGCGAATATCGCGGCGCGATCGATATCGAGGTGCTGCCGCAGCGCCTTCTGGCGTTGGTCGGACGGCATCCCGCCTTGCGCACGCATATCGACGCGCAGCGCCGGGTTTCGTGGGTCTCGTCAGAGCCGGGCATCAATTACGACCAGATCGACCTGCGCGGCCTGTCACAGGCAGAGGCGCTGGCCTGGATCGATGGGCAGCGCGAGGACTACGCCCATCGCCTGTTCGATCTCGCACGCTCGCCCTGGAATTTGACGGTGTTCCGCCTGCCGGAACCGGAAGCGGATGATCCCGACCCGACGACCTGCGTGCTGTTCGCCCGCTTCGATGCCTTGATCCTCGACGGCCGCGCCATCGCTTCGCTGCTGGTCGAACTGCTGGGCGGCGAAGCACCGAGCCTCGGGGCCGCGGCCCTGCCACCGCCGGCCAATGAGGCGAAGCGGCGTGAGGACGCCGCCTATTGGGTCCAGAAGCTCCAGCCCGTCGAGGGGCCACCGCAACTGCCGTGGACGAAGCCGCTGGAGGCGATTCCCGCCTCACGCTACGAGCGCGAGAGCCTGACGATCTCCCGCGAGCGTTTCACCACGATCTGCCGCCTCGCCGCCAGGGAACGCCTGTTCAAGAACACGGCGGTGACGGCGGTCATTCTCGAAACCTTGTCGCATTGGCTGGGCGAAGGCGCGCTCTGCGTCGGTATTCCCGTCGCCCCCGCCACCTCGGCCGAACTCGCCAACCGGTCGAGCTTCATCGCCGTCAACTGGGATGCCCAGCAGGGCGGCTTCCGCGAGCGCGCACAATCCCTGCAGGGCGATGTACTGGAGGGGCTGGAGCATCTTTCGCAATCCGGCGTCCAGATCAGCCGCCTCCTGATGAACGCCCATCCGGGAGGGCCGGCCCTGCCTGTCGTCATCACCAATGGCCTCGGCTGGCCGAAGCTGGCGAAGGATACCGGCATCCGCCGCCATGCCGGCCTGACCCAGACGCCACAGGTCGCCGTCGATATCCGCTTCCGCGACGATGACGAGGGCAACCTTGTCGTCGACATCGACTATGCCCGCGAGGCGATCGACCGCGGAATCATCAGCGACATCCTCGCCGCGCTCGACCGGCAAACCGCCGCGATCTGGGAGCGGAGTGCCTTCGAGATCGTGCGAAGCGAGATGCTCGATCTCGGCCACTACCGGCTCAACGGCTCAGAGGGCGATTTCGCCTGCAGCCGCTTCCTGCAACGCATCGCCGACAATCTCTTCTCCGGAGACAAGGACAAGATCGCCCTGATCTCCGGCGCCAGCCGGATCTCCTATGGCGAGCTCGGCGCGGATGTTGGCAAGGCGCTGGCGGCGCTGCGGCAACGCGGTGTCGGCAGAGGCGATGTCGTCGCGATCTGCCTGCCGCGCGGGCCCGAGCACACCGCGATCACGCTCGCCTGCGCGCTTTCCGGCGCGATCTGGGTGCCGATCGACGCGGCCTCGCCGCCCGAGCGGCGGGACTATCTCCTCGCCAATTGCCGACCGGCACTGGTGGTATCGACGGCCGCGGTCTCGGATCATGAGGCGGCGACGCCCGAGGCCTTGCTGGCGGACGAGCCACCAGCCGATCCGCTGGCGTTGCTGCCGGCGCTCGATGCGCTCTCGGCCAGCGACGAGCCCGCCTATTACCTCTACACCTCAGGCACCACCGGCCGGCCGAAATGCGTGGTGCTCTCGAACCGGGCGACCTCCAACGTCATCGGCCGCACGCTGGAGAACTGGCAGGCCAACGAAAGCGACGTCTTCATCTCGGTGACGCCGCTGCATCACGACATGTCGATCTTCGACGTGTTCGGCTGCCTGACGGCGGGCGCGACCCTGGTCCAGCCGGCGCCGGGCGAGGAGAAAGACGCGATCGCCTGGAACCGGCTTGTCGCCGAGCACAAGGTCACGCTCTGGTGCTCCGTGCCGGCGATCCTGGAGATGCTGCTGTCCTGCCGGCGCGGCGACGAACTGCGGTCGCTGCGCCTGATCGCCCAGGGCGGCGACTACATCAAGCCGGCGGTGATCGCCGAACTGCGCCGTCTCGATCCGACCCTGCGGCTGGTCTCGCTCGGCGGGCCGACCGAGACGACGATCTGGAGCATCTGGCACGAGATCGCGCCTGAGGACATCGGGCAGGTCCCCTATGGCCGGCCGCTGCCGGGCAATCGCTATTTCATCCTGAACGAGCGTGGCGAGCATTGCCCGCCCGAAGTCGTCGGGCGCATTCACACCGCCGGCGTCAATGTCGCGCTCGGCTATCTCCAGGACGGCGTGCTCGGACAGACCGATTTCGTCACCGTCGCGGATGAAGCCGGCAAGCCGGTGCGTGCCTTCCGCACCGGCGACCGCGGCCGCTATCGCCATGACGGCAATATCCTCTTCGCGAGCCGGGTCGACGGCTACGTCAAGATTCGCGGCGTGCGCGTCTCCTTGCCCGATATCGAGGCGGAGCTCGGCGCCCATGCCGGGATTCGCCAATTGCTGGTGGCCGATTGCGGCGTCGAACAGCGCGGCGAGGCCGAGATCGGCGTGATCTATGTGCCGGCGCAAGCAGGCAAGCCGAGCGCCGCCGAATTGCGCGCCCACGCCCGGCGCGTCCTGCCGGATTCGCATGTCCCGACCCGCTTCGTCGAGGTCGAGGCGCTGCCGCTTTCGGCGAACGGCAAGCCCGATCGCCGAAAGGCCCGCGAACTGCTGGCTGCCGCCGCCGAGCGCCGCGAACCGGCCGTGGCTGCACCGCCAGCCAACTCGCGCAGCCGCAGGATTCTCGACCTCTACCTCGCCGTGCTCGGCCAGCCAGCCTCACCGGACATCGACGACACCACCGATTTTGTCCGCCTCGGCCTGCTACCCTCCCACCTCAAATCCGTGACGAGCCGCATCCGCGACGAGCTCGACGCCGATCTGACGCCGCATCAGCTGCTGCGCTGCCGCAATGCCGGACAGGTCGCGCTGCTGCTCCGCGACCAGGAGCGGTGAGGCAACTCGCCGCCGCCCGCATAGTCCGAACAGGAGATTCCTATGTCGCAGGCCGATTCGCGCCGCGCCCTGATGCCACTCACCCTGCCGCAGCTCGATTTCTGGGAGGAGTTCACCTTCCATCCCGATGAGCCGATCGCGACCGTGGCGCATTGCCTCGACATCGACGGTGTCACGGACGAGCAGGCATTGGTCGCGGCCATCACCCAGACCATCGCCGAATCCGACGTGCTCTGCGTGCGCTTCCGCGTCGAGCAGGGCCGCGAGACGCCGCTTCAGAGCTGTGATCCGCAATTGCGGCCTGTCCTCCAGCAATATGACCTGAGGAGCGTCGCCGATCCCCTGCAGGATGCTCGGCTGCGCATGGAAGCGGATGTCGCAGCACCGCTCGACCTGCGTGGCGACGGCCTTGCGGCGACCTGGCTGCTGCGCGTCGATGAGCGGCGTTATCTCTGGTACATCCGCGCCCACCACATCGTCCTCGACGGCTATGGCTTCACGCTGATCGAGCAGCGCTGCGGTCAGCTCTATTCGCAAGCCCTGGCCGGCGGCAAGGCTGGCCCGGCCTTCCACCCCTTCGCCAGCTTCATCGCCGAGGAGGAGGCTTATCGCGCCAGTCGTCGGCACGAGAGCGACCGCGCCTATTGGAGGGACGAGTTCGCCGCGCACTCCCCGCTGCCGGTGCTGCATCGTGGCGACAAGCAGGCCGGCGACGCGCCGCACGAGGTCTATGGCACGCTGTCGGCGGATGTGAGCGCGGGCTTGCGCCGCCTCTCGCAGGAGACCGGCATCGGCTGGCCCGATCTGCTGGTGCTGCTCTCCGGGCTCTATCTCTCGCGCAGCCTGCCACGGCAGCGGATCGACGGGCACGAGGTCCTGGCCTTCTGGCTGCCCTTCATGAGCCGCTGGGGCAGCCTCGCCGCGCACACGCCTGCCATGGTCGTCAACATCCTGCCCTTCCATCTGTCGTTCGGGTCGGAGGAGAGCCTCGAAGACGTCCTGCGCGGAAACGCCGCCACGCTGCGGACGCAGCGCCGCCATGGCCGCTACCGGATCGAAGAGATCGCCATGGACAACGGCATGCCGGAGGGCAGTCGTTATTTCTTCTCGCCGCTGATCAATGTGCTGCCGTTCAGCGCCCCGAGCTTCCATGCCTGCAAGGTGACGCGGGAGGTCATGGGCAGCGGCCAGGGCGAGGGCATCGACCTGACCTTCCGCGGCGAGGACGATGGCAGCGAGCTGTCATTCGCGATGTCGGCCGACCCGGCCATGTTCGCCAGGGAGCCATTCGAGCGGCATGGCGAGGAGCTGCCCCCCTTTCTCGCGCGGGCTCTCGCACTGGAGGCGCTGGCTCGCCCGGTTGCGGAGCTTCTGGAAGAGCTGAGCGAGGATGTGCTCG
The DNA here is from genome assembly GCF_056400825.1 of Allobosea sp. P4_H5. Lineage (NCBI taxonomy): Bacteria > Pseudomonadati > Pseudomonadota > Alphaproteobacteria > Hyphomicrobiales > Alloboseaceae > Allobosea > Allobosea sp. P4_H5. The sequence goes on along the minus strand of NZ_JBFUKM010000005.1, from coordinate 327,947 downwards.
GCCTAGTCTGAGCGCGACAGTGCCGTCATGCTCGCCCTTGTGGCGAGCATCCACGTCTTGAACACAGCGTAGCTCGAAGGAGACGTGGATGGTCGGGACAAGCCCGACCACGACGAAATGGCGGTGCTGGCGGACGCTCACTGCTCCTGCAAATGCGCGCCCAGCTCGGCCAGCTTCACCTGCGCCCCGCCAGCCTGGCCCATCAGCGTGAAGACAGCGCTGGTCGTCGCCCTGATCCGCTCGACTTCCTGCGGCCCGTAATGCTCGGAGCGATAGCTCATCAGCACGCGGATCGAACGTTCGCCGGCGAGATCGGCCTCCTCCATCACCTCGAAATGCAGGCCGAGCATCGATTCGTGCCGCTCGGGATCGACCTGCCGGAAGGCGATGCTGCGCCCGTCCGGCAGTGCCAGCTCACCGTTCAGCTTGTTCTTGGCGTGGATCTGGATGAAGACCTCGAAGAGATGGTCGCGGCCCGGCGTCATGCCGAGCGCCTCCTCGACCAGGTCAATCGGAATCTCGCTCGACGGCAGCGATTCGTTGATCGTGTTCCTGACCAGGCCGACCAGCCCGCCAAGGCTCATGGTCTCATCGAACCGGATGCGATGGGCGACGACGGTGGTGAAATAGCCGACCGTATCGAAGAAGGCGGCCTCACTGCGGCCCGAAGCTGAGGTGCCGATCACCAGCTCCGGAAGCGAGCCGAGCTGGCGCAGCGAGGCGGCGATGCCGGCATAGACCACGTTGAACAGCGAGGCGCTGCTCTGCCTGGCGAGGGCATAGAGCCCTGCCGTTGCCTCCCGGTCGAGCTTGAACTCCACCCAGCCGCCGGCGGCGGAGGCCGCCTCGCCCGTGGGCTCGGATCGGTCCTGACGCTGCAGGATCGGCTGCGGCTGCGGCGCGCCGCGCAGCATGTCTGTCCAGTAGCCGAGATGCTCCTGGTCGACACCGGCCGCGGCCTGGAGGCGTGCGAATTCGTGGAACGGCGCCGGCGCATCCGACCAGACCGGCATGCCGCCGGCTGCGCGCACGCGGTAGCAATAGGCGATCTCGTCCATCATCAGGTTGACCGACCATTCGTCGAGCACGACGTGATGGAACAGGAAGGACAGCACCTGCCGGCCAGTTGCCGGGTCGATCAGGAAGCGCAGGCGGAAGGGCAATTCCTTCGCCAGATCGAAATGGTGCAACGCCTCGTCTCGCCGATCGACGCCTGCGCTCTCGGCGCTCGTCCAGAACCACTTGTATTGCGAGAGCTCGGCCGCCGGCACGACCTGCTGGACCATGTCCTTGCCTTCCTGCCGGAACAGGCTGCGCAGGCCGGAATGGCGTTCGAGGACATCGGTGAAGGCGCGCCCGTACAGGGCTTCGTCGACCGGTTCGAGGAAATCGAGCGCGAAGGGCAGGTTGAAGATCTCGTTGAAGTCGAAGGCGGCATAGGCCTTCCACAACGAGGCCTGCGCCAGCGACAGCGGCGCGCTCAGCGTCTCCTCGATTGCTGCCGTACGCACTGGCTCCGGGCTGGCCTCGCCAGTGCGGCGCGCCTTGAGCGCTAGTGCGGCGGCGCTCGGATAGCTGAACAGGTCGTTGAAGTGCAACTCGATGCCGTGCTGGCTGAGCAGGCGGCCGATGATGCGCGTCGCGATCAGCGAATGGCCGCCATGGTCGAAGAAATCATCATCCGGCCCCAGCTCCGGCGCGTTGAGCGCGGCGCGAAACTCGGCGAGGATGAGGGCTGCCACGTTGTCAGTTTCCGGCTCCTCGGCTGCGGCCGGGCTTCCGCCTCGCGGCTTGTCGAGGGCAACAGCCGGCGAGACATCCGGCGAGGCGACCTCGCCTTCGTTAAGCCAGCCCAGGAACCGCTCCAGCAGGACGGGCCCGATCCGTGGCGAGAGCCCCTGCCCCGTTACGATCTCGATCGCGACGCCGCCCTGTTTGCTGCGTCCGACGGCGAACGTCAGATCTGGGCGCGTCTCCGGGGTCGGCAGCGGCAACCGTTCGACCGATACGCCGGGAACTCTCAAGCTGCCTGCGGGATCGCCGAGCCAGCTGACGAACAGCACCGGCCGCTCCGCTTTGCCGATGCGTCGCGCCTGCGGCATCGGGGAATTCGCCGTCCGGCCGAGACCGCCCCGGATAGCGGAAACGATCGCCTCCGCCGGCGCCTGTGCGTCCACCGTCAGGACGACAGCGTCTCCACCCGTGACGGATGACGGGGGGTCGCCGATCTGCGCGGCCAGCCTGTTTGGGATCAGCAGGTCGATCTCCCGCTTGCCGGACAGAGCGGACAGATAGCGGGCGAACTGCGCGGCAAGATGGATGAAAACCGCCTGATCCGATGCATCCTGCGCGAGACCGCTCAAGGCCCGAAGCCCAACCGTAGTGCCGTACCGACCAGCCAGCGCCCGCTCTGATCGTGTGGCGCGGAGATTGCCGAAATCGACGATCTCCGAAGCTGCGATCCCAGTCCGGCGCATCCAGCCCGGCAGCATAGCCGAGACTTCACCCGCAGCGAGCAGAGGTGTACCGGCAGCACGTGCCACAAAAGAGGCGGGCGGTATCGGCTCGCCCGCATAGGCCTTGCCCAGCGCCAGCAGGAGTTCGGCGGCGGGGTGAGCCGCATCGAGGACGCGGTGCAGGACCAGCGCGAGAATCGTCTCTTGCGGGCAGTTGATCAGGAGCACCTCGAAAGGCGGCTCGCCATCGCTGTCCCAGCTCGCTCCTTGCCGATCGAGGATCGCCGCGACCGCCTGCTCCAGCGTCTCGGCCCGGATCAGGCTGACGACGCGCCCCTCCTCGCCGGCGAAGCGCTTATGCAGTTCGCCATCCTCGCTGAAGCGAAAACGGGCATTCAGGCCGGGCCAGGCGCGCACGACATCGCGAACGGCGCCGACGAGGCGTGCCAGATCGGGCTCACCGATCAACCGGCAGGCCATGACATGCTTGAGCACCGCGTCGGGAACCTGCTGCTGTGCCAGCCAGACATGCTCCTCGTACTCGCTAAATGCCGGCGCCGCCGCCTCGGTTCGCGCCGCTAACCCTGAGATCTTCTGCAACGCGGCATCGAGGCGCCGCTGTTCGGCGTGCGTCAGCACATGGTCGAAGTCGGCAGCCATTGCTGGTCTCCTCTGGGCTTCGGCAGATGTCGATGGATGGCGGATCGGCCGCCTCACTCGTCGAAATCGTCGTGCACGGCGACGGCGCCGCGGCGCCAGTAGCCGTGGGCGCGGACCCATTTGCGATTGGCGCCGCGCTCGTCGACGAGGACGCTGCGCAGCTGCTTGGCAGCGCCTGATTCACACGCGAGCCAGGCGAAGTAGTCGCCATCGGGGAAAGCCAGGGCCGGCAAGGCCGCGAGCAGCGCCGCACCGGATTGCGCCCCGGCGGCACGATGAGCCCAGATCACCTCGATGCCGGCGGAGCGACGCAGGGGCAGCTCCTCGTCCGCTCCACCGACCTCGACCAAAGCGAGCGCCCGGCTGCCCTGCGGCAGCTCTTCCAGGCGCCGCGCCAAAGCAGGCAGCCCCGTCTCGTCGGCGACGAGCAAATGCCAGTCGAACTCGAAGGGGACGATGAAGGAGCCGCGCGGACCGACGATCCAGGCGGGATCGCCCGGCTTGACCTGCGCCGCCCAGTTGCTGGCCGGCCCGTCATGCAGCAGGGCGAAGTCGATATCGAGTTCGCCCTGCTGCGGATCATGCCGCCGCGGCGTGAAGTCGCGCGCCAGCGGCCGCGGGCCGCTCTCGGGGAAGGCCAGCCCATCCGGGCCGACGATCGGCAGGACTGGTTTCGTCTCGCCGGGCACTGCGAAGAACATCTTCACATGGTCGTCGAAGCCGAGGCTGACGAAGCCCTCGAGTTCCGGGCCGCCCAAGGTCACCCGGCGCATCGACGGGCTGAGATCGGTCACGCGCAGGACGTCGAGGCGGCGCAGCGCTACCTTATGGCGCTGGCGCTTCGGCAGGCGCTCGTCCGGCACGCCTGTTTCAATGGCGTTGGTCATGGTTTCGATCCCTTGCGGTTGCAGGCCCGTCCGCGGCATGGCCGGATCGAGCCGTTACGGCCGCGCGACGCGGCCATGTGTCTGCGGCCATCTGCCAGCGGCGATGCCCCGAGGGCAGACGTCATTTGGTCAGGATCAGCTTTCCCTGCCGCGTGATCCTGAGGCGATAGAGCTCGCCATGATGCTCGATGCCGATCTCCGTCTCGCCCTTGAAGACCGCCGCGCTGGCGACCGTCCTCGCCGGGCGCATCGCCACTGGACGGGGCAAACCACGGGCCCGATCGAGGCATACGGGGCCGGTCAAGACTGACAGAAGAGGCTGGCTGTTCATGGAAAAAGACTCGGAACGATAAGCTGTGGCGAATACGCACCCAGCTTAACCGAGATCAAAAATCCAAGCAATTACAATAGTTTATATGTATAATCGTTCAAAACTCCGGATGAGGCGAGCAAGCACGTCTCATCCGCTGAAATCACGCCCACCTCTGCTCGGCGGGCTGGCGCGACATCGTCAGGCCGTCGCGCGGCGCCCGGCCGCGAGGGCCAGGATCGCAACGAGCAGCGGCGCGAAGGACAGCATCAACACCATGTTCCAGCCGAAGGCGGAGAGCAGGCCTCCGGAGAGGAAGGAGCCGATCGCCATCGTGCCGAACACCGCGAAATCGTTGAAGGACTGCACGCGGGCCTTCTCCTCCGGGCGGTGGCATTCCAGTACCATGGCCGAGGCGCCGACGAAGCCGAAATTCCAGCCCAGGCCGAGCAGGATCAGCGACGCCCAGAAATGCGCGACGTCGATGCCGAACAAGCCGACTGTCGAGGCGGCGCCAGTCAGGACGAGGCCGGCGGCGACAACCTTTGCGGAGCCGAAGCGCGTGATCAGGCGTCCGGTCCAGAAGCTCGGCCCATACATGGCGACGACATGCCATTGCAGCCCGAGATTGGCCGATTCCTGCGAGAGCCCGCACAGCTTCATCGCCAGCGGCGCAGCCGTCATCAGGAAGTTCATCAAGAGGTAGGAGACGACCCCGCAGATCACCGCGAGGGTGAAGCGAGGCTGGCGCACGATGACGCCAAGCGGCCGCCCGCCCGCCTGTTCCGCGGCGGTCGGCATCGGCAGCTTGACGCCGAGCAGGATGAATGCGGACAGGGCGGCGACCACCGCCTGGCCGACATAGGTGGCCGCGAAGAGATAGGGCGGCCAGAGGTTCATCGTGTGCGTCACCAGCTGCGCACCGATGATCCCCGCGAAGACGCCGCCTGCCATCACCGCCGACAAAGCGCGCGGGCGTCGCTCCGGAGCGGCGCAGTCGGTCGCGGCGAAGCGGAAGGAGAGGACGACCGCGGCATAGACGCCGGCACAGAAGGTGGCGAGGCAGAACAGCCAGAACGATGCGACCAACATGGCGAGGCTCGCCAGCACTCCGGCGAGAACGCCGCTGCCGGTGCCCAGCATGAACACCGTGCCGCGGCCTCGGCGCTGCGCGATGGCGCCGGCTGGCAGCGTGCAGAGCGCCATGCCGACGACGAAGATAGAGACCGGCAGCGTCGCAAGGGCCTTGCTGGGCGCGAGCATGTCGCCGACGACCGCGCCCGTGGCGAAGACGACGGTGGCATTGGCGCCGGCGAGCGCCTGGCAGATCGCCAGCCGCACGACATTGCTGCGCTCCTGCCGAAGTGCACTCGCCGCTTCGGCATCAGGAAGAGTCGATATCGTCGTCATGCAGCGACCTGGTGTTTCCAGAGAGCCAAGTGGCGCGGAGGGCCGATGCAGCGTCCCGCTCCCGCATATGCGAGCGGCGAACCGGTTGCAGCAAGCGCATCAGCCCCACCGTCCATTCCCATCGCCTATCAGAAAGCCGGCTGACCTACTTTCGATGCTTTGCCAAAAAATGTAGAACATCAGACAAAGCAGGGAGCGCCATGAGCTGGTCAACCATTACGACCCCGCCGGATGCCCTGCCGCCACGACCGATGACGATGCGGGCGCAATCGATTCCGCCCCGGCACCATTTCCTGGAGCACGCCCATGACTGGCACCAGCTGGTCTATGCGATCGACGGCGTGCTGACCGTCTCCACGGTCGGGCAGACCTTCATCACCTCGCCCGATCAGGCGGCCTGGCTGCCGACTGGCGTGTCGCATCGCGTCGGCTCGCTGCTCGGCGCGGAATTCCGGAGCCTCTGGATCGCGACCGAAGCCGGAAGCGGCCTGCCGCTCGCGCCGACCGTCCTGGCAGTGTCGCCGCTGCTCAAGGCCCTGATCATCGAAGCGGCGGCGATCGAGGGTCAGGGCGACAGCGACGGCTATGGCGGACGGGTGGTAGCCCTCATCCTCGACCAGTTACGGCGGGCCCCGACCTTGCCGACAGCCCTGCCCTGGCCACGCGATGGCCGCCTCGCCGCGCTCTGCGAGGCGCTGTATCTGGACCCGGCCGACGAGCGCAGCGCTGATGACTGGGCCCGGGAACTCGGCCTGTCCGGCCGGACCCTGACACGCCGGTTCGAGGCCGAGATCGGCGCGCCGCTGCGTTCATGGAAGCGCCGCCTGCGCCTGTTCAGGGCGATCGAGTTGCTCAGCGGCGGGATGTCGGTGACGCAGACCGCGATGGAACTGGGCTACAGCTCAGCGTCGGCCTTCATCTTCGCGTTCAAGGCCGAAATGGGTGCGAGCCCGCATGCCTATGGCCGCCAGGCCGGGCGATAGCCTGGTGCTCGAGGCAGCCCACGGCGAGCGTCAGCCCTTCTTCGCCGTCAGCACGAACATCGGCACGTCGCCCGGATAGGGCGAGGCCGAGAACAGGTGCTGCCAGCTCCGCGCCGTGCCGAAGCCGGCTTCGGCGAGCATCGCCCTGGCATCATCCTCGGTCAGCCCGTCATGGCGCGGCAGGCTGGCGGCCAGCGTTTCGGGATAGGTCGAGCGATATTGCGGCGCGATCGACCAGAGTCCGTCCGAGACGAAGACCACCCCGCTTGGGCGCAGGAGGAGGTGAGCCTTGCGCAGCGCCGCCATCGGATCTGGCAGCGTCCAGAGCACATTGCGCAGCGTCACGATGTCGGCCGAACCTGGAGCGAACGAAGCCTCCTCGATCAGCGCCTGTTCGAAGATGACGTCGAGCCCGGAGGCCTCGGCCGCTTGCCGGGCCACGGCGAGCATGCCCGCGGAGCCGTCGCATGCCCGCACGCGGTGTCCGAGCGATGCGGCGATCAGCGCGCAGGCGCCGGTGCCGGTGCCGAGATCGACGACGTCCTTCGCCTCCTTCGCTTCGAAGGCGGTTTCGAGGATGTCGCGCCAGAGCGAAGCTTGGGCGACATGGGAAGCGACGCCGTCGAAGGCCGGCGCGCGCCGGGTCCAGTAATCGGAAACCTCTGCCTGCGCCTCAGCCGCCTTCATGACTGCCTCCGTTCCGGTTCGATCAGATATTCGATGTGCCGGCGTCCCGACGCGCCCTGACGGGTCGAGACCGCAACGCCGAAAATGCGCTGGATCGCCTCGGCGGTGAGGACCTCGTCCGGCGGCCCCGCTGCCTGCAGCTGCCCCTCGTGCAGCAATGCGATCTCGTCGCAGAACATCGCCGCGAGGTTGAGGTCGTGCAGCGCCATGATGCAGGTGATGCCGAGACGGCGGACCAGCCCCAGGATCGAAAGCTGGTGCTGGATGTCGAGATGATTGGTCGGCTCGTCGAGGATGAGCTCGCTCGGCTCCTGCGCCAGCGCGCGGGCGATATGGACGCGCTGGCGCTCGCCGCCGGAAAGCGTGTGCCAGAACTGGTCGTGCCGTTCCGTAAGCCCGACCCGCGCCAATGCCTCGTTCACTGCCGCCTCGTCGGCGCCGTTCCACGATGCCAGCGCGGCGCGATGCGGCGTGCGACCGAGCCGGACGACGTCGCAGACGGAGAGCTGAATCTCGGTCGTCGCCTGCTGCTCGACGAAGGCGAGGCGGCGGGCGAGCTCGCGCCGCGGCACGGCGGCGATATCGCGCTCGTCGAGCGTGACGACGCCGCTCGCGACATTGCGTAAGCGGCAGAGCAGCCGCAACAGGCTCGACTTGCCCGAGCCGTTCGGGCCAATCAGCCCGAGCACCCGGCCGGGCGCGGCCTGCAGCGTCACCCCGTCGACGATCATCCGGCCGGCGGCGCCCCAGCGCACCTCACGCATTGCGAGCGTCATGCCGACCGCCTCGCCCGATAGAGGATCAGCGCGAAGACCGGCGCGCCAAACAGCGCTGTCACCACCCCGATCGGCAGGATCTGCTGCGGGATCAGCACGCGCGACAGGATGTCGGCGAGGATCATGAAGATCGCGCCAACGACGAGGCAGGCCGGCAGCAGACGGGCATGGCCGGAGCCCACAAGGAAGCGGGCGGCATGGGGAATGATCAGCCCGACGAAGCCGACCGTGCCGACGATCGAGACCATCACTGCGGTCATCACGGCGGTGGTGGCGAAGAGCACGACCTTCACCCTTGTCACGGCGACGCCGAGCGAGGCGGCGGCATCGACGCCGAAGGTAAAGGCATCGAGCACCTTGGCGTGCAGCATGCAGATGCCGAAGCCGATAAAGGCGACCGGCGCGGCGATCCAGAGATCCGGCCAGCGCACGCCGCCGAAATTCCCGAGCAGCCAGAACATCACACCGCGCGCCTGCTCGGCGCTGGCCATCGTCGTCACGATCGTCGCGGTCGCCGCGTTGAAGAGCTGCGAAGTGGCGACGCCGGCGAGGATAACGCGATCGCTCGCCCCGCCCGCCCCCGTCGCCAGCAGAGCGACCACGGCGAGCGCGGCGCAGGAGCCGATGAAGGCGCCGGCCGAGACCGTCAGCGCCGTACCGCCGATGCCGACACCGAGAATCAGCACAGCGACGGCGCCGGTCGAGGCGCCGGCGGAGATGCCCAGCACATAGGGCTCAGCCAGCGGATTGCGCAGCAGTGCCTGCAGGATCGCGCCCGAGAGCGCCAGCGCACCGCCGCAGAGCCCCGCCATCAGCGCCCGGCTCAATCGGTAATCGAAGATCACGCCCTGCTGGATCGCGCTGACCGGAAAGTCGAGGCTGAACAACCCATTGCCGAGCGCCCGCAGCGCCGTATCAAACGGGATGCGCATCTCGCCGATCGTCACCGCCAACGCCACCGAGACGGTGAGCGCAGCGAGCGAGGCCAGCGCGATGGCGATCCGCGCCGGCCAGTTCGGGCCGTGGGCAGCGTGACTCAAGGAGAAAGGCCGAAGCCGGCGATCGCCTCGGCGAGCGTCTCGATGCCGTCGACCGTGTCGAGCCCGGCGCGGGTCGCGCCGACGTCGAGGATGACGACGCGCTGGTTCTTCACCGCATCGAGCTTGCTGGCGACGGGGTCGGTCTTGAGGAAATCGAGCTTCTTCTCGATGTCATCAGCCGGGAAGCGGCGGCGATCCATTTTCACCGTGACGATCACCGCGGGGTTGGCGGCAGCGATGCTCTCCCAGCCGACCAGCGGCCATTCCTCATTGGTGGTGATGATGTTGCGGGCGCCGAGCTTCGACAGGATGTAGGCGGGCACGCCGTTCTTGCCGGCCATGAAACCATCGCCCTTGATATCCCGGCTGGAGAACCAGACCACGACCGACACGTCCTTGGCCTTGACGTTCGCGACCGCCTGGACCGCCTTGTCCTCGCGCGCCTTCAGCTCGGCGACGAGCGCATCGGCGCGATCCGAGACGTCGAAGATCTGCCCGAACTCGCGGATGTTGCGGTAGACCAGCTCCATCGTGAACATCTGGGTGCGTACGCCGTCGCCGGCGCCGGAATTGTCCTTGCCGACGCAATCGGTCGGCGAGACATAGGTCGGGACCTTGACCCTCGCGAACTGGTCGCGCTTGCCGACGATGCCGTTCGGCCCGACATGCCATTCGAACATCGCGGTGACGAGATCGGGCTCCTGGGCGAGCACCGCCTCGAAACTCGGATCATTGTCGGCGAGGCGCTTCACCTTGGCGTTGACGGCTTCATAGGGCTTGGCGACCGGCGAGAACCAGACCGCGGTGCCGACGACGCGATCGCCGAGACCGAGCGCATAGAGGATCTCGGTCTGGGTCTGGCCGATCGCGACGACACGCTTGGGCGGTGCATTGAAAGTCACGCTCTCCCGGCAATTCTCAAGGGTCAGCGGATATTGTGTCGGCGCCGCCATGGCGGCACCCGCGATCAGGGTGCCGAGGAGCGCCGCGACGGGTCCCTGCAGCAGGCGGACGAGATGGCGGGTAGCCGGCACGGGACAAGCCTTTAATGTAACAATGTTGCATTTCTGATAGAAGGGTCGGCGCGCAGCCGTCAAGCTCTGCGCGACGGCGCGGACGGTGTTCATGAACATGGGTCTCATCGCTCCCCGAGATGGCAGGCGGGGAACTGCGCAGGGGCGTGGATGGATGGAGGGCATCGCCGCCATCGACACACAGCTCCGGAACACCCCGTCCGAAAGACGTCTTCGACGACCGGGGCAGGTCTCCTGGCTCGCGGGTCGATGCCGGTTCCGCCCGGCCTTCCCAGCGCGATCAGCGCCAGTGGACGATGGACGGAGAGCTCGCCGCTTACAGTTGCGGGGGCAGCCTCGGCTTTGGCGGAATGCGCCTCACCGAATTCCCTCTTAGCTCCGGGAGCAACCCGGAGAACCTCGATCGCGGTCACCCTATAAGGCCGGGCCGCGAGGTCAAGCCTGCCAACCGTGATGGCTCAGGCGAGCCAGGCGGGGAGCCGCGCGGAAGCAGCACCCGTCAGTGCAGCCTCAATGCAGTCGTCGAGCGTCCCCAGCCTGACGGCGCAGCCGGAGAGGCCCGGCCCGTAATGGGCGTATTTGCCGGAGTTGGTCAGCACCACCTTCGCCTGCTCCGGAAAGACCGGGCGGGTGATCGAGCACCAGCAAAGATCGGGGATGACCGCGACGCCGCTCCGCGCAAGCCTGGCCATCGTGCCATCGACTTCAGCCGCGGCGACGACCTCCCGCCCAGCCGTGATGATGACGGCGAGCGCAGCCGCGACGGGGCGGCCGTCGAGCCGTTCTGCGAACGCCCGGCATTCGTCGAGCGAGGCGTGTGGGCTGCCGATAGCGACGAGATCGACATCCGGGGGCCCCTCGCTCAGCTTGCGCCAGCCCGCGGCCAGGTGCTCGCGCGTGATAGCGACTTCGTCCTCGGGAGCGCCGCCGAGGCTGTCCGCTTCCGGCGTGATCCCCTCGATATGGAGCATCGCCGCCGCCGAGGTCGTGCCGAAGGCGGCGCAGAGCGCCTTGAGATCATCTTGCGTCGGCTGCGCCTTCGCCAGGCCCCTGATCAGCGGAATCCGGTCGGGCGAAGCCAAGCCCGTGAGATAGCCGATCAGCGGCCAGGCAGCGCTGTCTGCGCCACCCGGCAATTCGATCCGGACCGCGCGGCGCGCCCGGCGCCCCTCGTCGAGGAAGGCACCAGCGAGCGGGGCGCGGCCGGTGACGGCGATGCAGAAATCGAGGAAGTCCGGGTGTTTGGCGGTGCGGGCGCCGAGCACGGAGTTGGCGAAGATCACCGCATTCGATTCAGACCAGCCGATCGGCTCGCCGAAGCCCGGCGGCTCAGGCAGGGCATAGGGCGCGCAGGTGAAGCTCGCCTGGCAGCCCATGCGGACATAAGCCTCGGCAAGGCGTGCTGCCGGCTCGCCGAATTCAGGCGCGACACCCTGGCGGCGCCAGTTCGCATGGTCGACGGAGATCGCGTTCATCGTCGTCGGGATGCGGACGCGCGCGCCGAGCTCCTCCATCTTCTCGGCGAAGACCAGATTGGCCGGGCCGGCATAGATGCAGCCATCGACATGCGCGCGCGTCACATCGAGGAGCTCAGTCGCTCCTTGCTGGCTCGCCATGGCGACGAGGATGCGCATGGCCTGCTGCGCCGCGATCCCGTCCTTGCCGTCGAGCATGCTGCGATCGGCAGGAGACAACTGCAGCCCGGCGTCCGCCGCCGCGGCGAGAGCGATCCGCACCCGCCCGCCATCGGCTGACACGCCATCCGGTGCGATCGTCGCATGCCGCGCCGAGGAGAGGATGGCGAAAGCCTCTTCGGCCAGGCGGATGACCGGGATGCGGCGCTCGAACATCTCGGAGGCGACGATTGCGCCGAGCGTCAGCGTGTCCTCGGAGCCAGCGAAGATCAGCGCGGCGGGGCTCTTGCCGGAGAGCGCAAGCTCCAGCAGCACGCCGGAGCCCGAACAGGAGCCCCGACTGGTCGGCATCAACACCACTGCGCCGGCGAGCGAGGCGCTATGGGCGGGATGATGCACGTCGATGACCATCCCTGTCGCCGGATCGACGCCGCCCCAGAAGCTCAGGGGCTCACCGAGGGCGACGATCGGTCCGGCGGCGGCCCCGGACACCACCGCGATCCCATTGTCCTGTCTCGAAGCTGAGGTCATGGCGCGGATCGGCGAAGGCTTGCGGGCTGGGAACGGGGCAGCGTGTGATACCGCCCTCCCCTAGGTGATATCACCGAATGGGAGGCGCGTATTGCAGCCCGCCTTTCGTCCAGAGGTTATTGGCGCCGCGCGCCAGCTTCAGCGGGCTTTCGCTGCCGAGATTGCGCTCGAACGATTCGCCGTAATTCCCGACGGCCCTGATGATCCGCACGACCCAATCCTTGCTCAGCCCGATCCCTTCGCCGGCATTGCCTTCGCTGCCGAGCAGCCGGCGGATATCGGGCACCTTGGAATCGACCATCTTGTCGACATTCGCCTTGGTGACGCCGAGCTCCTCGGCGTTCAGCAGAGCGAATTGCGTCCAGCGGACGATGCGAAACCACTGATCGTCGCCGGCCCGGACGAAGCTCCCCAAGGGCTCCTTCGAGATCAGCTGGGGCAGGATCACATGCTCGTCCGGGGCACGGAATTTCAGGCGGATCGCGGCGAGCGAGGAGACGTCGAGGCTGATGGCGTCGCAGCGGCCGGCTTCATAGGCGCCGACGACCTCGTCATTGGTCGCAAAGACCACCGGCTCGAACTTCAGCTCCTTCGACCGGAAGAAGTCGGCGAGGTTCATCTCGTTGCTGGTCCCCTGCGTGGCGCAGACGGAGCCGCCGGCCAATTGCTCGGGCTTTTCGATGCCGAGCTTTCGGGGGACCATGAAGCCCTGGCCGTCATAGTAGTTCACCGCGGTGAAGTTCAGCCCGAACAGGCTGTCGCGCGCGATCGTCCAGGTCGTGGTGCGCGTCAGCACGTCGACCTCGCCGGATTGCAGCGGCGCGAAACGGTCCTTGGCAGAGAGCGACATGAACTCTGCCTTCATCGGATCGTTCAGGATCGCGGCTGCGAGGGCGCGGCACATGTCGGTGTCGAAGCCCTTCCAGACGCCGTTGGCGTCCGGCAGCGAAAAGCCGGGCACGCCCTGGCTTGCCCCGCAGATGATCTTGCCGCGGGCCTTGATCCGCTCGAGGGTCTGCGCCTGTCCGGAGGCGGGCCAGAAACCAACGGCGATGCAGAGCACCGCCAAAGCCGGTGCAGCTTTCATAGAATCCCCCTGATGTTCTTATCTCGCAAACGGCGTGTTTCTACGAACCGTTGCTGTCGAATTTCACCGGTATCGTGGCGTTCAACTTTTCCTTGCATGCCTTCAGCAGTATCTCCCGACCGCCACATGACGATGCCCTGCACCGGCATTTGACATCCGGCGAGCGCGACCCACAAATAAAAATCCGACCGCCATCCATACGCTTCTGATATGGGATCTGCTCTCGCATGGACCTCAATCTGCGAATGATCGAGTGCTTCAAGGCGGTGATGGCGGCAGGTACCGTCACCGGGGCTGCCGAGATGCTGTTCACCTCACAGCCGGCGGTCAGCCGCTCGATCAAGCAGCTGGAAACGGTGACCCGCGCCAAGCTCTTCGACCGGGTCCGGGGGCGCCTCGTGCCGACCGCCTACGCGTTCGCACTCTCCCAGGAGGTCAACACGGTCTTCAAGGGGCTCGACCATCTGCGCCGGGCCGCAGCGAACCTCAAGGACTTCCAGAACGGCAATATCAGCATCGTCTGTGCGCCCGCCTTCTCCCAGGGCTTCATCGCCGATGTCGTCACCGCCTTCGTCAGGAAGCATGGCGACGTCAGCCTGACGGTCGAGACCCATGTGTCCTGGCGGATCGGCGAGCTGATCAACGACCAGAAATTCGATCTCGGCATCGCCGCCTACGACATGACGTCGCTGGGCGTGGAGCACGAGACCTTCTGCGCACCGACCGAAATCTGCGTGATGGCCTGCGACCACCCGCTCGCAAGCCGACGCTCGATCGATCCTGCCGATCTCGACGGCGTCAGTTCGATCTTCATGATCAACCACGACCCCTACCGCAAACGGCTCGACCGCATCTTCGAGACTGCCGGCGTGCAAAGACGGCTCGTGATCGAGACCTCGAACAGCGCCGCGGCCTGCGCGATGGCGCTGCGCGGCGCCGGCGTCGCGATCATCAACCCGTTGACGGCGCTGGACTATGTTTCGTCCGGCCTCGTCATGCGCCGCTTCTCGGCCGGGGGGCCGTTCCATTCGACGCTGCTGCGGGCGCGGCACCGCCCCTCCTCCCCGCTGATCGAGCTGTTCGTGGCTGAGCTGAAATCCGTGCGCGACGACTATCTGGCGCGCTGCGAAACCCATCTGAATGCCTGAAGCCATATCGATAGCGTATGGACTGCCTGCCATTTTCGATTGGTCTGCCGAAGGCTCGGCCGCTAGCAATCCGAAGGCCGGTAGCCGCCACGGGAAGACTTCGAGCCAAGCTCGATGATCGCGAGGCAGGACCGCGATCAGGAGAGGAAGACCATGCACCGGTCGGCATTCATCGATCTCTACAGCGACACCAAGTCGAAGCCGACCGACGGCATGCGACGCTACATGATGTCGGTCGAGGTCGGTGACGAGCAGAAGGACGAGGATCCCAATGTCCTCGATCTCTGCGCCCGCGTCGCCGACATGCTCGGCAAGGAGGAGGCGGTGTTCCTGCCGTCGGGCACGATGTGCAACGAGATCGCGCTCGCGGTCCATTGCCGCCCGGGCGACGAGATCATCGTGCACGAGAGCGCGCACATCATGGTCTCGGAAGGGGGCGGCCCGGCCGCGCTCGCCGGCGTCATGGTCCGCGGCATCAGGGGCGAGAACGGCATCTTCGAAGCCGAGACGCTGCGGCGCGCGATCAGGCCGGAAAGCCGCTATCTCCAGCAATCGCGACTGGTCTCGGTCGAGCAGACCGCGAATTTCGGCGGCGGCGCAATCTGGCCGCTAGCAACCATCCAGGACATCGTCGCCGTGGCGCGCGAGGCCGGCCTCGTCCTGCACATGGACGGCGCGCGCCTGCTCAACGCCGTCGTCGCCTCCGGCGTGTCGGCGAAGGACTATGCCGGGCCGTTCGATAGTGCCTGGATCGATCTCAGCAAGGGCCTCGGCGGCCCGGTCGGCGGCGTCCTCGCCGGTTCGCGCGATTTCATCCGCCAGGCCTGGCGCCTCAAGCAGCGCTGGGGCGGCGCGATGCGGCAGGCCGGCTTCCTCGCCGCCGCCGGCATCTATGCGCTCGACCATCATGTCGAGCGGCTGGCCGAGGACCATGAGAACGCCCGGGCCCTGGTCAGGGGCTTGGCCGCCCTGCCCGGCATCCGGCTGGCGGCGGGCGAGGTCGAGACCAACATCGTCTTCTTCGATGTCGCCGGGAGTGGGAAAAGCCCGGCCGAGATCGTCGCGGCCCTGAAGGCCAAGGGCGTCGGCATGGGCGGCGGCGGCCTCTTCGGGCCGACCATGATGCGGGCGGTAACGCATATCGGGGTGTCACGCGCCAATATCGATACGGCACTCGGGGCGATGCGAGAGATCCTGGCCGCGTAGAGGCCTGCCCTATCGACAGCCATCCCCTGGAGCAGACCTCAATGACAGTGCGTTCGATCGGTTTCATCGGCGTCGGGACGCTGACAAAGGCCATGATCCTTGGCCTGCGCAGACGCTGGCCAGAGCTCGACATCCACCTCTCTCCTCGCTCGGAGCGGCTGTCGTCGGAGCTGGCAGCGGGCGATCCTAGGATCCGTCGCCGGACCACGAATGCCGAGGCCGTCGCGGCGAGCGAGGTGGTCTTCCTCACCGTGCGACCGCCGCAACTCGAAGAGGCGTTGCGTGGAGTGAGCTTCCGGCCCGATCAGCTCATCCTGTCCTGCCTCGCCGGCATCTCGATCGCCGAGATCAGGGAGCGCTGGGCTCCCGCCGAGGTGGCGCGGGTCCTGCCGATCCCGGCTATCGAGCGCAGCGAAGGGCCGATCGTGCTATGCCCACCCGTACCACGGGCGCGGGCGCTCTTTGACGGGCTCGGCGATATCGTCGATATCCCCAATGAAGCAGCCCTTGCGGCGATCTGGCCCTGCAGCGCGTTCATGTCGCCCTATTTCGCCCTGCAAGCGGCCCTGATCGGCTGGACCGTCGAACAGGGCGTCGAGCGCCCGGCCGCCGCCACCTATGTGCGCTCGCTGCTGAAGGCGCTGGCGACGACGAGCGCGCTCACCGACCTTGCGGACCTCGACAGGCTGATCGAGGAGCATGAGACGCCCGGCGGACTGAACTACCGCATCCGGCTGCAGCTGGAGAAGGCCGGCTGGTTCGCGGCTGTCGGGGATGCGCTCGCGATGACATCACGCCTGCGCGGCGCCGAGCTGACGAACCGGGCGAAATCCTGATCGCCAGCCTGGCGACCGCCGCGGGGCCTTAAAGCTTGAACACCTCCCGCGCCGTCTCATGGGCGCGGATATAGTCCCAGTCATAGGTCACGCCGAGGCCGGGGCCGGTCGGGACCGGGAAGCAGCCATCCTTGTCGACGCCATCGAGCTGGTCGCTGTAGCCGCAGGCATAGACCGGCGGCACCGCATTGAGGCAATCGGGCCCGACCAGCGCCAGCTCGTAGAAATTGGTGTTGCGGGTAGCCGCCATGCAGTGACGATGGGCCGGGCCGCAGGCATGGATCTCGACATCGACGCCGAAGGCCTCGGCGAGATGGGCGATCTTCATCGCGCCGGTGATGCCGAGATCGTATTCCGGGTCGGAGCGCAGCGCGTCGGTGCCGCCATTGATCAGGAAATCGGCCTTGGGCTCGAAGCCGCGTAGATATTCGGTCTGCAGGATCGGCGTCTTCAGCATCTCGCGCAGCTTCTTGTGGGCGAAGGCCGAGACGCCGCAATCGCGCATCGGGTCCTCGTACCAGAAGTAGTTGCCCTCGTCGCAGGCGCGCCCGACATAGAGCGCATCGGCGAAGGTCCTGAGCTCGTTGGCCGGATCGAGCATCAGGGTCATCCGGTCGCCGACCGCCTTGGCGACATGCAGGACGTTGGCGGCTTCCTCGCGCGCATCGCCATCATGCCAGCCATGGACCTTGAAGGCGCGGTAGCCGAGATCGTAGCAGGCCTCGGCGAAGTCGACGAAAGCCTCCTTGCTGTCGAGCCCGCCATTGCGGTCGCCGTGATAGGTCGAGGCGTAGGTCTTGAGTTTCGTGCGATAGCCGCCAAGCAGTTGCG
Source organism: Allobosea sp. P4_H5 (assembly GCF_056400825.1). Classification (NCBI taxonomy): domain Bacteria; kingdom Pseudomonadati; phylum Pseudomonadota; class Alphaproteobacteria; order Hyphomicrobiales; family Alloboseaceae; genus Allobosea; species Allobosea sp. P4_H5. Next base: position 310,431 of record NZ_JBFUKM010000005.1, on the reverse strand, counting down.
AGACCGAGGCACCGAAGCGCTTGCCGGCGAGGTCCCAGAGCGCGATGTCGATCGGGCCGATGCCCATGCCGTCATGCTGGCGCAGCTCACGCTTCATGTCGTTCCAGATCTCCTCGCGATGATCGGGATTGCGGCCGAGGATGTTGGGCGCGAGCGAGAGCGTTTGCGCCATGGTGGCGCGGGTGCCGCCCCAATGCATGACGTACTGCCCCTCGGCACCGTCCTCACTGCGGATGACGACGGCGAACTTGGTCAGCTCCAGCTCTGAATTCGGCTTGTAGCCGATATTGTAGATGGCGCGGGCATTCTCGGCCGAGCGACCGATGTTCCTGGCCTTGAACGAGAACTCGACGATCTCGACTTCGCTGATCCTGGTCATGGGAATTCCTCAGAAGCCGGCCACATGCGGCAGCCAGAGGCTGAGCGCGGGCACGTAGGTGATGATGGCGAGCGCGACGAGGAGCGCGATCAGGAAGGGCCAGAGCTCGCGGAAAAGCGGGCCGAGCCTGACTTTCGTGATCGCCATGGCGACGAAGCAGAGCACGCCGACCGGCGGGTGGACCTGGCCGATGACGAGGTTGACCAGCAGCACGATGCCGAAATGCACGAGGTCGATCTGCAGCGACATCAGCAGCGGCAGCAGGATCGGCACCAGGATGATCATGATGGCGATCGTCTCCATGAACATGCCGGCGATCAGCAAAGCGATGTTCAGGATCAGCAGCACGACCAGCGGATCGGTCGAGATCGAGCTCATATAGCTGGTGACGAGCTGGGGCGTCTGGCCGACGGCGAGGATCCAGCTGAAGGGCGAGGCCGCCGCAACGATGGCGAGGATGGCCGCCGTCTCGCGCGCCGTGCCGACCAGGATCGCCGGCAGGTCGGCGAGCTTGATCGAGCGATAGACGAACATGCCGACGACCAGCGAATAGGCGGCGGCGACGCCGGCGATCTCGGTCGCGGTGAAGAGCCCGGCGCGGAAGCCGACGATGATCAGCACCGGCATCAGCAGCGCCAGCGACGCGTATTTGAACTCCTTCCAGAGATTGCCGAGCGAGAAGGCGCCGGCCGGCCGGAAGTCGCGCTTCAGCGCCAGGATCGCGATCGTCGCCATGATGCAGCCGGCCATGACGAGGCCGGGGACGATGCCGGCGACGAAGAGCTTGCCCAGCGAGACATTGGCTTGCCAGGCGTAGACCACCATCAGGATCGAGGGCGGGATGATCGGCCCGAGCGTGCCGGCGATGGCCGAGAGTGCCGCGCCGAAGGCGCGCGGATAGCCCATCTTCTCGAGCTGCGGCACGAAGACCCGCGCCGCAGCGGCGGTGTCGGCGACCGAAGAGCCGGAGATGCCGGAGAGAAAGACCTCGCCGACGACGAGCGTATGGGCCGGGCCGCCGCGGATATGGCCGACCAGCGCCTTGGTGAAGCTGAACAGCCGCTCGGAGATGCCCGATGCGTTCATCAGCGATCCCGCGAGCGTGAAGAGCGGGATCGCCAGCAGCGGGAAGGACTGCACGCCGGCGACGATGCGTTGCGCCGCCACGGTGAGCGGGATGCCCTCCATCGAGATCGCGAGCAGGGCGGAGCCCGCCATGGCGATCCAGATCGGCGTGCCGACGACGAGCAGGACAGCGAAGGTGAGGAGAAGTGTGGTCACCATGGCCGCTAGTCCCGCGTCGTGATGTYGGACCAGAGCACGCCGGTGACGCCCTCATCGATCAGGTTGCGCAGGAGGTGCAGCAGCGAGAGCACGCTGCCGATGAAGAGCGGCGCGATCGCCCAGCCGGCGGAGATGCCGAGCATCGGCGTCAGGTTCGGCAGCTCGCGCTGGAGATAGCGCCAGGAGAAGAAGGTCAGCGTTCCCAGCACGACCGCAGTGGCTGTGAAGGCGAGCAAGCCGAAGGCGAAGCAGAGCCAGCGCGGCGCGAACAGCACGATCACGTCGATGATGATGTGAGTGCGGGCGTGGAAGGCATTGGCGATGCCGAGGAAGATCATCCAGCCGAACAGGATGAGGATGAGCTCCTCTGACCAGGTCAGCGGGTCGCTCAGCACGTAGCGGAAGACCACGGCGGCGCAGACCAGCGTGGCGATGGCACCGTGGAGCAGCGCCAGCGCAGCGCTCTCCACGCGGCTCGACCAATCGTCGAGCCGCCGGATCAGGGTGAGGCCGGTCATGATTGCCGACTAGCGCTTGCGCTGCGTCTCGATCGCCGCGAGCACGCGGTCGAGATGGGCCTTGCCCCAGCGCCCTTCCATCGCGGTCGCGACGACCTTGGACTTGGCGGCGAAGGCGTCGCGGTCGACGTCCTCGATAATCTTCGAGCGGCCGGACTTGCGGATGTCCTCCAGCATCGAGGCCTCGCGCTTCTGCTGGAGGTAGGTGTTCATCGCCGAGGCGCGGGCTGCCTCCGCGAACAGGACCTCGCGATGCTCAGGCTTCAGTCTGGCAAGGCTGTCCTTGTTGATGACGATCATGTTGTTCTGGAGCATGTGCCGGGTCATCGCGACATAGCCCTGCACCTCGTAGAACTTGCGCGAGAAGATCGTCGGGATCGGGTTCTCCTGGCCGTCGACCGTCTTCTGCTGGAGCGCGGTGTAGACCTCGCCGAAGGGCACCGGCGTCGGCGCGGCGCTGTAGGTCTTGATCATCTCGACCCAGACCGGGCTCTCCGGCACGCGGATCTTGAGGCCGTGCATATCCTCCGGCTTCTTCACGGCGCGGTCGAGCGTCGTCATGTTGCGCCAGCCCCAATACCAGATGCGGGTCACCGGCACGATGCTGTGCTTGTCGCGCAGCTCGTCGAACACGGGATCGAAAGCATCGGAGCGAATGATCGCTTCGGCCTCGCCCCAGTCCTTCCAGAGGAAGGGCGCGCTCGGGATCTCCAGCGCAGGCACCAGCGAGGAGGCCGCCGCCATCGACGGCGCGGACAGGTCGAGCGCGCCTTCCTTGACCTGCTTGAAGAGATCGACCTCCTTGCCGAGCTGCTCGGCCGGGAAGACGTTGATGGTGACCGCGCCGCCCGTGCCCTTCTTCACCCGGTCGGCGAATTCCTGGAAGAGTTCGCCGGCGATCTCGGCGGTGGTGTTGGCGTGGCCGAAGCGCAGGGTCTGCGCCTGCGCCGCGCCGGCGAGAAAGCTGCCTGCGATCAAGGCCGCGGCGGCGATGCGTCTTAAGGTCATGCGTGTCCTCCCTGGTGTTGAACCGGGCCGTTTTCGGCCTCGGGGGGCGTTGCGGCTATTTGATCAGCCGCTCGTAAGAACCTTCGAGATGCAGGCGCATGGCCTCACGTGCCGCATCGGGATCGCCCGCTTCGAGCGCGTCGACGATGCGGAAATGTTCCTGATGGGTCAGGCCGACATCCTGCTCGCGCGTCAGGTAGAGCCGCGAGATGTGCAGGTGGAAGCGCAGGTCGTCATAGCTCTTGAGCGCGACCTGGTTGCCGGCGGCCTGCAGGATGAGGAGGTGGAAGCGGTCGTCCCCCTCGGTGAAGCCGCGATGGCTGCGATATTCGCGCGAAGGCTCGCCCGCCATCATGGCCGCGACCTCCTCGCGCAGCGCCGCGATGACATCGGGGCCAGGCCTGCTCCGCGCCGCCTGCGCTGCGGCCCAAGGCTCGATCACGCCGCGAAAATTGTAGACGTCCTCGTAATAGCGCCGGTCAGGCAGCGGCGCCGTGGCGAAGCCGATGAAGGGCTCGGCCTTGACCAGCCCCTCCGCCACGAGCCGGGCCAGCGCCTCGCGGATCGGCGTCGAGGAGACCTGAAGCTCGCGCGCCAGCCCATCGACATTGAGCTTTTCGCCCGGCGCATAGGCCTGATCGAGGATGCGCTCCTTGATCGCCTCGTAGACCTGGTCGCCGAGCACGACCCGTTCGATCTTGCGTGCGCCGTTCAAAATTCTGCATCCTGCATCTTGGATCGTGCATGATTTTGAAATGAACTCTCATGGGAGTCAATCCGTCCGGTGGCGGACAGCACAGCGCCGATCGCTCGCCCAAGCACCTGAGCTGACCGGGTCGCACGATTCGGCCAGCTCAGGTCCCGTCGGCATCCATCGTCCGGAATGCGCGGACACAGGACAAAGCGCAGCATTCACAACAGCCATCGGCCCTTTCAGGGAGTGGAGGGCCGCAGCAGCGCTCATGCGGCGGGAAGTGCTTCCACAACTGCTCGCCTCGCTGCCCACAGCTTCGCGCTCCGGCGCAGCCAGCATTATATTACATTGATAATAAATGATTTTTTGGATCTCGTTCGGCATCTGGCGAGACGTTTCCTCTGGAAAGCACCCCAAGGATTTACCGCTCGTTAACCATTCGATTCCTACATCTGGGGAACCGAAAATTTACCAAGATGACCGCCGTGTTAACCCAACCCCGGCCGATCCGCCTCAAGGGGCGCTCCTATCTCGCGTTGACGCTGACACCTGAGCTGCCTTTCGAGGACTGGCTGGTGCGGCTCGACGATCTCGCCGGCCGCTCCGCCGGCTTCTTCCTGCGGCGCCCGGTCGTGCTGGATGTCGAAGGGCTGGAGATCGACCGCGCGCAGTTGCGCGACCTCGTCGGCAAGCTCGGCACGCGCAATGTCCGGATCATGGGGATCGAGGGCGCGCGTCCCTCCATGCTCGGGGCCGACCTGCCACCGGCGATGTCTGGCGGCAAGGCGACAGGCGACATCGAGGAACCTGCGGCGACACCGGTCAACGAGACCCCTGCCCCCGCTGCGGTCGAGAGCATGGCCGACATGCCCGCCGCGCCGCGGCCCACCACGGGTGCGCCGGCCTCGCTCGTCGTCACCCAGCCGGTGCGCTCGGGGCAGTCGATCTTCGCCGAGGGCGACATCACCATCATCGGCTCGGTCGCTTCCGGCGCCGAGGTCATCGCCGGCGGCTCGATCCATATCTACGGCACGCTGCGCGGGCGGGCGATGGCCGGCACGCTCGGCAACGCCGCCGCACGCATCTTCTGCCGCAAGCTGGAGGCCGAGATGGTCGCCATCGACGGCTTCTACAAGACGGCAGAGGACCTCGAGTCCAATCTGCGCGGCAAGCCCGTCCAGTTCTGGCTCGAAGGCGAGACCTTCACGGCCGGGTCACTGACCTGAAACGACAGCACGTCCACCGGAACTAGGAGAGGTCAATGGGCAAGGTCATCGTGGTCACATCGGGCAAGGGCGGCGTCGGCAAGACGACGTCCTCCGCCGCCCTGGGCGCAGCTTTGGCGCAGAGCGGCGACAAGGTTGTGGTCGTCGACTTCGATGTCGGCCTGCGCAACCTCGACCTGATCATGGGTGCCGAACGGCGGGTGGTCTACGACCTCGTCAACGTGATCCAGGGCGAAGCCAAGCTGACGCAGGCGCTGATCCGCGACAAACGGGTCGAGACGCTCTATCTGCTGCCGGCCTCGCAGACGCGCGACAAGGACAACCTCACCACCGAGGGCGTCGAAAAGGTCATCGGCGCACTCAGGACGCATTTCGACTGGGTGATCTGCGACAGCCCGGCCGGTATCGAACGCGGTGCCACCCTCGCCATGCGCCACGCCGACATCGCGATCGTGGTGACCAATCCGGAAGTCTCTTCGGTGCGCGATTCCGACCGCATCATCGGCCTGCTCGATTCGAAGACGGTGAAGGCCGAGAATGGCGAGCGCATGGAGAAGCACCTGCTGCTCACCCGCTACGACCCGGCCCGGGCCGAGCGCGGCGACATGCTGAAGGTCGACGACGTCCTGGAGATCCTGTCGATCCCGCTGCTCGGCATCATCCCCGAGAGCATGGACGTGCTGCGCGCCTCCAATATCGGCTCGCCCGTCACGCTGGCCGATGAGCGCAGCGCCCCGGCGCTGGCCTATTTCGACGCGGTGCGCCGGCTCAAGGGCGAGAGCCTCCCCGTCACCATCCCCGGCGAGAAGCGCGGCTTCTTCGGCAAGATCTTCGGAAGGAAAGCGGCATGAACCTGCGTCGTCTCTTCTTCCGCACCCAGTCGGCCCCGGCCGCGCGCGAGCGCCTTCAGGTCCTGCTGGCCCATGAGCGTCTCTCCGCCGATGGCGCCGACCTCGTGACCAAGCTGCGCGACGAGATCCTGCAGGTGATCGCCAAGCATGTGCAGCTCGACAACGACAAGGTCAGCGTCCGGATGGAGCGGGGCGCCCAGGTCTCGACGCTGGCCGTCGACATCGAGATCCCGTTCGACGCGGGCAAGAAGGCGGCCTGAGGGCCGCCTTTTCCTTTCATATTCAAGGCCTTTGCCGGCCTCACATCACCGCCGGCCCGCGGCCGTCATATTCGGCGTCCGAGACCTTATCGAGCCAGTCGACGACCTTGCCGTCCAGGGCCTCCTGCACGGCGATATGCGTCATCGCCGTCTCCGGCCCGGCGCCGTGCCAATGCTTCTCGCCCGGCGGGAACCAGACAACATCGCCCGGCCTGATCTCCTCGACAGGACCGCCCCAGCGTTGCACCCGGCCGAAGCCGGCGGTAACGACCAGCGTCTGGCCGAGCGGATGGGTGTGCCAGGCCGTTCGTGCACCGGGCTCGAAGGTGACGCTCGCGCCCTGCACGCGCTCGGGCGCATGCGGATTGAACAGCGGATCGATGCGGACGGTACCGCTGAACCAGTCGCCCGGCCCTTTCGCCGATGGCCGGGTTCCGGCGCGGATGATGTCCATGGGCTGTCTCCTTGGGCCTGCAGTCGCACTGAAAGCGAGACCGACAATCTAGTCACGCCAGGACCTGGATTGAATGGGCAGGCGGCCTCAATGGAAATCGCGGGATTTCGGCAGGATCCGGACATTGCGGGGATGGCGCGCCCGCGGGATCTGCGGATGCTGGAACTCGTCGGCGCGGGTCAGCACGACCTCGGCGCGGTGCGTGTCGGACAGGCCTAGCAAATCGGCCGAGCGGTCGACGACGCGCTTGGCCATCAGGTGGACCACGCCCTCCGGACTCTTCTGCACCCTGCCCTCGACGAGGAGCAGCCGCGCCGCCATGACCTCGCGGCGAAAGCGCTCGAAATCGCGAGCCCAGAGCACGACATTGGTGATGCCTGTCTCATCCTCCAGCGTGATGAAGATGGCATTGCCCTTGCCGGGGCGCTGGCGCACCAGCACGACGCCGGCGACGCTGGCCCAGGTCCCGTCGCGCACCGCTGAAATCTGCTCGCAACTCGCGATGCGCTCGCGGGCGAACACGGGCCGCAGCAGGCCCATCGGATGGCCCTTCAGCGAGAGCCTCGCCGTCTGGTAATCGGCGACGACGTGTTCGGCGAGCGGCATAGCAGGCAGTGCAGCGGCCTGCTCGGCGCCGAGCTCGCGCGCCTGTGCCACCTCGAACAGCGGCAGCGCCTCGTCATCCGGCAGGCGGCGCACCGCCCAGAGCGCCTCGCGCCGATCGAGCCCCATCGAACGGAAGGCGTCGGCATCGGCGAGCAGGCGCATGGCGCGCGCCGGAAGGTGGGCACGGCGGGCGAGTTCCTCGACATCGCGATAGCCTTCACTACGGGCCGCGACGAGGCGCTCCGCCCAGTCTTCCTTGAAACCATCGAGTTGTCGCAGGCCGAGGCGCAGTGCCCAGGGGCTTTTCCAACCCGGCCTTCCCGGCTCCAGCAGATTGTCCCAGGCGCTGAAGTTCACATCGATCGGCCGCGGCTCGACGCCGCCATTCTCCTGCGCCTCACGGACAATCTGCGCCGGGGCGTAGAAGCCCATGGGCTGCGAGTTCAGCAGCGCCGCGGCGAAGATCGCCGGGTAGTGGCATTTCAGCCAGGAGGAGACATAGACCAGCTTGGCGAAGGAGGCGGCGTGGCTCTCTGGAAAGCCGTAGCTGCCGAAGCCCTTGATCTGCTCGAAGCAACGCTGGGCAAAATCGCGCTCATAGCCACGCCCGACCATGCGCTCGACCATCAGTGCCTCGTAATTGCCGATGGTGCCGACATTGCGGAAGGTCGCCATGGCGCGGCGCAGGCCGTTGGCCTCGGGATCGGTGAACTTCGCTGCTGTCATGGCGAGCTGCATCGCCTGCTCCTGGAAGAGCGGCACGCCGAGGGTACGGTTCAAAACATGATAAAGCTCGTCTTTGTCTCCGTGATCTGGCGACGGTGAGGGGTAACTAACCTCCTCGATCCCCGAGCGCCGCTTCAGATAGGGATGGACCATGTTGCCCTGGATCGGACCGGGGCGGACGATCGCCACCTGAATGACGAGGTCGTAGAATTTGTCGGGCCTCAACCGCGGCAGCATGTTGATCTGCGCCCGGCTCTCGACCTGAAAGACGCCGAGCGACTTGCCCTCGCAGAGCATGTCATAGGTCGCCTTGTCGCCCTGCGGGACATCGGCGAGGCTATAATCCTCACCCTCATGCTGACGCAGCAGGTCGAACGCCTTGCGGATGCAGGTCAGCATGCCCAATGCGAGCACGTCGACCTTCATTAGCCGCAGCGCGTCGATGTCGTCGCGGTCCCATTCGATGAAGGTGCGGTCGTCCATCGCGGCATTGCCGATCGGCACTGTCTCGTCGAGCCGGCCGCGCATCAGCACGAAACCGCCGACATGCTGGGAGAGATGGCGCGGGAAGCCGAGCAGGCGCACGGCGAAGCGCACGGCCTGCGCGATCACCGGATTGTCGGGATCGAGCCCGGTCTGGCGGATCTGGCTGCGGGTGATATCGGAGCCCCAACTGCCCCATTGCGTCGAGGCGAGGCGGGCGGTGACGTCCTCGGTCAACCCCAGCGCCTTGCCGGCCTCGCGCATGGCGCTCCGCGGCCGGTAATGGATCACGGTCGCGGCGATGCCGGCGCGCTCGCGGCCGTATTTCTCATAGATCCACTGGATCACCTCCTCGCGCCGCTCATGCTCGAAATCGACGTCGATATCGGGTGGCTCACGCCGCTCGGTCGAGATGAAGCGTTCGAACAGCACATCGCTCTCGGCCGGGTTCACGGCGGTGATCCCGAGCACGTAACAGACGGCAGAGTTGGCAGCCGAGCCTCGCCCCTGGCAGAGGATGCCCCTGTTCTCGGCAAAGTCGACGATCTGGCGGATGGTGAGGAAATAACGGGCGTAATCGAGCTTGCCGATCAAAGCGAGCTCCTTGGTCAGCAGATCGCGGACCTTCTCCGGCACCCCCTCAGGATAACGGATTTCACCACGCTTCTGGACGAGGTCCTCGAGCCAGGCTTGAGGGCTCCAGCCGGGCGGAATGGGTTCGTCAGGGTACTCGTACCTCAATTCGCCCAGATCGAACTCGATACGGCCGAAGAGATGCTGCGTCTCCTCGATCGCCTCCGGCGCTTCCTTGAAAAGCCGGGCCATCTCCTGCGGCGCCTTCAAATGGCGCTCGGCATTGGCCTCGAGCAGGCGGCCGGCCTTGTCGATCGTCGTACCCTCGCGGATGCAGGTCAGCAGGTCCTGCAGGTCGCGCTGCTCGGGCGCGTCGTAAAGCACGTCGTTGGTCGCGATCAGCGGCGTGCGGGTCGGCGCCGCGCTGCTCCGGAGCCTGGCGAGGCGGCGGCGATCGTCGCCGCGGCGCGACATGCTGGCGGCGAGCCAGATTGCGCCGGGCGCGGCGGCATCGAGCCGGGCGAGGGCCTCGGACAGGCCGTCGAGCCGGCGCTCCGGCATGACGATCAGCAGGAGGTCGCGGGCATCGTTCAGGAGGTCGTCGAGGGAAAGGATGCACTCGCCCTTGGCGCCGCGCAGATTGCCTGTGGTGAGCAGGCGGCAGAGCCGGCCCCAGCCGGCGCGGTTGGCGGGATAGGCGATGATGTCCGGCGTGCCGTCGGCGAAGACGAGGCGGCTGCCGGTGGCGAGCTTGAAGCTCTTCGCCTTCGCCTGGAGCTGGGGCAAGGTGAACGGCAGATCGGCGAAGGCCGGATTCTCGACCCAGATATATTCGCCGGGGCTGCCCCCCTCGCGGATCTTTTCGGGAGCCAGCACGCCGTCCTCGCGCAGGTCACGCAAAGCGCTCCAGGCCCGCACCACGCCGGCGACGGTGTTGCGGTCGGCGATGCCGAGGCCGGCCTGGCCGAGCAGCAGCGCAGTCATCACCAGGTTCGGCCCAGGCGAGGCGCCGCGCAGGAAGGAGAAATTGCTCGCGGCAACGGGTTCGGCATAGCTGGTCATGCGAACAACCCGTGCAGATACCAGCGCGGCGCGGTCGTCTCGTGGCCATAGAGGCCGGCACGGAAGAGCCAGAAGCGGCGGCCCTGCGCATCCTCGACCCGATAGTAGTCGCGGGTGTGCTCGCCCGGCCCGTCGCGCCACCAGTCCGGCGCGATCCGCTCCGGCCCCTCAGCCCGGGCGATCTCGTGCAGCACGCGCCGCCAGCGGAAGCGCAAAGGCGGCCCATCGGGAACCTCGGCCAAGGTCTCGACGGGCTGGGGCGGCTCGAAGAGCTGGAGCGGGCGGGTTGGCGGCTCGTCCGGCTGAGCGACGGGCCAGGGCGGTGCCTCGTCCGACTTAGCTGCAGCCGGGACAAGCGCGGCCTCGCGCTCGGGCTGATGGCTGTCCTGCGCGACGAAGCGCAGCACGCGCTCGCGGCCGAAGCGGGCGACCAGCCGGTCGACGAGATCGGCCACCGCTTCCTCCTCGACGGCGCGCCCGTCGAGGCTCGCCTGCGGCGTGCCGAGCGGCTCGCAGATCGGTACGGAAAGCCTGATCGCGTCATAGCCGAAGCCGGGGTCGAGCGGGTCGGCCAGACTGTCGATGCGCTCGCGATAGAGCCGCAGGATCGCGCCGGCATCGCGCGAAGGCCGGCCGGTCTCTAGCGAAAGCCTTCGCACCGCGCCATCGCTGCGGAAGAAGCTGACCTCGAAGGCGCGTCCCCCCTCGCCACGCGCCTCGAGCAGGCGCCCCGCCTCGCCGAGCAGGCGGGCGACGATCTGCTCAAGCCCGTCGGTATCCTGCAAAGGATCGGGGAAATGCCGCTCGACCACGCAATCGGGCGGCGGCCGCACGGGCGTGATGCGGGCATCCTCATGGCCGAGGATGCGGCGCAGCTTCGTGACGAGCCCCTCGCCGAAGCGGGCGGCGAGCGTATGCGAAGGGCGGCCGGCGAGATCGCCCAATGTCTTCAGGCCGGCGCGCGACAGGGCGATCACCGTCTCCGGCGAAGCCTCCAATGCCGAGACCGGCAGCGGCAGCGTTCGTTGCTCATCCTCGCCGGGGGGCGAAATGGCGCAGCGGCCGAAGCGGGAGAGGGCGCGGGCGGCCTGCGGCGTGCCGGCGATGCTGGCGAAGACGGTGAGGCCGAGCCAATCCATGCTGCGGCCGACACGTTGGCGCAGCACCGCCTCGCCGCCGAAAAGATGGGCGCAGCCGGTGATGTCGAGCACCAGCCCATGCGGCGGATCGAGCGCGACGAGCGGGGTGAAGCGGTCGCAGAGCGCGGCGAGCCATTCGATCAGGCGCTGATCGGCGGCCGGATCGGCCTCGACCACCGTCAGTTCCGGGATGCGGGCGCGGGCATCGGCAAGGGTCAGGCCGCGGGTCAGGCCGAGCGCGACGGCGCGCCTGTCGCAATCGGCGAGGCGCAGCGCGCCGCGATCCTTCTCGACCAGGACGAACGGGCGCTCATCCTGCCCGGCGGAGCTCCGCCGGCGCAGGCGCTCGCTCGCCAGATAGGGAAACCAGAGGGCGAGATAGCGGCGCTGCATCCCTTCTGCCTCCCTCTCTCCCGATCCTGTCCTGGAAACATCGCTCGTCACGGTTCCACTCCACACGCCAATCACGCTCACCCAGGCCGCCGCGATGGCGCAGCAGCCGTAGTCCGAAGGCGGGGTCGCCCGGCGCCTCCGCCTCCCGCGCCCGCGACGGCAAAGCGCGCACCTGCCAGCGCGTGCTGGCGGCGCTGGGCTCCGGCTCGGCCGCCACCCGCAACAGCAGGGTCAGGACGCCGGAGGTCTCCGCCGCCAAAGCGAGGCGCCGGCTGGCGGTCAGGTCGAACTGGCGCGGCGCGCCCCAAGGCTCGATCAGCGCAGCTCCAAGCGCGGCGCAGCGCGCCGCTTCCGCCCCGGCCCGCAACGCCCCCTCGCCGTCCCTGACCCTAACCAGCAGGATCTGTGCAGGATCGAGCCCGAGTTCGGCCAAGCCCGGCGGGTGCAGCCGTCCGGCTTCGGCATCGAGGAAATCCTGCCGGACCCAGAGCACCGGTCGCGAGCCGGCAGCGCGCAGAGCCAGTGCCGCGGCGAAGCCCGTGGCAGCCGGGAGATCGGCCCCGGCCGCGGCGTAGACCTCATGCAAGGCAGCGCGCGCGATCCCTCCCCCCAGCGGCTCATCCAGCGAGGGCGTCCCGAACGCAACCCGCTCCACCGGCGAAAACTCGCGCGCCAACCCCGCCAGAGCGAGGCTCTGCCGCAGGGCAGCCAGGGAGCGTGTGGAGGTGTCTGCCATAGGAGTATATGTTCACTTTTTGTTCCATGCATAAAGCGACTCCAAAACGCTCCGGAGTCAAGTCCGCATCCGCTTCCGCTTGCCTGCGGGCGGCTCGCTGCTGTCATATCGCGGCAAACCGGATCGCCTATCAGCCCCGCGCCGCAAGCCCGCGGCCTCGCCTGGAGACCGCCATGAGTTCGGGACTGTTCGCCCTTCTCGACGACGTCGCCGCCCTGGCCAAGGTCGCAGCGGCCGCGCTCGACGATGCCGCGGCGCAGGCGACCAAGGCCGGCGCCAAGGCAGCCGGTATCGTCATCGACGACGCAGCGGTGACTCCGCGCTACGCGGTCGGCTTCGCGGCTGAGCGCGAATTGCCGATCATCTGGAAGATCGCGCTCGGCTCGCTGAAGAACAAGCTGCTCTTCCTCTTGCCGGCGGCGTTGGTGCTCAGCCTCGTCGCGCCCTGGGCGATCACCCCGCTACTGATGGCAGGCGGCGCCTATCTCTGCTTCGAGGGCTTCGAGAAGGTCTACGAGCTCGTCGTACCGCACGCGCATCACGACGAGGCCGCCGGCGAGGGCGGCACCGATATCCTCGACGCAAAGCAGCTCGAGGACCAGAAGATCGCCGGCGCGATCAAGACCGACTTCATCCTCTCGGCCGAGATCATGGCGATCACGCTCGCCGGGGTCACCGCCTCATCCTTCTGGATGCAGGCGCTGGTGCTGGCCGTGGTCGGCCTCGGCATGACCGTGCTGGTCTATGGCGTCGTCGCCCTGATCGTGAAGGCGGACGATGCCGGCGTCGCCCTGGCGCGCAGCAGTATCCTCCCGATCCGGCTCCTCGGGCGCGGCCTCGTCACCGGCATGCCGCCCTTCCTCAAGGTGCTGAGCGCGGTCGGCACGGCGGCGATGCTCTGGGTCGGCGGCGGCATCATCATCCATGGCCTCGCCGGCTATGGGCTCGCCGGGATCGAGCATGCCATTCATACTGTTGCCGTCGCGGTCGGAGGCGCCTGGCCGGCGCTCACGGGTCCGCTCGAATGGCTGACCACGGCGGCCGCCTCCGCGGTGTTCGGACTCGTCATCGGCGGGCTCTGCCTCGTCGGGATGCATTTCGTCGTCGAGCCGGTGCTGAAGGCGCGGCGCGGCAGCGGCACGAAGACTGCCGCCGCGGAGGCGAAGCGGCATTGAGCGCTGCCCAAGCGCAGGCCCCATGCGTCTGCGGCAGCCGCGCACATTGCTGAAATCTGCTAGCGCGACTGGACAAGCCCGTCGCGCGGGCGACCGGTCCGTTCATGCTGCAATTCCTCGCCACCAGTACGCCCTTCTTCGCCGTGATCGCGCTCGGCGCCTTCACCGCCTGGCGCGGCATGTTCGCGGCCGACACGGTCAGGGTGTTCAACACCTTCGCCTTCATGGTGGCGACGCCGGCAATGGTGCTGCGGGTGATGTCGCGCCAGCCGATCGCGGAGCTGTGGAACGGCGTCTTCTTCGCGGCACTGGCGCTGATCGGGGTCGCGGTGCTCGCGCTCGCGATCCTGTTGCAGCGGCTCCTGCTCGGCCTGCCCTTCACCAACGCCGTGTCGCGAGGCCAGGCGCTGGTCGGCGGCAATTTCGCCTTTCTCGGCATTCCGCTGATGCTCGCCTTCCTCGGCGACAGCGCCGCGGCGCCGATCGCGATCGGCCTGATCTGCGACACCGCCCTGATCGTGCCGCTCTCGATCGGGCTGATCGAGGCCGGGCGCGGCCAGGGCTCGCCGCTTGCGATTGCGCTCAGGCTCGTGCGCGGCACGATCGTCAACCCGTTCATGCTCTCGATCATGGCCGGGATCGCGCTGTCGCTGAGTGGGATCGCGCTGCCGGAGCCGGTCGACCGTTTCCTGCTCTTCCTCGGTGCCTCGGCCGCCCCTGTCGGCGTCTTCGCGCTGGGGATCGCCGCCTTCCAGTGGAGCCGCCAGGGCAGACTGCCTCTGCGCGGCGTCCTGCCGCTCGTCGTCGGCAAGCTCGTTCTGCACCCCTTGCTGACCTGGGTGGTGCTGGCGCTAGTCCTGAAGCTCGACCCGTTCTGGGTCCAGGCCGGCGTGCTCTATGCGGCGCTGCCGATAGCGGCCAATGTCTTCGTCATTTCCGAACGCTTCGACACCGGCAGCCGCCCGATCGCGGCTGCGATCGTGATCTCGACCGTAGCTGCAGCCCTCACCTTTCCCCTCGCGATCTGGCTGATCTCGCCCTGAATCGCCTGCACGGAGATGCCCATGCCAAGCCAGCTCTTCCAGCCCTTCGACCTCGGCGGCCTGCACCTGTCGAACCGGATCGTGATCGCGCCGATGTGCCAGTATTCGGCCGAGGAGGGCTCGGCGACCGACTGGCACCTGATCCATCTCGGCAATCTCGCTTTGTCGGGTGCGGGTCTCCTGATCATCGAGGCGACTGCGGTCGAGCCGGAGGGACGGATCAGCCCGGACGATCTAGGCCTGTGGAGCGATGCGAACGAAGCCGCGCTTGCGCGCGTGCTCGACGGGATCCGGCGCCATTCCGACATGCCTGTTGGCATCCAGCTCGGCCATGCCGGCCGCAAGGCTTCGGTCCATTCGCCCTGGACCGGCGGCGGACAGCGTCCGCTCGAG
Organism: Allobosea sp. P4_H5; assembly: GCF_056400825.1. Lineage (NCBI taxonomy): Bacteria > Pseudomonadati > Pseudomonadota > Alphaproteobacteria > Hyphomicrobiales > Alloboseaceae > Allobosea > Allobosea sp. P4_H5. Next base: position 295,428 of record NZ_JBFUKM010000005.1, on the reverse strand, counting down.
GATCGCGGCTGGCAGACGCTCGCTCCCTCGGCCTTGCCGATGCAGGCCAAGGACCGGCCGCCGCTGCCGCTCGATGCAGCCGGGCTGAAGCGGATCCGCGAGGCCTTCGTCGCAACGGCACGTCGGGCCGTGCGGCTCGGCCTGCAGGCGATCGAGCTGCATTGCGCCCATGGCTATCTGCTGCACCAGTTCCTGTCGCCGCTCGCCAACCAGCGCGACGATGCCTATGGCGGCTCGCTGGAGAACCGCATGCGCTTCCCGCTCGAGGTCTTCGACGCGGTGCGCGAGGCGGTGCCGGCTGCGATCCCGGTCGGCGTGCGCGTCTCCGGCACGGACTGGGTCGAGGGCGGCTGGGACATCGCGCAGACCATCGCCTTCTGCGAGGCGCTGAAGGCGCGTGGCGTCAGCTTCATCCATGTCTCCAGCGGCGGCGTCTCGGCCGCGCAGAAGATCGCGCTGTCGCCGGGATATCAGGTGCCGCTGGCCCGGGCGGTGAAGGCGGCGACGGGCGTGCCGACCATCGCAGTCGGCCTGATCACCGATTACGAGCACGCCGAGGCGGTGGTCGCCGGCGGCGATGCCGACATGGTCGCCCTGGCGCGCGGCATCCTCTACGAACCGCGCTGGCCCTGGCATGCCGCCGCTCATCTCGGCGCCAGCGTCAAGGCGCCGAAGCAGTATCTGCGCTCGCAGCCGAACCGGTTCCGGACGCTGTTCGAGAGCTGAGCGATCAACTCAACGCATGTCATCCCGGACAAGCGGCGAAGCCGCGCCGATCCGGGATGACATGAAGAAAGATTTGAAGAGTGAGAGAGCCGGGCTCAATCGCCCGGCTGCGCGCCCTCATAGCCCTCGATGATGACGAGATCGACCGGGCCGACCTTGGCGAGATGCTGCACCGCCGCCTGATATTCCGGCGAGTCGTAGCAGGCGCGTGCCGTCTCGATGTCCTTGAACTCGATGACGACGTTGTGCTTGCGGCCCTCGCCGCGGGCGAGCTTGTACTCGCCGCCGCGGACGATGAACTTGGCGCCGTATTTGGCGAAGGCGATGGCGTTGAGCGAGCGGTAGGTGGCGTATTCCGACTCGTTCTGCACGTCGACGCGGGCGATCCAGTAGCCTTTCGCCATGCTCACGCCCCTTCGACCGCAATCAGGTCGATCTCGCCGGCACCCTCGCGCAGCTTGCGTGCCTCGCCATACTCGACCGAGAACAGATAGGCCTTGGCCGCCGCGTAATCGGGGAATTCGAGGACGACGTTGCGAGACCGTCCCTCGCCCTCGCCGACCGACATCTGGCCGCCGCGCACCAGGGGGATGCCGCCATATTGCTTGATCACCTCGGAGGCTTTCGCGGCATAGACCGCCCATTGCGTCGCATTGGTCACCTTGGCGCGACCGATCACATATCCCTTGGGCATTTGCCGTATCCGTATCCGGTGGAAAGGAGGCGGAGCCTAAGCGGCTCCGGCGATCTCGTCCATGACCGCAGCCGCCGCTGCACGCGGGTCAGCCGCGCGGATGATGGGACGCCCGACGACGAGATGGTCGGCGCCGGCGCGGATCGCCTCGGCCGGTGTGAGCGTGCGCTTCTGGTCGCCGACAGCGCTGCCGGCCGGGCGGATGCCGGGCGTGACGATCACCATGTCCGGGCCGATGACGCCACGCACGATCTCGGTCTCGGCGGCGGAGCAGACGATGCCGTCGACGCCGGCGGTACGGGCCTGCTGGGCGCGCATGCGCACGAGATCGCGCACCGCGAGGCCGTAGCCGGCATCCTTCAGGTCGCCATCGTCATAGGAGGTCAAGGCGGTGACGGCGAGCAGCTTCAGCGCCGCCTCGCCGCGCCCTTCGACCGCGCCCCGCATGGTCTGCGGATAGGCGTGCACGGTAAGGAAGGTGACGCCGAGCTTGGTCAGCGATTCCACGCCCTCGGTGACGGTATTGCCGATATCGTGCAGCTTGAGATCGAGGAAGACCTTCTTGCCCTCGGTCACCAGCTGGCGGGCGAGGTCGAGCCCGCCAGCGAAGGCGAGCCGATAGCCGATCTTGTAAAAGCTCGCGCCGTCGCCGAGCGTCGAGACGATGCGATAGGCATCCCAGACCGTCGGCACGTCGAGCGCGACGATCATGCGGTCCCGGAGATCGTTGATCTTCTGCGTCATCGCCCTGCCCTCCGCCTGTTACCGGGTGAAAGGCACGATTCGAGTGCCGGCGCAAGGATTTCTCATTTTTGAGACGGATCTATTTTTCCACCCGGTAGCGAAGACGCCCTGTGGAACGCGTCACTCATCCTCGTCACTAGGCTTCGCCGCCAGCACCTGCGCGAACACTTGCGTCCAGACCTCCGGCGGTTGGGCACCGGAGACGGCGAGCTTGCCGTCGACGATGAAGAAGGGCACGCCGGTGACGCCGACCTTCTGGGCATGCGCCTCGAGCCCGATAATGGTCTCGCGCAATTCGTCATTGACGAGCTCTTCACGCGCCGCCTGTTCGTCGAAGCCCTGCTCGCCGGCGATCGCCACCAACGTTTCGAGGTCGCCGATGTCGCGCCCGTCCTGCCAATAGGCCTTGAACAATGCCGCGGTCATCTCGCCGCCGCGTTGCACGGTCGCGGCTGCGGCGACCAGCATATGGGCCATGCGGGTGTTGACGCTCTTCGTCACCTTCGTCCAGTTGAAGGTGACGCCGCTCTCCAGCGCCGCCTCGGACAGGCGCAGTTCGATCTCGCGGCGCTTGCCCGAGCCGAACTTGCCGTCGAGATAGGCGGTGCGGTCCATGCCCTCGGCCGGCATCTCCGGATTGAGCTCATAGGGCAGCCAGGTGATGGCGACGCGCTCGCTGAGATTGTGATTGGCGAGCGCGGTCTCGAGCCGGGTCTTGCCGATGAAGCACCAGGGGCAAGCGATGTCGGAGACGATCGCGAGCGGCATCTTGTCGGGGGCGGAGGGGGTCAGCATGGCCTTTTCATCCTTCGCGGAACGCCGCGGCGGGGCTGCGTCAGACCGGCGGATAGGCATGGAGGCCGCCATTGCGGTCCTCCGCGAAGCCTCGCGCGCCGGGCGTCTCGCAGCCCGAAAGAAAGGCGGGCCCGACCGGAATCTTGCCGGCGCCACCTGGGATGTCGAGGATATAGGTCGGCTGGCACAGGCCGGAAAGGTTGCCGCGCAGGCTTTTGACGAGCGCCTGCCCCTCCGCCAGCGAGAGCCGGAAATGCGAGGTGCCCGGCGCGAGGTCTGGATGGTGCAGGTAATACGGCTTGACCCGGTTCTCGACGAAGGCGCGCATCAGCGCCGACAAGGTCTCGACATCGGCGTTGACGCCCTTGAGCAGCACGCTCTGGCTGACGAGGACATGGCCGGCGTCGGCGAGGCGCGCCAGCGCAGCCTTCGCTTCAGCCGTGAACTCGCGCGGATGGTTGGCGTGGACGGCGATATAGCTCGCCTTGCCCTGGATGCGCAGCGCGCGGGCATAATCCTCGGTGATACGCTCGGGCTGGACCATCGGCACGCGTGTATGCCAGCGCGCCACCTTGATGTGAGGGATCGCGGCAAGGCGCTTCGCCACCTCGCGCACCCGCCTGCATGAGAGGATCAACGGGTCGCCGCCGGTCATGATCACCTCCCAGATTTCCGGCCGGGAGGTCAGATAAGCGAGCGCGGCATCGAGCTTGTCGCCGGTCAGCGCATCGCCACCGGGGCCGACCATCTCGCGGCGGAAGCAGAAGCGGCAATAGACCGGGCAGGCATGGACCAGCTTGAGCAAGGCCCGGTCCGGATAACGATGGACGACGCCCTCGACCGGCGAATGCGCCTCGTCGCCGATCGGATCGGCGAGTTCTTCGGGCAGGGTCGTCAGTTCGGCAGCGGCGGGAATGAACTGGCGGCCGATCGGGTCGGCTTCGTCGGCGGGATCGATCAGCGCCGCAATCGCCGGCGTCACCGAGACGGCATAGCGCCGGGCGACCTCGGCCAGTGCCTGCCGTTGTTCAGGCGCGACGAGACCACGCTCGACGAGGGCGTCGACCGTTTTCAGCGGCTGGCCGGGCAGCTGGTGGATCGTCATCGCCCTCCCCTGCCCGGTTCCGCGACCGGCGTCCAGAGCACATCCTCGATCCGGCGCGCGCCGGTGGCGAGCATGACCAGCCGGTCGAAGCCGAGCGCGATGCCCGAGGCCTGCGGCATCGCCGCGAGCGCGGCGAGGAAGTCCTCGTCGATCGGATAGCGCTCGCCATAGATGCGCTGCTTCTCGTCCATGTCCGCCTCGAAGCGCCGGCGCTGCTCGGCCGGATCGGTCAACTCGCCAAAGGCATTGGCGAGCTCGACGCCGCAGGCATAGAGCTCGAAACGCTCGGCGACGCGCGGATCGCCGGGCTTGGGCCGGGCCAAAGCCGCTTCCGAGATCGGGTATTCGCACAGGATGGTGGCACGGCCGCGGCCGAGCTCAGGCTCGACTTTCTCGGACAATACGCGGCTGAAGATGTCGGACCAGCTGTCGTCCTCCGCGAGGCGAATGCCGGCGCCGTGTGCCTGCACAGCCAGCGCCGCGCGATCGGCCCTGCCATCGTCCGCGATCGTCGCCATGAGGTCGACGCCGGCATGGCGGCCGAAGGCATCGTGCAAGGTGAGGCGCTCGGGCTCGGCGAAGGGATCGACCTCGCTACCGCGCCAGCGCAGCATCGCGACGTCGGCAGCCCGCGCCGCCTCGGCAAGCAGCGCCGCGCAATCCCGCATCAGCGCCTCACAGTCCTCTCCGGCGCGATACCACTCCAGCATGGTGAACTCTGGATGGTGCAGCGCCGTGCGCTCGCGATTGCGGAAGACGCGCGCGAAATCGAAGATGCGCGGCTCGCCCGCCGCCAGCAGCTTCTTGGCGGCAAATTCCGGCGAGGTATGGAGATAATAGGGGTGGCCGGTGCCGGCATCGTCGATCAGCATGGTCGAAAAGCCGTGCAGATGCGTCTCGTTCCCCGGTGAAAGCTGCAGGATCGCGGCCTCGACCTCGATGAAGTCGCGGGCTTCGAACCAGCGCCGCAGCGCCGCCTTGATCCGCGCCCGCGCCAGTAGCGCGGGACGCCGATCAGCATGGATGTCGGGCCGCCAGAAGGGCGGGAGCGTCAGGCTCATCACATCTCTCTACGGCGAAAGCCGTGCAAACCGGCCTGCGCGCTTCCGTTTACGTCCCGAATGCGGTAGTGGCGCGGCACAGGAATTCGCATAGCGCGCGAACGCAGCCCGCGCCAGCCAGGGAAAATCCACGTGGTCAAGGTCATCGCCTCCTCCGTCCGCAAGGGCAACGTCCTCGAGCTCGACGGGCATCTCTGCACCGTCATCTCGGCCGAGAGCTTCTTTCCGGGCAAGGGCACGCCGACGACGCAGATCGACATGCGCCGCATCTCCGACGGCGTGAAGATGACCCAGCGCTACAAGACGACCGAGCAGGTCGAGCGCGCCTATGTCGAGGATCGCGACTTCACCTATCTCTATCAGGACGGCGAGCAGTACGTCTTCATGAACCCCGAGACCTACGACCAGATCCCGGTCGACGGCGGCGTCGTCGGCGACATGGCGCCCTATCTCCAGGAAGGCATGAAGGTCTCGCTCTCGGTGTTCGAGGACCGGGCCGTCGCGATCGAGCTGCCGCAGCGCGTCACCTGCGAGGTCGCCGAGACCGAGCCGGTGACCAAGGGCCAGACCGCCTCGTCCTCCTACAAGCCGGCGATCCTGACCAATGGCGTGCGCACCGCCGTGCCACCCCATATCGGCCCGGGCACCCGCATCGTGGTGATGACCGCCGACGGCTCCTATGTCGAGCGCGCCAAGGACTGACGTCTTCTGCCGCTGACATCGGCGGGGAAAGGCTTATATCGGCAGACGCAGCGGGCCCTTTCCGGGCCCGTTTTCGTGTCTAGACCATGTCCGCATTTCTCCGAATTGCGGACATGGTCTAGCTCTTTGTTTTGTCGCATTTTCTTCACGCGAACTGGTGTCCACTTCGCTCGAAAATGCTCCAGAGGATCAGCTCATGCCGCTTTCCGCCTACGCCGCCGTCTTCCCGGGTTTCATCCAGACCCTGAAGGCGCTCGACGCGATCCTCGACAAGGCAGGCGCTGAGGCGTCCGAGCGCAAGATCCAGCCGGAGGTGCTGCTGTCGAGCCGGCTCGCCCCCGACATGCTGTCCTTCACCCGGCAGGTCCAGCTCATGTCCGATTTCGCCAAGAACGCCGCGGCGCGGGTGAGCGGAGCGGAGAACCCGCGCTTTCCCGACGAGGAGAAGAGCTTCGAGGAGCTGAAGGCACGGATCGCCAGGACACTCGACTTCATCGCCTCGGTCGACAGGGCGGCGCTCGATGCCGGGCTCGACAGGGACGTGACCTTCCCGCGCGGCCCCTCGGCGACCGTGACGATGAAGGGTGCCGACTACCTCACCCGCTTCGCTTTGCCGAACTTCTATTTCCACGCCACGACGGCCTACGACATCCTGCGCGAGAACGGCTTCCAGATCGGCAAGCAGGACTTCCTGAAGGGCGTGTTCGACGCCTGAGCCGCGACACCGTCATGCTCGCCCTTGTGGCGAGCATCCACGCCTTGAACACTGCGCTGCCTGGGGGAAGACGTGGATGGTCGGGACAAGCCCGACCATGACGACAAGGGCCTGCCCCACATAGCCGTCCGCCTCACAAATAAGGCGAGCAGAGCCAGAGCATCCGGTCGAGCAGGCGCAAAGGGAAGGGCCGTGCGCGCAGCTCCTTCAGCGTGACCGGGCGCGCGCTTGCGATCGCGGCATCGATGCGCTCCTCGATGCCGCGGGCGAAGCCTTCGTCGAGGACTTCGAGATCGATCTCGAAATTCAGTCTGAGCGAGCGCGCATCGAGGTTGGACGAGCCGACATAGGCCCAGGTGCCGTCGATCGCGAGCAGCTTGGAATGGTCGAAGGAGCCGGTAGCGCGCCAGATCCGGCAACCATCCTTCAGCACCTGGTCGAACTGCGCCCGCATGGCGCGATCGACCAGGACGAGGTTGTTGACATCCGGCACGACGATGTCGATGGCGACGCCCCGCCGCGCCGCGGTGACCAGCGCGCTGATCAGCTCGCGATCCGGCAGGAAGTAGGGCGACATGATCCGGATCGACTCGCGCGCCACCGAGAAGGCGCCGATCAGCAGCTTGTGGTTGGTCTCCAGGCTCGCATCCGGTCCCGAGGCGACGGCGCGCATCAGGACGGTAGGGCCGCGCGCTGCGACTTGCGGCGTAACCGTCCACGTGTCGCCGGCCAGTTCCTCGCCCGAAGCAAAGCGCCAATCCTCGGCCGCGACGCCGAACAGGTCCTCGACGACCGGTCCCTCGATGCGGAAATGCGTGTCGTGCCCGGCTGCATCGCCGGCAAACTCGGTGGTGAAGCCCTGGCGGATGTTCATGCCGCCGGCGAAGGCGATGCGCCCGTCGACGATCAGCAGCTTGCGGTGCGTGCGCAGGTTCGCATAGGGCAGCCTGAGGCCGATGATGATGTTGCCGTTGAAGACGTCGACCGGCACGCCGCCCTTCTGCAGGTAGCCGACGATGCTCGGCACCGAATAGCGCGCGCCGACGGCATCGATCAGCACGCGCACCGCGACGCCGCGCTCATGGGCCGCGATCAGCGTGTCGGCGACGCGCAGGCCGAGCGGATCGCGGTCGAAGATATAGGTTTCGAGAATGATCGAGCGGTCGGCCGCCGCGATCGCCGCGATCATCGCGGCATAGGCCTCGTCACCGGTCCTGAGCACGGTGATGGCATTGCCGGTCTTGAGATGGCGGCGGGTCGCCTTGTCGCCGAGCGTCTTCAGCGCGGCGAAGCGGCGCCCGACATCGCCGGCGACCTCGGCATCGGAGACCTCGAATGTCTGCGCCAGCGGAAAGGCCAGCTTCTGCCGGCGCTGCGAGACGATCGAGGCGCGGCGGATGCGGTTGATGCCGCCGACCGCATAGATCAGCGGCCCGATGATCGGCGAGAGCACGATGACGCCGACCCAGCCGATGGCGGCGCGGACCTCGTCCTTGGTCATCGCGGCATGGCTGGCCGCGACGACCGTCAGCGCCAGCGAGACGACGCCAAGGATATGAGGCCAATAAGCCGAGAGAATCTCCCACATGGCCGCGACTATCGCATGGGCAGCGAAACCGGCAACGCGGTCAGGCGCCTAAACACGTGGCCCACTTTCATGGACCTGCCCCTTGCAATGACGGGATTGCAGTCCCATATCGGGATCACGGCAATGTCGAGGGCGTTCCACCGCCCTCCGTTCCGTTGAAGACGGCCATGAACCCGAAGCCAGCGACGCCGGATGTACGCGCGCCCTTCCGGACATGGCCGTTGGCGTTTCTGCAGCCTTAACCCGCGTCATGCTCGGGCTTGACCCGAGCATCTCAGGCCGGAAGAGGCTCCAACCACCACCCTCTCGTCCAGAGATTCTCGGGTCTGCGCTTCGCTCCGCCCGAGAATGACGGCGTTCCTAGAGCGAATTCCCCTGCAGGAACGGATTGGTCTTGCGCTCCTCGCCGAGCGTGCTGGCCGGGCCGTGGCCGGGCAGGAACTGGACGTCGTCGCCGAGCGGCAGCAGCTTGCCCTTGATTCCGCCGATCAGGTCCTTGTGGTTGCCATAGGGGAAATCGGTGCGGCCGACCGAGCTGGCGAAGATCGTGTCGCCGGCGAGCAGAAAGCGCAGCTCCTTCTGGAACAGCGTGACATGGCCGGGCGTATGCCCCGGCACATGCTGCACGGAGAAGGCGATATCGCCGACCGAGACGGCGTCGCCCTCGGCAAGCCAGCGCGTCGGCGTCACCGCCTGTACACCGCGCATCTCGAACATCAGCCCCTGCTGCGGCAAGGCGTCGAGCAGGAACTTGTCGGCCTCGTGCGGGCCGATGATCGGCAGGTTCAAGACGCCGGCGAGCTCGGTCGCACCGCCGGCATGGTCGATATGGCCATGGGTCAGCCAGATCGCGACCGGGGTTACGCCGAGCTCCGTCAGCGCGCCGCGAATGCGCTCGACATCGCCGCCGGGATCGACGATCGCGGCCTCCTTGGTGCGCGTGCACCAGACGATCGAGCAGTTCTGCTGGAAAGGCGTCACCGGCACGACGGCGATGCCGAGCGGGGAGGTCATGTCGTCAGTCATTCCATCATCCCGTAGTCGTTCCAATCAAGACGCCGAAGAGCATACGCAGGGCACCTGCGCGACTGCCATACTCCAAACACCGCCTTGCCCAAACCCGTTTGGCCGGCGGGTCTTCGAAGCCAGGAGACGACGGCATTCACATCCACGAGGCGATTTGGGATGCAGGATGCGGCAACGGACCGACCCGCATCCCGGCACTTTAGCAAAAGCAGCTAAGTTTTCGGCGCAGCGATAGGGCAGGCTATCAGCCATGGTCAGCGATCGAACAGAACAGGATTATCGTGCCCGGGTGGCTCGCGTGGTCGCAGCCATCATCGCCGATCCGATGGCCGAGTTCAGCCTCGATGATCTCGCGCGCCTTGCCAATTTCTCGCCCTTCCACTTTCACCGCGTCTATGCCGGCGTCGTCGGCGAGACCGTGGCCGCCACGGTTCGCCGCGTCCGACTGGCCTTTGCGACCCGCCTTCTGACCGGCTCCCATGAAAGCATTACACAGGTGGCGCTGGCGGTCGGCTATGACAGCCCGCAAGCCTTCACACGTGCCTTTCGCGAGTTCACCGGGCAGTCACCCCGCGCATTCCGGCAACAGATGAAGCAGGCCTTCGTTGCTGCCGAAATGACGCCGCTGCTCCCGGGCGACCCAACCCTGCCGGCGGTCGCGATCGTCGAGCGACCGGCGCGGCAACTGCGTGCGCTGCGGCACGTCGGATCGTTCGCGACCATCCCCCATACGCATCGGCAGCTGCGCCTGCGCGCCGGCCCACGCGTCATCTCGGAGAAATGGGGCGCCTCATTCGGCAGTCCACAACACGCCGGCCGCTTCAGATACTACGCCGCCATCGCCTCGCCCGATCCCTGGCCAGAGAACTCGGACATCGAGACGCTGGAGATCCCCGGCGGCCGCTATGCCGTGCATCGGCTGGTCGGCCCGTACACCCGGATCAACGCCGCTGCACAGGCCATCTATACGAGATGGATGCCGGCCAGCGGCTATGAGCCGGACGACCGGCCGACGCTGGAGCACTATCTCGATACATCGTCGCGCGGGATCGCCCCCGCCGCCCTGCGCACCGATCTGTTCATCCCCATCCGCAACGCGAGCCCAACATGAATCTGCGCCGTCTCGTCTCCTGTATCGCCTTCTGCCTTGCTACCTCATCGACGCAGGCCGCCGGGTTCAAGCCCGTCGAGATTCCCGCCGAGGGAGGACTCCAGCCACTCAAGGGCGCGGTCTGGTATCCATGCAATCAGCCAGTGAGCGAGGTGCGGCTCGGCCCGTTCGTCATGTCCGTCAGCATGAATTGCCCGCTCGTTGGCGAGAAGCGCCCGCTCGTCGTGATCTCACACGGCAGAACTGGCAGCTTCCTCGGGCATCGCGACACCGCGCAGGTTCTGGCCGATGCCGGCTTCGTCGTCGTCGCGATCAATCATCCCGGCGACACCAGCCTGGACCAGAGCCGCACGCGCGAGTTCTCGGTCTTTGTCGAACGGCCGGCCGACATCAAGCGCACGATCGACTACATGCTCGGCTCATGGCCCGACGCAGCCAGGATCGATGCCGGGCGCGTCGGCTTCTTCGGCTTTTCGCGAGGCGGTTATACCGGGCTGGTGGCCATCGGCGCCAACCCTCAGTTCGGCAAGCGTCTCAGGCTCTGCGAGGGCAAAAGCGACCCACTGTGCGAGCAGATCCGAATGGGCGCGTTTCCAGAACTCAGCCATGATGCACGTATCAAGGCGGCCGTCATCGCCGATCCGCTCAGCGTCTTCTTCACGCAGGACAGCTTCAGGAATGTACGGGTGCCGGTTCAGCTCTGGGGTTCCGAGCGCGGCGGCGACGGAGTCACTCCGGCCAGTGTCGCAGACATAGCAGGTTGGCTCCCGACGAAGCCCGATTTCCACGTCGTGCCCGGCTCCCAGCATTTTTCCTTCCTGCCGCCCTGCCCGGCAGTGCTCGCCCAGTCGGCTGGCGAGCTCTGCAGCGATCAGCCCGGCTTCGACCGAGCCGCTTTCCATGCCGATTTCAACGCCAGCGTGCTCGCCTTCTTCAAGACGCAGCTCGGCCAACCGCCCGAGATCAGGTAGTCAGCGGCCCCCGCAGCGATTGGCGAGCAGCACGCGATAGTCGGCGAGCGACTGGTCCATCTGCGCGACGTTCTCCTCGCGCTGCCGGCCACTCTGGCAGGTGGCGAAGACCGAGCGCGCCTTCTGCATGAAGGCGACGTGGTCGCGCCAGGCGGCACATTGCGTCGCCTGGTCGGCAGTCGCGACCTGCTGCATCTTGTACTGGCGCTGGCGCATCGCCGCCTCGTTCTGGAACAGGTCGCGCGTGCACGTCGCCGGAACAGGGCGCGGCTGTGCCGTTGCGAGAGCAGGAGCCAGGGTCAGCAGGACGGCGATGGCAGCGCGAGCGATCATCCGAGGTTCAGCTCCTTGAAGAAGTCGTTGCCCTTGTCGTCGATGACGATGAAGGCCGGGAAGTCCTCGACCTCGATGCGCCAGACCGCCTCCATGCCGAGCTCGGGATATTCGAGCACCTCGACCTTGCGGATACAGTCCTGGGCGAGGCGCGCGGCCGGGCCGCCGATCGAACCGAGATAGAAGCCGCCATGGGCCTTGCAGGCCTCGCGGACCTGGGCCGAGCGGTTGCCCTTGGCCAGCATCACCATCGAGCCGCCGAAGGACTGGAACTGGTCGACGAAGGAATCCATCCGGCCGGCGGTGGTCGGGCCGAAGGAGCCGGAGGCGAAGCCCTCGGGCGTCTTGGCCGGGCCGGCATAATAGACCGGGTGGTTCTTCAGATAGTCCGGCATGCCCTGGCCGTTCTCCAGCCGCTCGCGGATCTTGGCATGGGCCGAGTCGCGCGCGACGATGATCGTTCCGGTCAGCGAGAGCCGGGTCTTCACCGGGTATTGCGTCAATGTGGCGAGAATCTCGCTCATCGGCCGGTTGAGGTCGACCTTGACGACATCGCCGCCGAGCTTGGCCTCGTCGATCTCCGGCAGGTACTTCGACGGATCGGTCTCCAGCGCCTCCAGGAAGATGCCGTCCCTGGTGATCTTGCCCTTGGCCTGGCGGTCGGCGGAGCAGGAGACGCCAAGGCCGATCGGCAGCGAGGCGCCGTGGCGCGGCAGGCGGATGACGCGCACGTCATGGCAGAAATACTTGCCGCCGAACTGGGCGCCGACGCCGAGCGCCTGCGTCAGCTTGTGGACCTCCTCCTCCATCTCGAGATCGCGGAAGGCGTGGCCGCTGGCGGAGCCCTTGGTCGGCAGCGCATCGAGATATTTGGTCGAGGCGAGCTTGACCGTCTTCAGGTTCTGCTCGGCCGAGGTACCGCCGATGACGATGGCAAGGTGATAGGGCGGGCAGGCGGCGGTGCCCAGCGTCAGGATCTTCTCCTTCAGGAACGCCATCATCCGGTCCTTGGTGAGGAGCGAGGGCGTCGCCTGGAAGAGGAAGGTCTTGTTGGCCGAGCCGCCGCCCTTGGCGACGAAGAGGAATTTGTAGGCATCCTCACCCTCGGCATAGATGTCGATCTGCGCCGGCAGGTTGGTCGCGGTATTCTTCTCCTCGAACATGGAGAGCGGGGCGACCTGGGAATAACGCAGATTGCGCTTGAGATAGGCGTCGTAGACGCCCTCGCCGAGCGCCGCCTCGTCGTCACCATCGGTCCAGACCTTGCGGCCCTTCTTGCCCATGATGATCGCCGTGCCGGTGTCCTGGCACATCGGAAGCACGCCGCCGGCAGCGATGCCTGCGTTCTTGAGCAGGTCATAGGCGACGAAGCGGTCGTTCGAGGTCGCCTCGGGGTCGTCGAGGATTTTTGCGAGCTGGGCGAGGTGCCCCGGACGCAGCAGATGGTTGATGTCGATGAAGGCCTGCTCGGAGAGCCGCTTGATCGCCTCGCGGGAGACGCTCAGGACCTCGCGCCCACTGAGCGTCTCGACCGTGACGCCGTCGCTGCCGAGCGAACGATAGGGCGTCTTGTCCTCGCCGAGGGGGAAGAGATCGACATGGGTATAGGCCATCGGCGGGGCTCCGCAGTTCGAAGGCGCCGCGCGCGGCGCCTCACAGCTTCGGCCGCGTCATAGCCGCTCGGGGCAAGGCCTCCAAGCCTAGATTGAGGTGGTTCCAGGGAAGCGGTCCCCTATATTGTGTTCCAATGAAACATGGGTCGTCCCGGGCGGAGCGAAGCGAAGACCCGGGACCCATTCCGGAACCTCTATCGGAAAGGCTCAGGAATGGATCCCGGATCGGCGCCGCTGCGCGGCTTGTCCGGGATGACTCGAATTGAAGAGGAAACGAACTCAGGCTGCCTTGGCGGCGGTCTCCGCCAGAATGGCGTAGATAGCGGCCGGGTCATGCGCGTGGCGCACCTGCTCCAGTACCGCCTGGTTGCGCAGCACGCGGGCGACGCGGGCCAGGGCCTTGAGATGATCTGCCCCCGCCCCCTCCGGCGCGATCAGCACGAAGATGATGTCGACCGGCTGGCCGTCCAGTGCCTCAAAATCGATCGCCTTCTCGGCGCGGGCGAACAGGCCGACGAGCCGGTCAATCCCGGCCATGCGCCCATGTGGAATGGCGATGCCGTCGCCGATGCCGGTCGAGCCAAGACGCTCGCGCTGGAGCAAGGCTTCGAACAGTTCGCGCTCGGGCAGGCCAGTCAGAACGGCGGCATGCTGCGCCAGCTCCTGAAGGGCCTGCTTCTTGGAGTTGGCGCGCAGCGGCGAGATCACCGCATCGGGCCGGAGAAGATCGGTCAGCGTCATAGGCCAATCCATGCATGTCCCGTGCCGGAGCGCGGGCGCCACCAGCATCCCGGCCGGCACCCGAACCCCATCAGCGGCGGGACTTCAAGAAAGAGAAGCCGGCGGATCGATCCAGCCGATATTGCCGTCGCGGCGGCGGTATACGACGTTCATGCGGCCATTGCCAGCATGGCGGAAGATAACCACAGGCGCGCCGGTCAGATCGAGCTCGGCGACCGCGTCGCTTACCGTCATCTGGTGCAGGGATTTGGTCGATTCCGCCACAATCACCGGGTTCTCACCAGCGTGGTCGGCCTCGTGCTCCTCGATATCCTCATCGGGAGCGGCGATCACATAGCTGGGGATTTCCAGGGCGGGCTCACGACCATTGGCGGCAGCGGCGCGATCCTTCAGCCGTCGCTTGTAGCGGCGCAAACGCTTCTCGATGCGCTCGGCCATCTTGTCGAGGCTGGCATAGGGATCATGCGCCGTGGCCGAAGCTTCGAGGGTGATGCCGGAAGAAAGATGCAGAACACCGTCGGTCTTGAAGGCGGTGCCATCCTTGCCGACGGTGACGTGGCCCTGATAGCCGCCCTCATAGTACTTGCCCAACGCTGCGGCGACCCTGGCCTCGGCCTGACCACGAAGGGCCTCGCCGACATCGAGATTCTTGCCGGAGATTCGCAAGCTCATGGAGTGCTTCCCCTTCTTGTCGCCATGGTCAGTAGCCGACCATCCTCAGGAGGTAAGAACGGCCTCATGGGGTTGTCAATGTGCGGAACGGCGCAGTTGCACGGGCGGCAGGGCAAGGTTGCGAGCATCTCATGGAACAGAAGACGATTTGTGCTGCACCGCACGCCGGGCGTGGAAGAGTTCGCCCCTCAGCGTCCCGCCAGCGCCATCGCCGCCTTCTCGCGGCGGCGCTCCATCGAGGAGGGAATGCGCAGCGATTCCCGATACTTCGCCACGGTGCGGCGAGCGATATCGATGCCGCTCTCCTTCAGCTTGGTGACGATGGCGTCATCCGAAAGCACGTCCCGTGGCGGCTCGTCGTCGATCATCTGCTTGATGCGATGCCGCACGGCCTCGGCCGAATGCGCCTCGCCATAGCCGGTCGCTGCGATCGCGGCGGAAAAGAAGTATTTCATCTCGAAGACCCCGCGCGGGCAGGCGAGGTACTTGTTCGAGGTGACGCGCGAGACCGTCGATTCGTGCATGCTGATCGCGTCGGCGACGGTCTTGAGGTTGAGCGGGCGCAGATGCTCGACACCATGGGCGAAGAAGCCGTCCTGCTGGCGCACGATCTCGCTGGCGACCTTGAGGATAGTGCGGGCGCGCTGCTCGAGCGAGCGGGTCAGCCAGTTCGCCGTCTGCAGGCATTCGGCGATGAAGGCCTTGTCCACATCGCTACGGGCCGCCTTCGTGACGCGGGCATGATAGGTCTGGTTGACCAGTACGCGCGGCAAGGTGTCGGGGTTGAGATCGACCAGCCAGGAGCCGTCCGGCGCAGCGCGGATGAAGACATCCGGTACAACCGTCTCCACCGCCGAGCCACCAAAGGCGCGCCCCGGCTTGGGGTCGAGCCGCCGGATCTCGGCGACCATGTCGGCGATGTCCTCGTCATCGACGCCGCAGATGCGCTTCAGGGCGGCAAAGTCGCGCTTGGCGAGGAGCGGCAGGTTGGCGATGAGGGCCTGCATAGCCGGATCGTAGCGGTCGCGATCGCGCAGCTGGATCGCCAGGCACTCGCCGACATCGCGGGCGGCAACACCGCTGGGATCGAAGCCCTGGACGATGGCGAGCACCTGCTCGACCCTGGCAAGATCGACGCCAAGGCGTTCAGCGATGTCGGCAAGCGGCTCGGTCAGATAGCCGGCATCATCGACGCCATCGATGATGTGGCGGCCGATCAGGCGCTCGGCCGGCGCAGTCACGGCCAGGTCGAGCTGGGCGCTGAGATGCTCGTGCAGCGAGAGCTCGCTGGTCAGCCCGCTTTCGAAGCCCTCGGGCCCCTCCTCGAACGAGCCACCAGAGCCGCCATAGGCGCCGCCGATGATCGGCAGGCTGTCGGCTCCTTGCGTCTCCAGCCGCGCTGCCTTGGGCTGCTCGTTCTGGAAGACATTGTCGAGCCCGGTGCCGAGCCGGCCCTCGATACCCTCCTGGGTGTTGAGGCTCTCGGCGCGGGCATAGGCTTCGGCATCGGCGGCTAGCGGGCTTTCGCCGGCGCCGTTGAGCGAGCCGGCATCGGGAGCCTCGTCGCCGCGCTCGAGCAGCGGATTGCGCTCCAGCTCGCCCTCGACGAAGCTCTGCAATTCGAGATGGGAGAGCTGGAGCAGCTTGATCGCCTGCAATAGCTGCGGCGTCATCACCAGGGACTGGCCCTGGCGCAGCTCCATGCGTGGCATCATCGCCATCGCGATCCCGACTCCTTAGCCTGCGGCAATTCGGCACGGTTCTTGCCTGTGGAACAGACTAACGACCGACCGTTGCCGCGTCAAAGCCCTGGACAGGCTTTTGCGCCGGGAAGTTAATGCACCGCAATATAGCCGGTGGGGCGACCGCAGGCCGGACGCCTCAGAGCCGGAAATCCTCGCCGAGATAGACGCGGCGGACATCGGCATTGGCGATGATCTCGGCCGGCGAGCCTTCGGTCAGTACCCGGCCCGAATGGATGATGTAGGCGCGATCGACCAGCCCGAGCGTCTCGCGGACATTGTGGTCGGTGATCAGCACGCCGATGCCGCGATCGGTCAATTGCCGGACCAGCTCCTGGATGTCGCCGACCGCGATCGGGTCGATGCCGGCGAAGGGCTCGTCGAGCAGGATGAAGGAAGGCCTCCCGGCGAGCGCGCGGGCGATCTCGCAGCGGCGGCGCTCGCCGCCGGAGAGCGCGATCGAGGGCGCCTTGCGCAGGCGGCTGATGTTGAATTCGTCGAGCAGCTTGTCGAGCTCGCGCTCGCGCTTCTTGCGGTTCGGCTCGACCACCTCGAGCACGGCCCGGATATTGTCCTCGACCGAGAGGCCGCGGAAGATCGAGGCCTCCTGCGGCAGATAGCCGATGCCGAGCCGGGCGCGCTGGTACATCGGCAGGTTGGTGATGTCGTTCCCTTCGAGCGAGATCACACCCAGATCGGCGCTGACCAGGCCGGTGATCATGTAGAAGATCGTGGTCTTGCCGGCGCCGTTCGGGCCGAGCAGGCCAACCGCCTCGCCATTGCGGACATAGAGCGAGGCCTCGCTCACGACATTGCGGGCGCCATAGGTCTTGCGCAGGCCGCTGACGGCGAGGATGCCGGCGCCACCAACCGCGCTCGCGATCGGGCCAGGCTGCTCGTCGTCCTCGACAGCCTGCTTGTCCTTGCCCCGGCCGAAGAGTCGGCCGAGCAGCCCCGGTGCCGCCGGCGCCTTAGCCGGCCGCGCCGGGCTGGGCTGCGCCTGCGGGCCAGCGTCGGAAGGCGGAGACGTGGATATCGTCACAGGAGGAAATTCGCGCTGCTGGCGTTCGACATGGGTCCGCTCTGGTATGCGAGGCGCGCCGAACTGGCAACGCCTTCCTGCAGCCGCCCCTGCCGAAGAGCAGGATGCGAAAAAGTGGG
This sequence comes from Allobosea sp. P4_H5, assembly GCF_056400825.1. Lineage (NCBI taxonomy): Bacteria > Pseudomonadati > Pseudomonadota > Alphaproteobacteria > Hyphomicrobiales > Alloboseaceae > Allobosea > Allobosea sp. P4_H5. The sequence continues at coordinate 277,928 of NZ_JBFUKM010000005.1, read as the reverse complement.
AACCGGTTTTCCGCTGAAATCCTGCTCTAAGCTCTTAGAACCGATCACGTTTTATGATTCAGGATCGCTTCGATCCAAAATCATCGTGATCTAGGGAAGATCAGTTGGTCGGCGAGGCGGCCGGCTTGGCGCCAGCCTTGCTGTCCTTGCCGTCCTTGTTGTCACCCGAGTTCGGCACAAAGAAGCCTTGGACGCGCCCGCTCGACGTCACGTTGGCGATGCCGGTCTGCGTGTTGTAGACGAGCTTGTCGCCGCGGGTGATGTTCGGGCCGTCGTTCAGCGCGACATTGCCGGTCATGATCACCTGATTGTTGGCGCGGTCGAAGACGGCATTGTCCGAGGTCGCGGCCTGGGTCTTCGAGACGACGGTGACCGGCCCGGTGCACTCGATGCGCTTGATCGCGCCGTCATTGGCGCCCTGCCCCTGCGCCGCAGGCTGCGCCGGCTTCGGCGTCCCACCCTGGCCCCGGCCCTCATAGAACACCGTCATCACCGAGCAGCGCACGGTCGTCTCGCCCTGCACGGCGACGACATTGCCGGAGAAGACCGCCTTATTGTCCTTGTCGAGCACGTCGAGCTTGTTCGCGTCGATCTTGATCGGCTCCTTGCTGTCGCCGCCCATCCCGCCGAAAGGCGAGCTCGAGGCGCCGCCGCGCGACTTGGCCGGCTTGGCGGCCGGCTGCTGAGCAAATGCCGCTGTCGAGAGCGCCGGAGCGACCAGAACAGCGAGAGCGAGAGCGAGAGCTTTCATCGGTGACCTGTAGCTGACCTGCATGGCTGTATGCGATGATCTCATGGCTTGCCGGCCGGGCGAAGAGCTTCGAGATTGGGCGTGCTGCCCTCGCGCTCCGGGCCGGCCAGGCTGCGGGCTGGCGCGTTCTCGATCAGGACATGCACGCGCCCCTCGAAGGTGATGAGCGCACCATTGTCCTTCACGTCAAGCGTATCGGCGTCAACCGTCGTCGTGCCGAGATTGACCTTCACCGGCTCGCGCGAGTTGACGGTTCCGGCCTTGAAATCGACGTCGGCGGTGCGCATGCGGACATCATAGCCCGAATCGGTGCGGATCTTCACGTCGTCGACCAGCTTCAGCTTCTCCTTCGTCTGGTCGAAAAGGCCGCTGCGGGCATTGATGTTGATCCAGCCTTCGGACTTCATCAGCACCCGCGCCACCATCTGCACGAGCTCTATCTGCGTGGGATTGCGGACGTCCTGCAGAGCCGATTCCGCCGTGACCTCGTAAGGGCTGTTGTCCTTGCGGTAGCCGGCGAGCTTCGGCGTTTCCATCACCACCTTGCCGCCCGACAGGCTGATCCCGCCCAGCGAGAAATTGCCGGCATGGCGCAGCGGGTTGAGGAAGGGAACGATGATCAACCCCACCACCGCGGCGATCGCCCCGACCGGAATCAGGCGCCGAAGCAGACGCACGAGCGCAGAATGCCGGCGCGCGGCCTGGAAGGCGCTCTGCCGCATCTGCGCCCGAATCGCCGCCGGACTGCGTGTCTCAGGAGTTGTGATCGCCAAGCTCATGCCCGCCCATTGCCAGCCACCGGCGGCTTTTTCATGTCGAACCGGCGCATGCCGACAGGCAGCAGCGACCGGTCCGGCGACCGCCAGACGGATGACCCTAGCCCAGATACATCAACTTTACGTATGCGCGAAGATGTCGACCTCTGGCCAACCGGCGAGATCGAGCTCGGCGCGCGCCGGCAGGAAGTCGAAGCAGGCCTTGGCGAGATGCGCGCGGCCCTCGCGCTCCAGCATTACGTCGAGCTTCGCCTTCAGAGCATGCAGATGCAGCACGTCCGAGGCGGCATAGCCGAGCTGCGCCTCGGTCAGCGTGTCGGCGCCCCAGTCCGAGGATTGCTGCTGCTTCGACAATTCGACGCCAAGGAGCTCGCGGACGAGGTCCTTCAGCCCGTGCCGGTCGGTATAGGTGCGCACCAGCTTGGAGGCGATCTTGGTGCAGTAGACCGGCGTGGTGACGACGCCGAAGGCGTTCTCCAGCGCGGCGATGTCGAAGCGGGCGAAGTGGAAGAGCTTCAGCACGCTCGCATCGGCGAGGATGCGGCAGAGATTGGCCGGCGCCGGGCCGCCCTTCGGGATCTGCACGACATCAGCGGTGCCGTCGCCGCGGGAGAGCTGCACCACGCAGAGCCGGTCGCGCTGCGGATTGAGGCCCAGCGTCTCGGTGTCGATCGCCAGGACCGGCCCCGGCTCGAACCCATCGGGAAGATCGCCACGGTGCAGACGAATTGTCATACCCAAAACCTCGCTCGGCAGCGCAGCCACGCCGCTCAGTCAACCTGCCACCCGCCGATCAAGCCGAGTGGCCTTCCTGAAAATCCGGAGAACGCTTCGCAGCTAGCGGCGCGCCCGGCCGCATTCAAGCATTTTCTCTGGCGGCACAATCGGTTCGGAGGCATTAACCTTTTATTCACCATGTGCTTCATTCGGACGCCCCGGCGTGCGAGGATATCGGATCGGAGCTTGACACATGTCCGCAATCCGCCTGTTCACCGACCTTGATGGCCGCATCGGCCTGCGCCAGTTCTGGCTCGGCAGCATCGCGCTCGCCCTCTGCCTGCTGGCGGTCCAGTGGGCTGCGCCACAGGTCGCGGACAAATATGCCGCAGCGAAGATCGTCGCATTCGCCAATGCCTTCGCTCTGTTCCCTTGGGCGGCGCTGGCAGCCAAGCGCGCCGCCGACCGGGGCGGCTCGTCGCTGTTCGGCATCCTGCTGGTCTGCGCCATCGTGCTGCCGCGGGAAGTGCAGCCGCTGCTCGGCTATGCCTGGGCACCCTCGCTGATCGCGATCTCGACGATGGCCTGGCTGGTCGCGCTGGTCGATCTCGGGCTGATGCCGGGCGTCGGCCGCGACGCGCCGCTTGCGGAGCAATCCGGGGCTGCTAAACCGGCTCGATGAGCCCAAGCACACCCGCCCCCCTTACCTTCGACCCCACCGATCCGGTCGCCCTCACCCAGGCCCTGGTGCGCTGCGCCTCGGTGACGCCGGCCGAAGGCGGCGCGCTCGCGCTGCTCGATGCCGTGCTGAGCGCCGAGGGCTTCAGCGTCGAGCGACCGACCTTCTCGGAACCCGGCCTGCCGGACATCGAGAACCTCTATGCCCGCATCGGCAGCGAGGGCCCGGTCTTCGTCATTGCCGGCCATACCGACGTCGTCCCCCCCGGCGACCTCGCCGCCTGGACGCATGATCCCTTCGCGGCGGACATCGAAGGCGGCACACTCTATGGCCGCGGCGCCTGCGACATGAAGGGTGGGCTCGCCGCCATGGTTTCCGCCGCGATCCGCTATCGCCGCGCCAATCCGGATGCGCCGGGTTCGATCGCCTTCCTGGTCACCGGCGACGAGGAGGGACCGGCCGTCAACGGCACGGTCAAGCTTCTGGCCTGGGCCGACGCTCGTGGCGAGCGTTTCGACCATTGCCTCCTCGGCGAGCCGACCAATCCGGCGGCGATGAGCGACATGATCAAGATCGGCCGGCGCGGCTCGCTGACCGGCAAGCTCACCGTGCAGGGCGTGCAGGGCCATGTCGGCTATCCGCACCTCGCCCAGAACCCGATCCGCGGCATGGTCCGGCTGCTGACAGGGCTCGAGGCGAGCCCGCTCGACGCCGGCACCGAGCATTTCGACCCGAGCAATCTCGAAATGACGACGCTCGATGTCGGCAATCCCGCGACGAACGTCATCCCGGCGCAGGCGCGGGCCGTGTTCAACATCCGCTTCAACGACCTCTGGACGCCGGAGACGCTCGCGGCCGAGATCGAGCGCCGCCTGCGCGAGGCAGCCGGCAACACCGTGCGTTACGAGGTCAGCTTCGAGCCGACCAATGCGGTGGCCTTCCTGACCCAGCCGGGACCGTTCGTGGCGATGGTCGCCGAGGCCGTCGAAGCCGAGACCGGCAAGCGCCCTGCCCTGTCCACGACCGGCGGCACCTCCGACGCCCGCTTCATCAAGAACTACTGCCCGGTGGTCGAGTACGGGGTCGTCGGCCAGACCATGCACCAGATCGACGAGCGGGTCGCCACCGCCGATCTCGTCACGCTGGAGCGGATCACGCATCGTTTACTGACGACCTATTTCGCTGCAGCGCAGCAGGCTTGACGGAACCAGCTCCGGCGCTCACAATTAGACGAAAGTCTAATGCCGTGACGTCCGGAGGGTTGGGCCATGAGGCTTGCTGCCGACGATGTGACGCGATCGCTCGCTGCCTCCTGGCGCCTACTGCGGGCCGACGCGAAAGCCCTGCCTGATCTCGACCTCAGCCGCGACGGCTTCTGGCGCTCCTATCTCGCGCTGGTGCTGGTCGTGCCCTCGATGGTCCCGGTGCTGGCGGCCGAGCGCACGCTCGCCGGCCTCTCCAACAGCGGGGGGCTGTTCGATGCGCCGGGCCTGATCGCCGCGATCGTCACCGCCGAGATCCTGGCGATCCTCACCGTGCCGGCGCTGCTGGTCGGGCTCGCGCCTGGTCTCACCCGCAATCCCCGCTTCACCAGCTTCGTCATCGCCTGGAACTGGGCCGGCATCCTCTCGGCGGCGTTGATGGCGGTGCCGGCGACAGTGTTCGCGCTGGGCTGGTCGAACCCCGGCATCGCCGGCTTCCAGAGCCTCGCCTTCGCCGCGATCGTGCTCAGGCTGCGCTATTGCGTCGCCAGAGCCACCTTTGGCGCGAAGAGCGGCGTCGCCGGCGCGATCGCCTGCGCCAGCGTGCTCGCCGACTACACGGTGCTGAAGATTTTCGGGCTGGCCGGGTTCTGATCGCTCGCCGTCATTCCGGGGCAGGCCGCAGGCCTGAGCCCGGAATCCAGAACCGATGACCTCTCCGAACAGGCGATCCCATGGTCTCGCCTCGGCGATGACTTGCATCGGTTCTGGGTTCCGGGCCCTTCGCTTCGCGAAGTCCCGGAATGACGACGGAGGTTCCGCGACAGGCCGAAAGCAATGCCGTTCAGTAATCCACGCCTGCCAGATAAAGCCCGCTGGGCGGCGCCAGTGCGGCGCATTGCGAGCGATCGCGCGCCGCCAGCACCTTGCCGACCTTGTTCTCCGGCCAGCGCCCCATGCCGACCATCTTCAGGCAGCCGACCATGGAGCGGACCTGATGATGCAGGAAGGAACGGGCATGGACATAGGCGACGATCTCGGCTCCCTCGCGCCGGCAATCGAACCGGTCGAGCGTGCGCATCGGGCCATTGGCCTGGCATTCGGCGGCGCGGAAGGTGGTGAAGTCGTGATGGCCGATCAGCGCCTTGGCGGCGCGATCCATCGCCTCATGGTCGAGCTTGACCGGGACATGCCAGACCCGGTTCGCATCGAGCGCAGCTTGAGCCCGCCGATCGAGGATGCGGTAGATGTAGTAGCGACGCGTCGCCGAAAGGCGGGCATCGAAGGTCTCGGGCACCGCCTCTGCGCTCAGCACCGCCACCGGCAGGCGCTTCAGCCTGGCATTGCTGGCGTCGCGCACGACATCGGTGCGCCACTCCTTGTCGAGATCGACATGGGCGACCTGATGGGTGGCGTGGACGCCGGCATCGGTACGCCCGGCGCAATGCAACCGCACGGCGTGGCCGCAGAAGGCCTCGATCGCCTCCTCGACGCTCTGCTGCACGGACGGCCCGTTGAGCTGGCGCTGCCAGCCTGAGAAGGGCGTGCCGTCATATTCGATGACGAGCTTGTAGCGTGGCATCGCTACAGTTTCGCTCCGGCAGACAGCCGCGCGCCACGCAGGAACTCTTGCGCGCTCATCGGCCCCTTGCCGGCGCGCTGGACCTGGAGGAGCTTCACCGCCCCGACCGCGCAGGCGATGGTGCCGTCATCGTCGAGCAGCGTGCCCGGCTCGGCCGCTCCGCCGGCGCGGGCGGTACGCAGCAACTTCAAGCGCTCCGGCCCCTTGCCGAGATCGACCTCGACGAAGGCGCCGGGGAAGGGCGAGAGGCCGCGCACGACGTCATGAACCTGCTGCGCCGGCCGGTTCCAGCTCAGCCTGGCCTCGTCATTGCCGATCTTGCTGGCATAGGTGACGCCCTCCTCCGGCTGCGGCGTAAAGCGCAGGCCGCCGCGGCTGAGGGCGGCGAGCGCCCGGACCATCAGGTCGGCGCCAAGGCCGGCGAGCCGATCATGCATGTCGCCGGCCGTGGCGTTGCCGTCGATCGACAATGTCTCGACCATGGCGACGGGGCCGGTGTCGAGCCCCTCCTCCATCTTCATCACGCAGACGCCGGTCTCGGCATCGCCCGCCATGATGGCGCGCTGGATCGGCGCAGCGCCGCGCCAGCGCGGCAGCAGCGAGGCGTGCAGGTTTAGGCAGCCGAGCTCCGGCACCTCCAGGATCGCCTTGGGCAGGATCAGGCCATAGGCGACGACGACGGCGACATCGGCCTGGTGCGAGGCCATGATCTCGGCGGCCTCCGCGCTCTTCAGCGTCTTCGGCGAGAACACCGGGATGCCGAAGCGCTCGGCCGTGACCTGGACCGGCGAGGGCCGCAGCTCCATGCCGCGACCGGCCGGCGCCGGAGCGCGGGTGTAGACGGAGACGACCTCGTGGCCCTGGCCGATGATCTCGGTCAGGGTGGGCACGGCGAAATCCGGCGTGCCCATGAAGATAACGCGCAAGCTCATAGTGTTTTGCCCCGGCCGGTCAGGCCGCGCTCTCCCGTTTCGCCGCCTTGGCGAAGCGCTTGTTGACCCGGTCGCGCTTCAGCCGTGACAGGTAGTCGATGAAGAGCACGCCGTTGAGATGGTCGATCTCGTGCTGCAGGCAGGTGGCGAGCAGGCCGTCGGCCTCGATCTCCTGCGCCTTGCCGTCAAGATCGCGATAGCTGACCTTGACGCGCGCCGGCCGCTCGACCTCCTCGTAATATTCGGGGATCGACAGGCAGCCCTCCTCATAGACATTGAACTCGTCCGAGCGCCAGGTCACCTCGGGGTTGATGAAGACCATCGGCTCACGCTCCTGCTCCTCGCCTTCCTCCGCCTTCTTCGAGACGTCGAGCGTGACGAGGCGGACAGGCTCGCCGACCTGGATCGCGGCGAGGCCGATTCCCGGCGCGTCGTACATCGTCTCCAGCATGTCGTCCGCCAGCTTGCGGATCTCCGGCGTGATGTCGCCGATCGGCGCGGAAACCTTGCGCAGCATCGAGTCGGGCAGGATGACGAGGGGGCGAATAGCCATAGGGCGCTCTAGGACGTTTTCAGGAGTTGCCGCGACATAAGCACTTGTGACGAAGCGGTCAAACTGTTCCGCTTATGTTCTAGATTTACGGCCGAGATCGTGTAGGCTTGCGGCATGAACCAGATCGCCTTCGTGCTGTTGGAACGCCCCGTGAGCTGGGCCGAGGCCGCCTTCGGCTTCGCCGGGCTGACGCTGGCTTTGCTGGCGCTGGCGCTGCTCTCGTCCTGGCGCGCGGCGCGCCGGCGCGAGATCGAGGCGACGATGGCGGCCGAGCGCGCCCGCGAGATGGACGACAAGGTCGCCGAGATGAACCGGCAGCAGGCCGAGCTCAGCGGCCGCCTGCAGACGATGGCCGAGATCCTCTCGACCCGGCAGGGCGACCTCGCCCGCATCATGGCCGAACGGATGGACGGCCTGCGCCAGCAGGTCGGCGCCGGGCTGGAGCAGAACGTCCGCCAGACCAATGAGAGCCTCGGCAAGCTGCAGGAGCGGCTGGCCGTCATCGACAACGCCCAGAAGAACCTGACCGAGCTCACCGGCGAGGTGGTGACGCTGAAGGACGTGCTCGCCAACAAGCAGGCGCGCGGGGCCTATGGCCAGGGCCGGATGGAGGCGATCATCCGCGACGGTCTTCCAGCGGCTTTCTTCTCGTTTCAACCAACGCTCTCGACCGGCAAGCGGCCGGACTGTCTCGTTACCCTGCCAGGCGACGGCCGCGGTCTCGTCATCGATGCCAAGTTCCCGCTGGAGAGCTTCACCCTGCTGCGCGAGGCGCGCGGCGAGGAGGCGAAGAAGCACGCGTCTGCGCGGGTGCGCGCCGATGTCGGCCAGCACGTCAAGGACATCGCCGAGCGCTATTTCCTGCCGGGCGAGACGCAGGACATGGCGCTGCTCTTCGTGCCGTCCGAGGCGATCTATGCCGATCTGCACGAGCATTTCGACGATATCATCCAGAAGGCGCACCGGGCGCGCGTGATGATCGTCTCGCCCTCGCTGCTGGCGCTGGCGATCCAGCTGATGCAGTCGCTGGTGCGCGATGCGCGCATGCGCGAGGAAGCGCAGGTGATCCAGTCCGAAGTCGGCAAGTTACTCGACGATGTCCGCCGCCTCGGCGACCGGGTCGACAAGCTCGACAGCCATTTCCGCCAGGCGCAGGACGACGTCGCCCAGATCAAGACCTCGGCCGGCAAGGTCACCGGCCGGGCTGAGAGGATCGGCGCGCTCGAATTCGACGATGCGAGGCCGAACGAGCCGCAGCTACCCTTCGCCAAGGCTGAGAAGCTGAAGGCGGCGGAGTGACGCGGCGCGACGCTATTCGTCCCGGTCGCCACGGCGAGATCACATTCCGGCGTTGAGTTGCGGGCCTTCCCAGACCGCGCCGGAGGCCGTGAACCTTGCTCGTCCAGATCGGAACGCTCATCGCCGCGACGAGCCTCGTGCAGCTCGCCAACGGTTTCTTCAACACGTTCCTGTCGCTACGGCTGACGAGCGAGGGCTTCGGCGCGACGCTGACAGGCCTGGTGCTCAGCGCCTATTTCATCGGCTTCACCATCGGCGCGGTCGGCTGCGGGCGGGTGATCCAGCGCATCGGCCATATCCGCGCCTATGCCGCCTTCGCCGGCATGGTCGTTGTCGGAACGGCTGCGATGCCGCTCTTCGTCTCGCCGCTCGGCTGGATCGCCTGCCGAATGGCGATCGGCATCGGCTGCGTCGGCCTGTTCATCACCACCGAGAGCTGGCTCAACGCCAAGGCCCCGCCCGAGCAGCGCGGCCGCATCTTCTCGATCTACATGGTCGGCACCTTCCTGGCGCTGGCCGCCGGGCAATTGCTGATTGGCAAGCTCCCGGTCGAGAGCGCGGTCCCGTTCAACATCATCGTCGCGCTGTTCGCGCTGGCGCTGGTGATGGTCAGCACGACACGCGCGGAAGCGCCGACGCTGCCAGCGGAGGCCTCGCTGCCCTATGGCGAGCTGACGCGGCAGGCGCCGATCTCGGTGATCGGCTGCGTGATCGCTGGCATGATCAGCAGCGCCTTCTACGCGCTGTTCCCGGCCTGGATGGCGCGCAACACCATTCCCCAGGAAACGATCGCGCTGTTCATGCTGGTCGCGGTGCTCGGCGGCTTCGCCTTCCAGGTGCCGATTGGCCGCCTCTCGGACCGCGGCGACCGCCGGATCGTCCTCGCGGGGCTGGCACTCGGCTTCTCCACGGCAGCCGTCATGCTCAACCTCGTGCCGCGCCATCTTGGCGCTGTGCTGCCGGTCGCCGCATTGCTCGGCGGCTTCATGTCGACGCTCTATCCGGTCTGCGTCGCGCATGCGCTCGACCGCATGCCGCAGGACCGCGTCGTCGCGGTGAGTGGCCGGCTGATCCTGGTCAGCGGCATCGGTTCCGCGCTCGGCCCGCTGCTCGGCGCCCAGGTGATGGCGCGGCTCGACATCAACGGCCTGATCTACTTCATGGCCGCGATCAGCGCCCTGCTCGCCGCCCTGGCGGCGCTGCGCATACGCCAGCGCGCCGCGCCCGAGCAGATGTCCGAGCGCCCCTTCGCGATCATCGATCCGATGACGGCGCCGATCTCGCAGGAACCCGAAGCGACGGAAGCGGACGGATCATCGCGCCCGCTCCCGGCCTGATCAGGCCCGCGCGAGATTGGCCGAGAGCTCCGGCTTCACATTGAGCGTCTGGAAGACGACGCAGTAGCGCTCGGTCAGCTTGAGCAAGGTATCGAGCTTCTCCTGCGGCGCGTCGGTCTCGACGTCGAAAGAGAGGCGGATCGCCTTGAAGCCCACCGCTGCGTCCTTGGCGACGCCGAGCGTACCGCGGAAATCGAGATCACCCTCGGCGCGGACCGTGCCCTTCTTCAGCTCGATCTCCAGCGCGGTCGCGACGGCCTTCAAGGTGACGCCGGCGCAGGCGACGAGCGCTTCGAGCAGCATGTCGCCGGAGCAGAGCTCGGCGCCGGAGCCGCCCGTGGCGGGATGCAGTCCGGCGAGCGCGATCGCCCGGCCGGTCTCGACCTTGCAGGCGATGTGCTGGTCGTCGAGCTCGCCCTTGGCTTTCAGCGTGATCACCGCCGCATCGGGCGCCTCACGATACTTGTCCTTGAGCGGAGCCTGCAGAGCACGCAGCGCGGTGACGTCCATGATCGTTATCCCTGGCAGAAGAGAAGCTGGTCGCGGCCTGTCTAGCCGCTTCAGGCCGCCGCCTCCACCTCCGGTGCGGCATGCCGGCCTTCCTTGTCGAGTGCCCGGCGCAATTCGCGGCGCAGGGCGACGAAGCCGACCGAGCCCTCCTCACGCGGGCGGGCGAGCAGGTTGTCGAGGCTGAAGGCGACCGGCCCCGGCTGCCGCGGCAGGACAAGGATGCGATCGGCCAGGCGCAGGGCGTCCTCGACCGAGCCGGTAGCGACGACCACGGCAGGACGCCCCTGCGTACAGAGCTCCGGCAGGAAGGCGGCGAGCCGTGCGCGAGCCTCAATGTCAAGCGCGGCGAAGGGCTCGTCGATCAGCAGCAGGCGCGGCCTGACCAGCAGCAGGCGGGCGATGGCGAGCCGCAGCAGCTCTTCCGGCGAGAGCGTCCCGGGCCGCTGCGTCGCCTGCGCGGCAAGGCCGACGCGGACCAGCACATTGGTGATCAGACCCTCGCGCTCAAACGGCGTGGCTTTGGGCAAGGCAAAGGCGAGGTTCTCGGTGAGATCGAGCCAGGGAAAGAAGCGCGGCCGGGCACAGAGCAGGCCGATCTCGGCAGTCGGCACCGTTCCTTCGTCAGCCCTCAGGCCGGCGAACCCACGCAGTACCACCGCACGCACCTCGGGAGCGCCGAGCAGCGCGACGACCTCGCCAGCAGCGGGACGTGACAGGACATGATCGAGAGAACGGGGAAGATCGTGAAGATCAGCCGACATAACTGGCTCCATCCATAGACAAGGCGGAAGGAGCGCCGACGGCTTAAGGCCGTCCCGTCGTCCCGCGCTTTAGCTGCATTTGTTTCGCGCCCGCAAGCTGAGGCTCAAATCGGCGCGTGTCCTTTCATAAGGTCTGATCGTCCGTTTTGTCAAACGGTCGATCGCGCTCGGCGAAGCCGTCCCGGGCGAGCTGATAGCGGCATTGCAGGATCGCCTCGCCGCGTGAGCGCGAGGGTCGCTCGACCCGGTCGAGCAGCCGGAAGCCCAGCCTCACCAGCACCCGGCCCGAAGCCGCATTGTCCGCCGCGTGCCCCGAACGGAGCGACAGCAGGCCGGCAGCAAAGGCGAACCGCACAACCGCCCGTGCCGCCTCGGAGGCGAAGCCCTGCCCCCAGGCCGCCTGCTCGAACCAATAGCCGATCTCGCCCTCGCTATCGGTGATCTCGTCGATGTCGACGAGCCCGATCATCCGCCCGTCCAGCATCGCGGAGAAGCGATAGGCCTTTCCCGCTGCCCATTCGCGTGGGTGATCGGCGAACCAGGCTTCGATCTCGGCCCGATCAGGCGGGAACGAGGCCATCCGCAGCATGCGGGAGACCGCCCAGTCGGATTGGATCTCGAAGGCGCGCTGAGCATCCGCCGCAGACGAGGGCCGCAGGGCAAGCCTCGTCGTCGTAATCGTGGTGCGGGGGATGGCAGAAATCGTCATTGCCGCGAGATTGCCACGGCAAAATGACGACTACCACCACATGCCGGCGCTCTCGGCTGTCTTGTGCTGGCGCGGTTCGCTGTCGGTGAGCGAGCGGTCGAGCGTGCGCAGCGCCTCGCGCTTGATCGCCTCGAAGGCGGGCGAGAGCCGGTCGCGCGGGCGGGTCAGCGGATTGTCGAGCTCGTCGAAGATGCGGCCGGGCCGCGGCTGCATCACGACGATGCGGTCGGCGAGCGTCACGGCTTCCTCGACATCGTGGGTAACCATCACCACGGTCGGCCGGCTCTCCTCCCAGAGCGCAAGAAGATGGCCGTGCAGGCTGGCGCGCGTGGTGGCGTCGAGGGCCGAGAAGGGCTCGTCCATCAAGAGGAGCTTCGGCCGGGTGACGAGGGCGCGGGCGATGGCGACGCGCTGCTGCTGGCCACCGGAAAGCTCGCGCGGCCAGCGCGCCTCATAGCCGGCGAGGCCGACGCGGGCGAGCGCGCCGGCGACGAGGCGATTGCGTTCCGCCGCTGGCAGATGGCTGAGGCCGAAGCCGGCATTGTCCGCCACTGACAGCCAGGGCAGCAGGCGCGGCTCCTGGAAGATCACGCCGACATCGGCGCGCGGTTCGGTGATGGCGGCATCGTCGAGGAGAATGCGCCCTTCGCTCGGCCGGTCGAGCCCGGCAACGAGGCGCAGCAGCGTGGTCTTGCCGCAGCCGGAACCGCCGACCAGCGCGAGGATCTCACCGGCAGCGACGGAGATGTCGATGCCGGACAGAGCGCGGGTGCCGTCGGCATAGGTCTTGGAGAGGTGATCGAAGGTCAGCATCGCGCCCTCAGAGCCTGTCCCTGGCGGTGTCCTGCCAGGCGAGGAAGGGGCGTGTCAGCGCGAGCAGGAGGCCATCCGCCAGCTTGCCGAGCACGGCGAAGGCAATGATCGCGGCGATGATGGTGTCGGGCCGGCCGAGCTGCTGGCCATCGACCAGGAGATAGCCGAGGCCCTCGCTCGCGCCCATGATCTCGGCAGCGACGACGAACATGAAGCCGAGACCGAGCCCGCCGCGCAGGGCCGTGAACCAGTCGGGCAGGATCGCCGGCAGCAGCACGCGCCTGACCATGGCGAGCCGGCCGAGGCGGAAGACGCGGCCGACCTCGACGATCTTGCGGTCGATCGAGAGGATCGCGGCGGCGACGCCGAGATAGACCGGGAAGAAAACGCCGACCGCGATCAGCGCCACCTTCGAGGCCTCGAAGATGCCGAACCAGAGGATGAAGAGCGGCACCCAGGCGATCGAGGGGATGGCGCGCAGGGCCTGCAAGGTCGGATCGAGCAGGCCTCGCGCCAGCGGCAGAGCGCCGGTCAGGGCGCCTAGCGCAGTGCCCACGGCGGCGCCGATACCGAAGCCGGCAGCGACGCGCCAGAGCGTCGCCAAGGCGTGAGTCCAGAGTTCGCCGCTGACGGCGAGCTGCCAGAGCGTTTTGCCGACCACGCTGGGCGGCGGCATCAGCCGGCCATTGGCGAGGCCGGCCCGAACGAGGATTTCCCAGATGATCGCGAGGACGACAGGCAGCAGGAAGCCGGCGAGGCGCAGGCCTGCGCGAGAAGCCGGCCGCGCTTGCGGCGCGACCGGCTTCTCGTCCACGGCTTCTGCGATCTCGATCGTGCTCATCGGCCCGCGATCATGACCGCTCAGTTGGTCGCGGCAAAGCGCTTGTCGATCAGCGCGTCGACCGATGCCTTGACGTCGGCAGTGGCGGGCAAGACGCCTGCCTGCTGCAGGGCAAGGCCCGCGGCGAGGATGGTATCGGCCTGCGCCGCGCCGATCGTGCTGTGGGTCAGTTCGGTGCGGGTGAGCTGGCGCTCGATCACCGCGTCGGAGAGCTTGGTCGCCTCGACCAGCGCCTTCCGGACCTCGGCCGGATTTGCGAGCGCGATGGCGCGCGCTTCCTCATAGGCCTTGAGCACCTTGCGGACGAGCTCGGGGTTCTTCTCGGAGAACTCTTCGCGGACGTTGAGCACGCCCCAGGTGTTGTCGGCGGCCTTGCGGTGGAAGAGCTTGGCGCCGGCCTCGACCTCGGCGGCGGCCATCATCGGGTCGAGCCCGGCCCAGGCCTCGACATCGCCGCGCTCCAAAGCGAGCCGGCCATCGGCATGCTGCAGCAGCACGAGCTTGACGTCCTTCTCGGTCAGGCCGGCCTCGGCGAGCGAGCGGACCAGGAAGATGTGCGGATCGGTGCCGCGGGTGACGGCGACGCGCTTGCCCTTGAGGTCGGCGACCTTGGTGACCTCGCTCTTGGCGCCGGTGACGAGCGCCGTCCATTCCGGCCGCGAATAGACATAGATCGACTTGATCGGATTGCCATTGATCTTAGCGATCAGCGCAGCGGCGCCGGCGGTCGAGCCGAAATCGAGCGAGCCGGCATTGAGGAATTCGAGCGCCTTGTTCGAGCCGGCCGAGAACACCCAGCGCACCTTGATGCCGTCGGCCTCCAGCGCCTTCTCGAGGATGCCGCGCTCCTTCAGCAGCAGACTGACCGGGTTGTAGCTGGCGTAGTCGACGCGGATCTCCTTCGGCGCCTGCGCCTGCGCACTGCCAAAGGCGAGCGAAGCCACGGCAAGGCCGGCGAGCACGGCACGGCGGGTCAGAGCTGAGATGGTCGGCATGACGTTCCCCTTCGATCGATTTTACGCGAAGGGATGGAGGCAGTTGCCCCTTAAGCCCCCGCTTTAGCTGCACTTGTTTCGCGCCCGCAAGCTGCTGGCTCAAATCGGCGCGTGTCCGATTGATAGGTTCGATCGTTCTCTTTGTCAAACAAAACGCCAGGAGATGTGAGACCGATATTTCCACATCAATATCACGTTGAATTATGTTTCCGCGCTTGGCCCCATTCGTGCTAGGGATCGGCTGCCGCCGCGTCTGCCGAAAGTCTCGAAGAGCCTCGTTCAGTGCCGCCCTCTCCCGACAAGCCAGCACCCCGCCTCGCCGAATTCATCGACAATCCCACGGCCGCGGTCGGCAAGCTGGCGCGACAGTTCGACGAGGGCGATCGCGACAACCTGCGCAGTGCGCTGGTCGACGCACTGCGCGACAATCTCGAGGAAGGCCGCCAGTCGGCGCGAGAGATCCTGGCGCGCACCCGCAATGGCCTCGCCTGCGCCAAGCGCCTCTCCGGCGTGATGGACAGCGTCGTCGCCGGCCTGCATGTCGCAGCGACGCGGCATTTCTACCCCGTCGAGAACCCGTCCGCCGGTGAGCGCATTGCCGTCGTCGCGGTCGGCGGCTATGGCCGCGGCACGCTGGCGCCGGGCTCCGATGTCGATCTGCTCTTCCTCTTCCCCGACAAGCAGACCGCCTGGGGCGAGAGCGTGGTCGAGGCCATGCTCTATCCGCTCTGGGACCTGAAGCTGAAGGTCGGCCATTCCGTACGCTCGGTCGACGACTGCATCCGCGAGGGCCGGGCCGACATGACGATCCGAACCGCGCTGCTGGAAGCGCGGTTGATCTGCGGCGATGCGGCTCTGTTCGCCGATCTGCAGTGGCGCTACGGCGCCGAGATCGCCGAGGGCACCGCCGCCATCTTCACCGAGGCCAAGCTCGCCGAGCGCGAGGCCCGCGTCGCCCGCGCCGGCTCGTCGCGCTATCTGGTCGAGCCCAACGTCAAGGATGGCAAGGGCGGCCTGCGCGACCTCAACACGCTGTTCTGGATCGCCAAGTATTCCTATCGCGTCGACGATCCGGCCGAGCTGGTCGAGGCCGGACTGTTCGATGCGCGCGAATTCGCGATGTTCCAGCGCTCGGAGGAATTCCTCTGGCGGGTGCGCTGCTGGATGCATTTCATTACCGGGCGAGCAGAGGAGCGGCTCTCCTTCGACCTGCAGCGCCAGGTCGCAGCCGCGATCGGCTATGCCGGCCGCAGCGGCCAGGCCCCGGTCGAGCGCTTCATGAAGGCCTATTTTCTCGTCGCCAAGGATGTCGGCGACCTCACCGCGATCGTCTGCGCGGCGCTGGAGGCGCGCCAGCAGAAGCCGCGCGCCAGCCTGACCAGCCTGATCGGCTCCTTCACCAAGCGGCGGCGCGTGCGCGCGCTCGGCCATCCCGACTTCACCTTGCAGGGCCAGCGCCTCGCCGTCATCGACGACGAGGCCTTCAAGCGCGATCCGGTCAACCTGCTGCGGCTCTACGAGATCGCCAGCCGCGACGATCTCGCCATCCATCCCGACACCAGCCGGCTGGTGACGCAGTCGCTGCGCCTCGTCACTCCGCAATTGCGGTTGGATCGCGAGGCCAACCGCATCTTCCTGGAGATCCTGACGGCCCGGCGTTCGCCCGAGGCGGTGCTCAGGCGAATGAACGAATCCGGGCTGCTCGGCCGCTTCGTCCCGGATTTCGGCCGCATCGTCGCGATGATGCAGTTCAACATGTATCATCACTATACCGTCGACGAGCACCTGATCCGCTCGATCGGCATCCTCGCCGAGATCGATGCCGGCAAGCTCGAAGCCGAACACCCCCTTGCGAACTCGATCTTCGCGACCATCACCAACCGGCGCGCCCTCTATGTCGCGCTGTTCCTGCACGACATCGCCAAGGGCCGGCCGGAGGACCATTCGGTCGCCGGCGCCCGCATCGCCCGCAAGCTCTGCCCGCGGCTCGGCCTCACCGACGCTCAGACCGAGACGGTGGTCTGGCTGATCGAGAACCATCTGGTGATGTCGACGATCGCCCAGAGCCGCGATCTCGGCGACCCCAAGACGATCGAGAGCTTCGCGGCAATCGTGCAGACGCTGGAGCGGCTGAAGCTCCTGCTGGTGCTGACCGTCGCCGACATCAAGGCGGTCGGCCCCGGCGTCTGGAACGGCTGGAAGGGCCAGTTGCTGCGCACGCTCTATTACGAGACCGAGGTCGTGCTCGCCGGCGGCCATTCCGGCATCGAGCGCAAGGCCAGGGTCGAGCGCAAGCAGCAGGCGCTTGAAGCGCGCCTCGCCGACTGGACGGAGGACGAGCGCGCCGCCTATCTCGCCCGGCACTATCCGGCCTATTGGCTCAAGGTCGAGCCCGAGCGGCAGGAGCAGCATGCCCGCTTCCTGCGCGAGGCGGAGGTTGCCGGCCGCACCACGGCGACGCGGGTCGAGACCGACCAGTTCCGCGGCGTGACCGAGCTCACCGTGCTGGCGCCCGACCATCCGCGCCTGCTCGCCATCGTCACCGGCGCCTGCGCGGCGGCCGGCGGCAACATCGTCGACGCGCAGATCTTCACCACCACCGACGGGCTGGTGCTCGACACGATCTTCGTCTCGCGCGCCTTCGAGCGCGACGACGACGAGCTGCGCCGGGCCGAGCGGATCGCCGCGGCGATCGAGCGCGCCCTCAAGGGCGAGATCAAGATCGCCGACCTCGTCGCCCAACGCCGGGCCCCGCCACCGCGCGGCGGCACCTTCCAGGTCGCGCCCGAGGTCATCATCGACAACGTCCTGTCGTCGCGGCACACGGTGCTGGAGGTGTCGGGCCTCGACCGGCCCGGCCTGCTCTACGATCTCACCACCGCGATCGGAAAGCTCAACCTCAACATCGCCTCGGCCCATATCGCGACCTTCGGCGAGAAGGCGGTCGACGTCTTCTACGTCACCGACCTCACCGGAGCGAAGATCACCTCGACCGGCCGCCAGCTGGTCATTCGCCAGGCGCTGCTCGCCGTGTTCACTCTGGAGCTCGACAAGCAGACCTCGGGCAAGGCGAAGGCCGTGGCCCGCGCTTGATTTCGCCCGGCCGAAGCCCGATATCGGCAGCGAAGCCGGTGCGCCGACAGGCAGCGCCGCAATGATGCATGACGATCAACGATTGGAATGATGGAATGACGCAGAACCCTGCGAAGGACGATCCGAAGCCGGAAACCGAGACCCAGGACGCGACCGAGGCGAACGAGACGCAGACGCCGGACCCTGTTGCCCTGCTCGAAGCCGAGCGCGACGACATCAAGGACAAGCTGCTGCGCACCCTGGCCGAGATGGAGAACCTGCGCCGACGCACCGAGCGCGAGATCTCCGACGCCAAGGCCTATGCCGTGACGAGCTTCGCCCGCGACCTGCTCGGCTCGGCCGACAATCTGCGCCGTGCGCTGGAGAGCGTGCCGGAGACGGCCCGCGCCGCAGCCGACACTGCACTGTCGGCTGTGGTCGAAGGTGTCGAACTGACCGAGCGCGAGCTCCTGAAGACGCTCGAGCGCCATGGCGTGCGCAAGATCGACCCGCAGGGTGAGAAGTTCGACCCGAACCTGCACCAGGCGATGTTCGAAGCGCCCGACGCCGGCATTGCCAAGGGTCTCGTCTCGAAGGTGGTGCAGACCGGCTACAAGATCGGCGAGCGGGTGCTGCGCCCGGCGCTGGTCGGCGTCTCCGCCGGCGCGCCGAAGCCTGTCGCCAACGGTTCGGAGAACCCGGCGGCCGATGCCGGCGACAAGCCGGCGAACTGACAGGTGCTCGAGGCTGCGGGCGTCGTCGTCTTTGCCCTGACCGGGGCGTTGGTCGCCGCCCGCAAGCGGATGGACCCGTTCGGCTTCATCCTGCTCGCCACCGTCACCGGCGTCGGTGGCGGCACCCTGCGTGATCTCCTGCTCGACCGGCGCGTTTTCTGGATCGAGGCGCCGTCCGACGTGATGCTGTGCACGGCCGTCGCTCTGGCAGCCTGGACAATCGCCTACTTCAAGCCCGGCATGCTCGACGGCTGGGGTGCCAAGCGCCTGCTGATCTGGGCGGATGCTGCGGGGCTCGCACTCTTTGCCGTGGTCGGCGCGCAGAAGGGCCTGGCCGCCGGCGTGCCGATCCCCTCCGCCATCGCCTTCGGCGCGATGACCGCGACCTTCGGCGGCATCATCCGCGACCTCCTCGCCGGCGACAGGCCGATGGTGCTGTGGAGCCGCGACTTCTACGTCACCGCCGCAGCCGCAGGAGCTGCCACGACGGTCGGCCTCGCGCAGATGGGCCTTGCCCCGATGCTGGTCATGCTGGGCGGGCTCGCTGCCGGCTTCGGCCTGCGGGCCGGCTCGCTCCTGTTCGGCTGGTCGTTCCCGAAACTGCCGGGCGACGATGCGCCCAAGCCTTCAAACTGAGGGCTTCGTCACCCGCCGCAGGGTTAGGTTGATCCGTCCGGCTTGCGGCAGCAGGCTCGACGAGCCCGCGAGGATGCGGTCGATACCGTGAAAGGCGAGCCGCGCCTCGCCGCCGAAGGCGAGCGCATCGCCCGAGGCCAGCTTCAGCGAGACGGTCTTGCCACCGCGGCTGGTGCCGCCGATGCGGAAGACGGCGGTGTCACCGAGCGAGAGCGAGAGCACCGGCGCGTCGAACTCCTGTTCATCACGGTCCTGATGCAGGCCCATCTTCGCTGATGGCTCGTAGAAATTGACGAGACAGGCCTCGGGCTGGTGCGGATAGCCCGCGAGCTCCTCCCAGGCGCGCAGCAACCGGGCCGGGATCGGGGGCCAGGGTGCTCCGGTCTCAGGGTGAAGTGGCTGGTAGCGGTAGCCGCGCTCGTCCGAGACCCAGCCGAGCGACCCGCAGTTGGTCATTTTGACGGAGAAAGGCTTTCCCGTCTTCGGCATGCGCGGCACATAGAACGGCGCCTGTCGCGCCGCCTCGCGCAGTTCGGTGACCAGCGCCACCTGCTCGGCCGGATCGAGATAACCCGGCCAATGCATCACGCCGGGCGCAACGGCGAGCGCGGTCATCAGAACTTGTCGAGGCCGAGCACGTCAGCCATCGAATAGAGCCCGGGCTTGCGGCCGCGGCCCCAGAGCGCCGCCTTGACCGCGCCCTGCGCGAACAGGCTGCGATCCTCGGCGACATGGGCGAGCTCGAGCCGCTCACCGGCGCCGGCGAAGATCACCTTGTGGTCGCCGACTACGGTGCCGCCGCGCAGCGCGGCAAAGCCGATCGTGCCGGGCTGGCGGGCGCCGACCTGACCGTCGCGCACCGCGACGCGGGCTTCGGCGAGTTCGACAGCGCGGCCCTGGGCTGCCGCTTCGCCGAGCAGGACGGCCGTGCCCGAGGGCGCATCGACCTTCATGCGATGGTGCATCTCGACGATCTCGATGTCCCAGTCGGTGCCGAGCGTCGCCGCGACCTTGCGCACCAGCGCCGCCAGCAGGTTGACGCCGAGGCTCATATTGCCGGAGCGGATGATTGCGGCATGGCGCGAGGCAGCCTCCAGCTTCGCCAGATGCTGTGGCTCCATGCCGGTGGTACCGGCAACATGGACGATGCGGGCCTGGGCGGCGAGACCGGCGAAGGCGACAGTGGCATCCGGCGTGGTGAAATCGAGCACGCCCTCGGCCTCGACGAAGGCAGCGAGCGCGTCGTCGCTGACCAGGACGCCGCTGGCGGGCAGGCCTGCCAGCACCGCTGCATCCTGGCCGAGCGCGGGCGAGCCCGGCCGCTCGATTGCGGCGGAGAGGACACAGCCGGGCGTGTCATGGATCGCTTTGACCAGCGTGCGGCCCATCCGGCCGGCGGCGCCGACGACGACGAGACGCATGTCGCTCATGGTGAAGCTCCAGATAGCCAAGGCAGGCGCCGGACGCCGGCGCTAGAGATGCCTATAGGGCGCTTCTACGCCGGCCGAAACGAAAAACGGCCGGGCGAAGCCCGGCCGTGCAGATTTCGGGTGTCGCGTCGTCGCCGGCTTACTCGACCGGCTGGATTCCCGTGACCTTCCACTCGCCGCCGCGCGAACGCACGAAGGTCCAGTGCTCGGTGACCTCGCGCGGGATCGTGGCATGGCCTTCGACGACCTTGCCGCCATTGCGCTCGACCATGGCGGTGAGCAGGCTGAAGCGCATCGCAACGGTAGCGTAGTCGTAGCCGTCCTCGCGCCAGGATTCGGCGAGGTCGCCCTGCAGCAGCTTGACCTCGGCAGCCTTCTCGATGAGGCCCTTGCGGGCGTTGTCGGCGAACTCTTCCTCGAGAGCGCCGGAGATCTCCGGCGTCGCGATCTGGCGCAGGCGCGCGATGTTCTCATCGGAGATCGCGGCCTGAACCTCGGTGAGCAGGCGCTCGAAGGTGCCGTAATCAGCGCCCTGCAACTCGAACTCGACCGGCTTGGCGGCAGCAGCCGCGGCAGCACCGCCGCCGAGACCGCCCATGGCCGGAGCAACCGGCTGCGGCTGATAGGCCTCGCGGCTCAGCGGCCCACCGGCGCTGGCGAGCTGCGGCTCGCTGCGGCGACGGAACAGGCGCAGCGCCAGCCAGATCAGGCCGCCGACCAGCGCGACCTGGAAGAGCAGGCCCAGCATACCGGCGAGGCCGCCGAAACCGGCGCCCGAGAGCAGGCCGAACAGGCCGGCACCAAGCAAGCCGCCGGCGACGCCCATCATCAGGCTGCGCGCCATGGACGGGCGGGCCGCCTGGGCGGCGGCACCCGCTGCGCCAGCAGCCGGGGCAGCGGCCGACGTGCCGGGCGCCTGAGTCGGGCTGCGCTGGAACGACGAGCCGGGCGCGGTCGGCGTCGGCGCGACCTGCGATTGGCTGCGCGATCCGCGGCTGCCCATGCTACGGCCGCCCGGAGCGGCCTCGGCGATGATCGGCACCAGCAGAAGAGCGCCAGCGATGAGGGCGATTGCACGTCCACGACGGGCGAGCGAAATCAGTGACATGGTTCCTCCCGGAGCCGGGATCGGCTCACTGGACCCGAAATATGGTTGGGTCGTACGACTTTCGCAAGGTGGGTCTGACCTGAACCTTCGACGGACAAGCCCTGATCATATTGGGTTGCCGGCTTCACTATGCTATCATTTCCGCACCGTCACGCTGATCCAGCGAACGACAGGAGCGAGCCATGGTCCGATCCCCTCGGAGGCTACCGCGCTCTGGTGCCGCAACGCTGCTGTTGTCGGCTTTTTCTGCGACGATCCTGTTACTGTCGGCCTCCCCTGTCATGGCGCAGGAGAAAGCCGTCGCCCTCGACAGGCCGCGCCTGGCACAGGCGCCCGAGCCTTATTGCTATTGCTGGAACGACGGCAAGAAGATCGCGGAAGGCAGCATGTCCTGTATCCGCACCACCGTGGGCCGCCGCCTGGCCACCTGCGGCCGCGTCACCAATCTGATGTCCTGGGAAGTGACGGAAAATCCCTGTCCGGAAAGCTGAGCGGCCTCATCGGGCCGCCCCCGATCTGACGAGCCCCAAAGGAAAAGCGCCGCGGGGCCTCTCCCGCGGCGCTTTCCAATTGGCTTATTGGTCTTTTTCGACTCGAGACTGACTTCCCCGTCAGAACGCTCCGATCACGATCGCCAGAACCAGCGCGAAAGCTGCTCCCATGGCCAACCGGTCGAGACTTAGCGTGAGGTTCATGTGAACCCTCCTTTGTCATTGACCTGACATGGAAGCTAGCAGAAATGGCGACCGCCGCAAGTGGCTGCGTCGCCGCAGCGAGCGCCGCACCAGAGAAGCGTCCTTAATCAGCGGTTAAATCATTGAACTGCTTTGTGGATAGTCCCGGACAAGACCTTCCAGGCAGAAGCTTTTAGTATTGGCAAGTGCAGCATAAATCCTTTCCGCCACAATCAAGCCGAAGTTGTTGCAGCGCAATATTGTCCCACGCGGGACCAGAGCCCAGATCTCGCCGAGAGATCGTCATGCCGGCATCAGGATCAGGCGCTCGAGCGCGCGCGCCACCGCGATGACGCGGGCATCGTCGCCGAAGCGGCCGACGAGCTGGAAGGAGACCGGCAGGCCACGCGGGCCTCGCATCAGCGGCACGGTCAGGCAGGGCGTGCCGAGCAGCGTCCAGAGCCGGTTGAACTTGGAATCGCCGGTCGAGGCGAGCGTCTCCGGCGCCTCGCCAGGCGCGGCATAGGTCAGGACGAGATCGACCTCACCGAACCAGCGCTCTGCCGCATGCCGGCCGCGCCGGGCGGTGCCGCGGGCCGTGTCGTAATCGTCGGGCGTGGTGGCGCGGGCTTCATCGAGATAGGCGCGCAGCTTCGGCGGCAGGTCTTCGCGATGATTGGCGTATTCCCAGGCGAGCGCCTGCGTCGCCTCCCAATTCTGCAACGGGCCATGGGCATGGAAGGTCTCGGCGAGCTCGGCCGGCGTCGCGATGTCCAGGACAGTCGCGCCGCCCTTGCGGGCGAAATCGGCGATCCGCTGCAGCGCGCCCTCGCAAGCCGGTTCCGGCCTGTCGGTGAATTCCTGCCGGCAGAGGCCGAGCCTGAGCCCATCGAGCGTGGCTTCGGCTGCGTCGAGATCGGGCCGGCCGGTCAGAGCAGCCAGCGCGAAACCGAGATCGTCGGCGCTGGCGGCCATCAGGCCGAGCGTGTCGAGTGACCAGGAGAAGGGCTTCACCCCGACCGTCGGCAGCAGGCCATAGGACGGCTTGATCGCCGCGACGCCGCAATAGGCAGCCGGACGGATCACCGAGCCGCCGGTCTGGGTGCCGACCGCGAGTGGAAGCAGGCTGGCGGCGACTGCCGCGGCCGAGCCTGCCGAGGAGCCACCGGGACTCGCCGAGGGATCGTGCGGATTGCGGGTCGGGGCGGGATCGAGGAAGGCGAAAGCCGTGGTCTGCGTCTTGCCGGCGACGGTCGCACCGACTGCCTTGAGCGCCATCACGATCGGTGCATCGGCCCTGGGCTGGTTACCGTCATAGATCGCGGAGCCCATGCCGGTCGGCAGATCGGCGGTATCGATGATGTCCTTGACCCCGACGGCGATGCCGGAGAGCGGCCCCTCGCCTGCCGTAAGAGTCTCGGGGCGGGCTGCAAAGGCGCGCAGGTCGCCATCGCGCTCGTCGATTCGCCGCTCGCTGTCGGCAAGGGCAGCCTGGGCGGAAATCGCGCCATTGGCGACGCGGCGAGCGATATCGCGAACCGAAAGCATGGATCTGTTCCTGGAATCCCGCGGCGGGGCCGCCGATGCGGCCATGCTGGCACAGGCCAAGTGCCGAAAGGAAGCCGGGAACGCCCCCCGCAGACGGGGTATGCAGCCGGTGCGCCGCTGGAGCGCGCGGCTCAGTAGGTCGCGCGGCCGCCGGAGAGATCGAAGATGCCGCCGGTCGAGAAGGAGCAGTCGTCGCTGGAAAGCCAGAGCACCAGCCGCGCCACCTCCGCCACCTCGACGAAGCGCCCCATCGGGATGCGCGACATGATGTCGGCGCGCCGCTCGGCCGAAATCTCCTTCGCCATCGCCGTCTCGGCGGCGGCGGGCGTCACCGCTGTGACGACGATGCCCTCCTTCGCCGTTTCCTTGGCGACGCTCTTGGTCAGCGCGATCAAGCCTGCCTTCGAGGCGGAATAGGCAGCGGCCATCGCCATGCCTTCCTTGCCCTGGATCGAAGCGATGTTGACGACATGGCCGCGCAGCGGATGACCGTCCGGCGAGCGCCGGGGTTCCTGTCGCAGCATCCGGCCAACGACAGCCCGCGTCACCAGATAGGCGCCGAACAGATTAACCTGCAGCACGCGCTGGAAGTTGTCGGGCGTCGTCTCCCAGATCGGCCTGACCTCGCCGAGCACGCCGGCATTGTTGACCAGGATGTCGATGCGGCCATGGGCAGAAACTGCGGCATCGGCCGCCGCCTCGACCGCGTTCACGTCGCGAATGTCGAGCTGACGCAGGCTCGCCCGGCGCCCCAGCTCGGCAATGGCCTGCGCCAGACTGTCTCCATCCTGGTCCCAGAGGGTGACGCTGGCACCGGCCTCGATCAGCGCGTGAGCGATGCCGCGGCCGAGCCCGCCGGCACCGCCGGTGACGACCGCATGACGCCCGGAAAGATCGTAGCGCGCGCTCATCAGCCGGCGCTCCAGGCGGTCTTGGTCCGGGTGATCTGATGGCGGTAGAGGCCGAGCGAGAACGGCCCCTCGCCGCCGAGTGCCTGCAACTCCTCGGCCGAAAGTTGCTCGCGCGCCAGCGCGATGAATTCGGCCTCGTCGCCCCAGCCTTCGAGCAGCAGCACCGAGCGCGGCACGGCATTGGCGACGCCGCGAGCCTTCTGCTCGGCGGTGGCAACGCCGCTGGCCTGGGCGTCCGCGGTCAGCAGATGGACACCGGCCACCCCACGCGTCGCGAGCAGATCCGGCACCAGCCCGCGCAGCAGGGCCGCCTTGTGAGCCGAGGCGATGTTGTCAGGCACGTCATAGCGCAAGGTTGCGATCAGCCCGCCCTGGGCCGGACCGCTGGTGTGGGACACACGGCAGATCGCGCGCGCAACCGAGCGGAAATGCTTCACCGCCGAGAAGGTCCACGGCGTCGGCGCGTTGACCCTGGTCGTATAGTCCTGCCCCTTCAGCACCTCGACGGTCTGCGCCTCGTACAGATTGAAGAACTCGAGATCGGCGTCGATCGCGACATAGCGCCGCCCGCGCAGGAAGCCGGGGATGCCGACCCGCTCCGGCATATGCTCCTCGCCATGCCAGGCATAGAACTCCGCCCTGCCCTCCGGCGCGATGTCGTGCCAGATCGCGACCGCTCCCTCACCTGCCAGGCTCATCGTCCCCTCCACCGGGCTCGTCCTGCGGGGCGCGTTGACTCGGCCTCGCCTCGTCTCTATACGAAAACGAAATCCAAATTGGAAATGATTTCCAATTTATACAGAACGGGGCGGGAACGGGTGACGATCGCGGCGGTCGAGCGTGCATTCAAGCTGCTGGAGGCGCTGGCCGACGAAGCCGACGGCGCCGACCTGACCGTGCTTGCCGAGCGGCTCGACCTGCCGGTCAGCGCCACGCACCGATTGCTCGCCACCCTCGCCGAGCGCGGATTCGTCACGCAGGACCCCCAATCGGGCGCCTATGGGTTGACCCTGAAACTGTCGCAGCTCGCCTTCCGCAATCTCGACCTGCGCGGCCTGCCCGATGCCGGCCAGATCGTGCTCGACGGGCTCGCCCGCGCGACCCGCGAATATTGCCGTCTCGCCGTGGTCGAGGGCGAGAGCCTGACCTGGATCGCCCGGGCGCAGGGCGCGACCGCCGGCCTGCGCTACGAGCCGCCGATGGGGATGGGTATCGTCCTGCACGCGACCGCGACGGGCAAGGCCTGGCTCGCTTCCCTGCCTGAGCAGGAGGCATTGCGCATCGTCTGTGCTCGCGGCTTTAGCGGCGAGGGGCGCACCGGCCCGAACGCGCTCGGCGATGTCGATGCGCTTAGGCAGCATCTTGGCGAGACCCGCAGTCGTGGCTACGCGCTGGCGGTCGAGGAGGGTGAGATCGGCACGGTCGCGATGGCGACGACCTTCCGCGCCGGGCCGGACGCAGGCGCCTCCGTCGCCGGCACGCTCAGCGTGGCCGGGCCGCTGCCGCGCATGCAGGAGGCACGTCGCGGAGAGATCGCGGCGGCGCTCGCCACCGCCGCCCGGGAGATGGCAGCGATCTGGCCGCTCCGGCGGCGACAGATCGGCGCTCTCCCCGCCGTTTCGACAGAGGCGGCCCGACGCATGCTGCCGACAGAGACATCAGCATGAGCAGCGACAGCGCAACCACCCCGGCCACGCAACAGGCCTCCGGCAAGGTCGCTGCCTGGGCCTCGGCTATCGCCTGGCCGCTGGCGAGTTTCGCCGTGCTGCTGGTCGCCTGGCAGCTCCTGGTGCCGATGGCCGGCATCCCCGAATACATCCTGCCGGTGCCGAGCGCCTTCTTCGAGCGGCTCTGGCTCGATCGCGCCGACATCTTCCGCCACACGCTGGTGACGGCCAACGAGATCGTGCTCGGCTTCCTGATGGCGGCGGTGATCTCGATCCCGCTCGGCTATGTCATCGTCTCGGTGAAATTGCTGGAGAAAGCGGTCTATCCGGTGATCGTCTTCTTCCAGCTCGTGCCGAAGATCGCGATCGCGCCGCTCTTCGTGGTCTGGTTCGGCTTCGGCCTGTTCCCGAAGGTGCTGCTGACATTCCTGCTCTGCTTCTTCCCGACGCTGGTCGCGAGCATGACGGGCTTCCGCGCCCTGGACGAGCGCGTGCTCTATCTGACCCGTTCGATGGGCGCCTCCGCCTGGCAGACCTTCCGCTATGTCCGGGTGCCGGCGGCGCTGGCCTATATCTTCTCGGGCCTCAAGGTCTCGGCCGTGTTCGCGGCGACGGGAGCGATCGTCGGCGAATTCGTCGGCGCCAATGCCGGCCTCGGCTACCTGCTCCTGCGCGGCACGAGCTTCCTCGACATGCCGCTGATCTTTGCCTGCCTGGTGGCGCTGTCGGCCGTCGGCATCCTGTTCAGCTACCTCGTCGACTGGCTCGAAGTGCTGCTGATGCCCTGGCAGCGCAAGGGCTGATCCGATCGCCATCTCGCCGGAGCCAACCGGCAACCTAGGGAGGAGACAATGATGAAACGCAGGACCTTGCTCACAAGCGCCGCCATCCTCGCCCTGAGCAGCGGCATCGCCTTCGCCCAAACCGGCAAACCGATGAAGATCACGCTGAACTTCCTCGCCGCGGCGCCCAATGCCGGCTTCATGATGGCCAAGCAGATGGGCCTCTACGAGAAGGCCGGCATCAACCTGACGATCGAGGAGGGCAAGGGCTCGGGCACCACCGCGCAGATGGTCGCGACGGGCCAGACCGATGTCGGCTTCGCCGATGCGCCGGCGGCGATGCAATTGCGCACCAAGGGCGCCCCGGTGAAGATCGTCGCCCCCGTGTTGCAGACCAACGGCTTCGCCATCATCGCGCTGGAGGACAGCGGGATTGCCTCGCCCAAGGACCTCGTCGGCAAGAAGCTCGCGGTCCAGCCCGGCACGGCCCAGACGACGCTGCTCGACGCCATCCTCGCCAGCAACGGCATCGACAAGGGCAAGGTCGACGTCATCAACATCGACCCCGGCGCCTTCGTCGGCGCGCTGCTGGAGAAGAAGGTCGACGCCATCTTGGGCGGCGCCGACTTCCACTCGGTGCAGATTCGCGAACGTGGCTTCAAGGTGCGCGACATCTTCTACCGCGATGTCGGCGTGCCGACGGTGGGGCTCTCGATCATCGCCCGCGACGACAAGATCAAGGCCGATGCCGAGCTCTACAAGAAGTTCATCGAGGCGAGCCTGCAGGGCTGGGACGCCGCCCGCAAGAACCCGGATGCCGCCGCCGACGCGGTCGTCGCGCAGTTCCCCTCGGTGAAGAAGGCGCAGGTGCTGGCGCAGTTCGACGTGGTCAACAAGCTGCTCTGCGCGCCCGGCGCGACCTCGCTCGGCAAGGTGCCGGAGAAGAACTGGAGCGTGAGCTTCGACCTGCTGACGCAATATCTCGGCCTCCCCAAGGACAAACCGATCACCGACTACTACACGACCGAGCTGCTGCCGGCCTCGGCGCCGGCCTGCTCGTAGTCAACGAGGGAAAAGCATGACGGCCGCTGCTGCCTCTCCCGCCGCCTCGATCGAGGGGCGCGGCATCGTCAAGACCTTCGGCGGCTTCACGGCCGTCGACGGGCTGACGCTCGATATCAGGAGCGGCGAGTTCGTCAGCCTGATCGGCCCGTCCGGCTGCGGCAAGAGCACGTTCATGCTGATGGCGGCCGGGCTGATCCCGACCAGCGGCGGCGAGCTCCTGGTCAACGGCAAGACGCTGACCGAGCCGCTGACCGATATCGGCATCGTCTTCCAGGACCATCTCCTGCTGGAGTTCCGGACGGCGCTGGAGAACGTCATGCTGCAGGCCGAGATCCGCGGCCTGCCGCTGGCCCCGGCCAGGGAACGGGCGCTCGAGCTCTTCGCCAAGCTCGGCATCAGCCATGCGGCCGACCGCTATCCGAAGCAGCTCTCCGGCGGCATGCGCCAGCGCGTCTCGATCGCCCGCGCGCTGATCCACAACCCGTCAGTGCTGATGATGGACGAGCCCTTCGGCGCGCTCGATGCGATCACGCGCACGCAGATCCGGCACGATCTCGAAATGCTCTGGCTGGAGACAGCCAAGACGGTGGTCTTCATCACCCACTCGATCGAGGAGGCGATCGGCCTCTCCGACCGGGTTCTGGTGATGTCGCCAACGCCGGGCCGGGTCGTCGACGAGATCAAGATCGAACTGCCGAGGCCGCGCCCGGCTCATCTCGGCGACTATCCGAGCTTCAACGCCTATGCCGACCGCATCCATGATGCGTTCCGCCGGTTCGGCGTGATCAAGTATTGAGGTGCAGCACTCACGCGCGCGGCCCGCTACTCCGCCGCCATGCTCGCCCTTGTGGCGAGCATCCACGTCTTGAACACCGCACTCGCCACAAGAAGACGTGGATGGTCGGGACAAGCCCGACCATGACGATGTAGCGCCCTCAGCCCGGCCGCTTCGGGATTTCCAGCCCGCGCTGCACCGCCGGACGCGCGAGGCCACGTTCCAGCCATTTCGGGACGAGCTTGAGCTTGTCATACTCGACCAGCTCGCCAGCACCGTAGAAGCCGACGAGGTTGCGGACCCAGCCGAGCGTCGCGATGTCGGCGATGGTGTACTCGTCACCCATCAGCCAATCGCCCCCGGCAAGCCTGGTCTCGAGCACGCCGAGCAGGCGCTTGCTCTCATTGACGTAGCGGTCGCGCGGACGCTTGTCCTCGTATTCACGGCCGGCGAACTTATGGAAGAAGCCGAGCTGGCCGAACATCGGGCCGATCGCCGCCATCTGGAAGAAGACCCATTGCAGGGTCTCGTAGCGGCGGGCCGGGTCGGTGGGCAGGAACTTGCCGGCCTTGTCGGCGAGATAGACCAGGATCGCACCGGACTCGAACAGGCCGAACGGCTTTCCGCCGGGGCCGTTGGGGTCGATGATCGCCGGGATCTTGCCGTTCGGATTGAGCGAGAGGAATTCCGGCGTCCAGCTCTCGTTCTTGCCGATGTCGATCAGGTGCGGCTCATAGGGGATGCCGGTCTCCTCCAGCATGATCGAAACCTTCACGCCATTGGGCGTCGGCAGCGAATAGAGCTGAAGCCGGTCGGGATGCTGGGCCGGCCAGCGCTGCGTGATCGCGAAAGCGGAGAGATCGGACATCGAGAGACTTCCTCGGATGGCGGGCTTGAAGCCGGCGTTGCCTGGCACGCCCAGTCGGCGGGACGCCAATGGCGCGGGGCCCTGACGTTGCGGCGTAACTTGGTGTGGTCGCCGAGGCAGCGCAACCGCGTTGACCTTGCGCAAACGCCGACTGACCCGGGCAAGAATCGCAAGTCGATGCTAAGCTCCGCGGCATGATCGCCTCTGCGGCCGCAAGGATCTCGCGATGACGCTTGCCCCATTGCTCGCCGCGCCGGCCATCATGCAGCTGCACGCGCTGGCGGCGCTGACCTCGCTTGCGGCAGGGCTCACCGTCCTCGCCATGCGCAAGGGCACGGCGCGCCATCGTCTCGTCGGCTGGATCTTCGTGGTCGGGATGGCCGTGACTGCGGCGAGCTCGGCTTTCATCACCAGCAATGGCCGCTACAGCGCGATCCACCTGCTCAGCGTGCTGACGATCGTCAACCTGCCCTATGCCATCATCATGCGCCGGCGCGGCAACATCGTCGCCCATCGCTCCGCCATGCTCTGGCTCTTCGCCGGACTGGCCGTGGCCGGCGCCTTCACCCTGATGCCAGGCCGCGCGATGAACAAGGTCGCCTTCGGCACCGTCGCGGCGGCAACACCTTAACGCCGCACCGGCAGCGTTAACCCCCGCTTAACGCCACCGGCAAAGTTAATCCGTCCGTGGCTTCCAGGACGCAGCCGGTCAACAAACCGTTCACCCAACGCCTCGCATTTGATTGGTCATGCGTCGCGTTCACCTCACTCTCCTCGCGCTCGGCGTCATCGGCGCCGGCCTTGCCGGCTGCGGCAAGTTCCAGAAGCCGCAGCGCGCGCCCTGGCGTGACCAGGCCGAAGCCCAGTGCCTGTCCTCGGGCCAGGTGCAGCTCTCGGCCTATGTCAGCCTGCGCGGCAAGGCGATCGATGGCCCCGGCACCTGCGGCATGGAGAAGCCGCTCAAGGTCGCGGCCTTCGCCAATGGCAGCGTCGCGCTGACCAGCAATGCGACCCTGGCCTGCCCGGTGGTCGCGACGACAGACAAATGGTTCACCGAGGTGGTGCAGCCGGCAGCGATGAACGTGCTCGGCGCGCAGGTGATCGAGATCCGCGCCGGCTCCTATTCCTGCCGCGCCATGAACAACGGCACCGGCACGAGCCGCACCTCCGAGCATGCCTTCGGCAATGCCGTCGACGTCTTTTCCTTCCGCCTGAACGACAACCGCGTCGTCACCGTCAAGGATGGCTGGCGCGGCGCGCCGGAGGAGCAGGCTTTCCTGCGCGAGATCTTCGTCGGTGCCTGCGAGCATTTCTCGACCGTGCTCGGCCCCGGCGCCGATCCGATGCACTACGACCATTTCCATATCGACCTGGCGCGGCATTCCAAGGGCCGGCATATCTGCAAGCCGGTGATCAAGTACGAGCCCAACTACAACCTGCCGCCGCCGGACCCGGCGCGGCCGGATCGGATGGCGCTGCAACAGCAGCAGCAGGATACGCGTCAGAACCTGCCGCCGCCGATGGTGGCGAGCGGCTCCGGCGGCCTGTTGCGCCAGCCGAGCGGCGGCCTGCGTCCGCCGGGCGCAGTCAGCGGCGGCTATCCGGTCGCACATCAGCAGCATGGCGGGCTCGACGGCCAGCGGCGCTATATCGAGGAGGAGACGCAGCCGCWGATGTCGCAGCGCTACCAGCCGCAGCCGACGCCGAGCGAGATGCGCGGGCCACTGCAGCTGCCGGGCTCGACGCCGCCGACCGAGGAGCTGATCGTCGGCGACGAGGAAGGCAACGGCATCATCGACAGCGCCCAGCCGGGCGAGGAGCCGCCGATCAACCCGCGCAACGATCCGTTCGCCTACCGGCCGCAGGGGCAGCAGACCGGATCGTTGCGACGTTAGCACTGCCGCAGCGACCTGCCATGCGGGTCGCCGCAACCACCCCGCCTCTCAGACCTTGGCAACCTCGCGAGCGGCTTCGTCGATCAGGGCCGCCACCTTGCCTGCCCGCGAAGCCAGGGAGGCGTGGCTGGCATCGAGCGTCAGGATGCGGCGCGGCTTCATCCGCTCGGCCATGCGATACTGGTTGTCCGGATGGATCATCCGATCGTCGGTGGAGAGCTGATACCAGCTCGGCTTCACCTTCCAGGCCGGCGCGGTGATGGTATCGCCGAAGGTCGACGCCAGCGGCGCCTTCTGCGCGACGGCCATGGCGAGCGCCTCGTCGGCGGTCAGGTCCTGGCAGAAGCTCTCGTGGAACCTGTCGTAGTTGATCCAGAGATAGCCGTCGCTGTCGGGAGCGAGGTTGGCGATCGCCGCCGGCGGAGCCGCCTGGCTGATGCCGCCCGGGCTCTCGCCCGCATCCGGCGCGAAAGCGGCGATGTAGACGAGACCTGCGACATTCGGCAGGTCGCCGGCTTCAGTGATGACGGCGCCGCCATAGGAGTGGCCGACCAGCAGCACCGGCCCCGCCTGCTGCTTCACCATCTTGCGGGTGCGCTCGGCATCATCCGCTAGCGAGGTCAGCGGCATCTCGACCGCACGGAGATCTGAATGGCCCATGCGAGCGAGTTCGACGATGACCTTGCTCCAATGAGCGGCCCCGCCCCAGAAGCCATGAACGAGAACGATGGTCGGACTGGCACTCATCACGTCCTCCTCTGTCGGCAGCAAAGCCGTGTGCGACACGCCATGCGCCGCGCTCAGCGAGGCTGAAACAGTACTATGACAGAGGAAATGCGGGTCGCACTATGCCTTAGCGCGACACCAGCACCTGCCGGCACTCGGCCGGAAGTGCGTCCAGCGACATGGGCGGCTTGGGCTTCGGCTTCGGGCCCGGCTTCGGCTTAGGCGGGTTGAAGATCGCCTGATGTTGCTTCTCGACCCAGCCGTTGAGCTCTTCGCCGCAGCCATCGCCGAAATTGGGCGGTTCCTGGCCCTGGCAGCCCTCCATGCCGGGCGGGCAGCTTAGGCGGATGTGGAAATGGTAGTTGTGGCCCCAGATCGGCCGAACCTTGCCCAGCCAGGCCTTGTCCGAGCCGGCCTCGCGGCAGAGCGCAACCTTGAGCGCCGGATTGACGAAGATGCGCTCGACCTTGGGCTCGCTCGCTGCCGCCTTGATCAGGCGGGTATGCGCCGGCGTCCAGTTCTTCGGATCGACGTCGCGCCAGTCGGAGCGAGCCATGTTGATCGCGGACATGTTCTCGCGATCGTCACTGTCGAGCCGCTTCCTGGGCATCGGCGTCAGCCAGATATCGGCATCGAGCCCGATCTGGTGCGAGGCGTGGCCGGTCAGCATCGGCCCGCCGCGCGGCTGCGAGATGTCGCCGACCAGGAGGCCGGGCCAGCCGGCGATCTTCGGCACCTCACGAGCGAAATGCTCGAGGAAGGAGATCAGCTCGGGGTGGCCCCAGTTGCGGTTGCGGGCGAGGCGCATGACCTGCCAGTTCTCGCCATCGACCGGCAGCGCCGTCGCGCCGGCCAGGCAGCCGCGGGCATAGGAGCCGATCGAGCGCGCCCTCAAGGCGGCCGGCGTGACCTTCTGGCCGAACAGGGCGCGGGCGGCATCCGGGTACGCCGCGATATTGGCGGCGCGGGTCTTCGCCTCCGCCTCGCCGGTGGACTGGGCGCGCGCAGCTCCCGCGATCATGAGCAACGGCAGGAGAATCAGGGGGGCGAAGCGACGAAGCGTTTGCATGGTGGCAGAATCGCAGGCCGCTCGCGCCGAGGTCAAGCCACTGCCCGCTCAATGGGCTGGACAGGGCGCGCGGGAGCCGGCAGCGTCTCCACTGCCGAAAAACGGGCGGCAAGCCCACCGGCGAACGTTTCTGGAGGAGACATCCGACGATGAGCCGTTTCACACTCGACCGCCGCGCCTTGCTCGGCGGCCTCGGCGCCGCGCTCACCTTGCCCGCGGCTGGCCGCGCACAGGGCGCCTGGCCGCAAGGGCGCACGCCCAAACTGGTCGTGCCGTTCACGCCCGGCGGCGCCACCGATATCCTCGGACGGCTGGTCGTCGACAAGGTCGGCCAGGCGCTCGGCGCGACCTTCGTGGTCGAGAACCGGGCGGGCGCCGGCGGCAATATCGGCGTCGAGGCGGTGGCGCGCTCCGAGCCGAACGGCGACACCCTGCTGATCGTCTCGGTCGGCCTCGTCGCCAATCCGGCGCTCTACGCCAAGGTCAACTACGACCCGCTGACTGATTTCGCCCCGATCACCATGGTCGCGCTGGTGCCGAACCTGCTCGTCGTCAGCCCAACCCTCAAGGTCAAGGATACGGCCGAGCTGATCGCCTATGGCAAGGCCAATCCCGGCAAGCTGACCTATGCCTCCTCCGGTGTCGGCACCTCGATCCATCTCGCCGGCGAACTCTTCCAGAAGCTGACCGGCATCAAGATGGTGCATGTGCCCTATCGCGGCTCGGCGCAGGCGATGCAGGACTTGATCGGCGGGCGCGTCGACCTGATGTTCGACAACATCACCGCCGCCCTGCCCCAGGTCCGCGCCGGCACGGTGCGCGGCTTCGGCGTCACCACCGCACAGCGCGCGCCGACCGCCTCCGAATTCGCACCGATCAACGATCTCGTGCCGGGTTTCGACGTCTCCTCCTGGTTCGCCCTGTTCGCGCCGGCGAAGACGCCGCAGGCGATCGTCGACCGGATGCAGGCCGAGACCAAGGCCGCGATCGCCGACCCCGTGGTGCGCGGCAAGATGGACCAGCTCGCTGCCCAGCCGGTCGGCAACACGCCGGCCGAGCTCGCCGCCTTCGTCCGCGCCGAGCAGACGAAATGGGTCGGCCTGATCCGCGAGGTCGGAATCAAGGCGGATTAACACGGGAACCTACGGTTCGCGCCCGACGTTCTTCCAGCGCTCGCTCGCCGACAACTGACGAGGCGGGCGGACGGAAGAAGGGGCGCGAACCATGTCCACACTTCTCATCATCATCCTGCTCGTTATCCTGCTCGGCGGCGGCGGGTATTATGGCCATCGGAGCTATGGCAGTGCTGGCCTCGGCGGCGTCGTCGGCCTGGTCCTGACCATCGTGATCGTGCTCTGGCTGCTCGGGGCCCTGGGCGGCCCGGCCGTCAGGGTCTGACGACGCGCTTCAGTTCGCCAGCTTCCAGACCAGCATGGCAGCGGCGAGATCCTCGAGTGCGGTGCCGACCGACTTGAACAAGGTGACGTCGTCGCGTTCGGCGGCGGCGTCATATTCCCCGCGACAGAGACCGGCCAGCGTTCCCGAAATCTGCTCTGCGGTATAGGCCCCAGCCTTGATCGCGACGGCGACGTCGCCGCCCTCGTGCAGCGCCGCTTGCGTATCGACGAAGACATGGGCGCGTTGCAGCGCCTCGTCGTCCGCCTCGCGCATCGACAGGTTGAAGGCTCCGACCAGATCGAGATGGGCGGTGCGCTTCAGCCAGCGACCCTGGATCAGCGGCTCGCGTGACAGGGTGGCGCAGGAGATCAGATCGGCCTGGCGCGCCTCGGACTCCAGATTGTCCGCGACGCGCGCTTCGATGCCGTCGCGCGCGAGTTCGGCCACGACCTCGGCAGCGGCTTCCGGCCGGCGCGCCCAGATCGCGATGTCCTCGAAATGGCGGACGCTGCGATGCGCCTTGACCAGGAAGGTCGAGAGCGCACCGGCTCCGACCATCAGCATCCGCTTGCAATCCGGGCGCTCCAGCATGCGCGAGGCCAGCGCGGAGGCCGCTGCGGTGCGCCACAGCGTCAGGCGCGCGCCATCCAGCGCTGCGAGCGGCGCACCGCTCGCTCCGTCCATCAAGAGATAGCTGCCCATCACGCTCGGCAGACTCACCGCAGCATTGCCGGGGAATACCGTGACGACCTTGGTGCCGAGGAAGGCTGGCTTTTCCTCCGGCGCCGTCCAGGCCGGCATCAGCAGGAGGGTCGCGGCCGCATCCGGGCGTTCGACCTCATGGTGATGACGCACCGGCGTGACGATGTCGCCCCGGAAGGCCTCCGCGAGCGCATCGACCAAAGCGGGGAAATTCAGCAGGCCGTCGATCTCGGCGGCGGAGAAGAAACGCATGATGCTGGCTTCAGACGCGGCTGGTCAGCGCCGGCAGCGCCGAATCCGGCACGGCGGCGCGCAGCGACTGCGCCTCGCCACGCAGCTTGTCGGCCTCGCGGCGATTGACCCTCGCCGCCTTGCGATGCTTGCCCTGCGCCAGCCAGGAGGCGAAGCCGCCGATCAGGATGCCGACGGCGATGGCAGCGAGAATCACGGCGAAGAGCGGCAGGTCGAGGGCGAACGCCGGCGCGTCGCGGCTGATCGGATCGAGCGAGACCCGAACCGGCGCGCGGTTCGCCACCGAGAACAGCACCACGATCAGCGCCACCGGAACGAGCACCAGCGCCTTGAAGAAAGCCTTCATCCCGCTCTCCTCCAGCCCATCTCAGGCCTTGCCGTTCAGCCGCATGCGCAGCTCCTTGCCGGTCTTGAAGACCGGCACGAACTTCTGGTCGACCTTGACGGAATCGCCAGTGCGCGGATTGCGGCCGACACGGGCGGCGCGCTCCTTGGTCGAGAAGGCCCCGAAGCCGCGCAGCTCGACACGATCGCCGCGCGCGAGCGCCTTGACGACCTCATCGAGGATCGAGCCGACGATGTTCTCGATATCGCGCTGGTAGAGATGGGTGTTGCGCTCGGCGATGCGCTGGACGAGTTCTGATTTTATCATGGGTGCAATATAACCGCTTGTAACATCGTCACTTTTCGACGGCAGGCTGCCAGAGCGCCAAGGGCGCGTCAAGCCGCAGTCCAACCGGAGTTTCGGCAGCACGCGCGAGCAGGGCCGCGAGCTCCTCCAGGCCGGCGGCGCGCGCCACCGCCTCGCTTGCGCTCCAGAGCCCGTAGGAGGAGGATTCGCTGCGGCGGCGCCAGTCGCGCACGGGCAGATCCTTGCCGACACCCTTCTCGC
Source organism: Allobosea sp. P4_H5 (assembly GCF_056400825.1). NCBI lineage: Bacteria > Pseudomonadati > Pseudomonadota > Alphaproteobacteria > Hyphomicrobiales > Alloboseaceae > Allobosea > Allobosea sp. P4_H5. Next base: position 241,267 of record NZ_JBFUKM010000005.1, on the reverse strand, counting down.
GCTCGAGCCAGGTGATCGCCTCCTGCTCGCTGCCGACCTCGTCGATGAGCTTGAGCTTGATCGCCTGGCGGCCGGAATGGACGCGGCCGTCGGACACTGCGGCGATCTCGGGATCGGCGAGCTTGCGGCGCTCGCCGACCAGCCGCTTGAACCAGTCGTAATTGTCGGCGATCACGCGGGCGGTCTCGGCGGCCGCCTCCGGCGAAGTCGGCTCAAGGCCGCTCGGTGCTGCCTTGAGCGGGCTCGAGCGTGTGATCTCGAACTTGACGCCGATGGTGTCGAGAAGCCGGGCGACATTGGGGATCTGGGCGATCACGCCGATCGAGCCGACCATCGAGGTCTGGCGCGCGACGATGCGCTCGCTGCCGAGCGCGACGATGTAGCCGCCGGAGGCGGCCATGCCGTCGACCACCGCGATGACGGGCTTCTTGGCGGCAAGGCGGCGGACCGCATCGTAAACGGCTTCGGAGCCGGTCACCGTACCGCCGGGGCTGTCGATGCTGAGCAACACGGCGCTGGCGCGGCTGCCCTCCAGCGACTTGATCAGCTCGAGCGTGCGGCGATCGCCGGAGATGAAGCCGGAAATGGTGACGCGCGCGATATGCGCCTGGGCGGTGCTGCCCGGCAGGCGCCCGCTCCAGACGAGCGCGCCGGCGACGACCATCACGACGACGCCGGCAAGCGCGAGCAACCGCCAGAGCGAGAGCTTGCGCCGCAGGCTGCGACGATCGGCGAGCAGATCGGCATCGGACGACATGTCGGCGGCTCCGGCTCTCACTTTGCGACAGAGATCACAGTCCGATCGCTTGCGGTGCAAGCTCGTCGGCGCGGGCTCCAGGGGCCCTGTGATGTAGCTCCCCGGTGCGGGACGGGCAAGGCAACAATCGACGCGGCAGGATGCCCGGCTCAGGCCGCGGCGAGCGCCCGCTGCCGGTCGAGCGCGAGCAGGGCCAGGCCGCTGGCGACCGAGCGGAAGGCGTCGCCGATATGGATGCGCTGCGGGCTGAAGCGCCGGTCGAACAAGGCGCGCACCGCCGGCACATAGGAGGTGCCGCCGGTCATGAACACCGCCTCGATCTTGTCGCCGGCGACCCCGGCGGTGGCCAGCGCCTCGTCGAGCGCGCCTTCGATCGCCGCCACATCCTCGGCGATCCAGCGATCGAACAGGGCCCGCGTCACGGTGCGGTCGATGCGCACGCCCATCTGATCGAAGCTGAGCTGCGCCTCCTCCTGCGAGGAGAGCGCGATCTTGGTGGCCGAGACGGCACGATAGAGCTCGTAGCCGAGATCGTATTCGATCACCGTCATCAGGTCCTCGAGCCTGCCGGGCTCGACGGCGTCGCGGATCAGCGCCTTGAGCTCGGTCATGGTCTCCCTGCTCTTCATCAGCGAGAGCCGGTGCCATTGTGCGAAGGCGGCGTGGTAATGCGCCGGGATCGGCAGGCGCTTGCCGAAGGAAAGGTAGTCCGAGCCCTTGCCGAGCAGCGGCGAGACCGCATGCTCGATAATGCGATAGTCGAAAGTGTCGCCGGCGATGCCGACACCGGCATGGGAGAGCGGCACGGCCTGCAAGGTGCCGTTGCCACCGGGCTCGAAACGCATCACCGAGAAGTCGCTGGTGCCGCCGCCGAAGTCTGCGACCAGCATGGTCTGCGGCGTCTTCAGTTCGCGTGCGTACCAGTAGGCAGCGCCGAGCGGCTCATAGGCGAAATCGACCTTGCTCATGCCGGCCTTGCCATAGGCGGCCGCCAGTCGCGTCAGGGCGAGTTGCTCGTCCGGCCGGTCGCCGGCGAAGACGACCGGGCGGCCCGAGAGGACGCTGCGCTCGCCGAGATCGTCCAGCCCGGCGGAAAGGTCGGTCAGGAAGACCGCGATCAGGTCCTCCAGCCGAAAGAGCTTGCCGAACAGGCGCGTCTCCTGGAAGGCGCGGCTCGACAGATGCGTCTTCAGCGATTGCAGGAAGCGGTGCTCGGTGGTCATGCCGAGCGCCATGTCGAGTGCGTCGGGGCCGCTGACATGGGTGACGTGGGCGTGGGGCGGGCGGCCCTCGCGCCAGAACATCAGCGCCGAGCGATAGGCATCGACGGCGCCCTGCCTGGTGGCGAAGCTGCGGGTCGTCACCGAACCATCAGGACGTGCGAGCGCGACCACGCTGTTCGTGGTGCCGAAATCGATCCCGATAGCTGCGTCCTGCATGTCCGTCTCCATCTCATCTCGTCATGGTCGGGCTTGACCCGACCATCTCGGAAACCAGCGCGCTCTGGTCCCGGGATTCCCGGATCTACGCTTCGCTCCGTCCGAGAATGACGACCTCGGGCGAAACAAAAGCCCGCGCGGATTTCTCCGCGCGGGCCGATGGATTGGTCAGGCCGCGAAACGCGGCCTGATGATCACTTCTTGTCGGTCGTCGCCTTCTTGAGGGCGGCGCCGAGGATGTCGCCGAGCGAAGCACCCGAGTCGGCCGAGCCGTAGGTGGCCATCGCCTCGCGCTCCTCGGCCACTTCCAGGGCCTTGATCGAGACCTGGATCTTGCGGGCCTTCTTGTCGAAGAGGATGACGCGGGCGTCGACCTTCTCGCCGGCCGCGAAGCGCTCGGGGCGCTGCTCGGCACGGTCACGCGCGATTTCGGCGCGCTTGATGAAGGTCGTCATGTCCGTGCCGGAGATCTTGACGTCGAGACCACCGTCCTTGACGTCGATGATCTCGCAGGTCACGACCTGGCCCTTCTTGAACTCGCCGGCATCCACGAAGGGATCGCCGCCAAGCTGCTTCAGGCCGAGCGAGATGCGCTCCTTCTCGACGTCGACATCGAGGACGACCGCCTGGAGCATGTCGCCCTTCTTGTACTCCTCGATCACCTGCTCGCCCGGACGGTTCCAATCCAGGTCCGACAGATGGATCATGCCGTCGATGTCGCCCTCGAGGCCGAGGAACAGACCGAACTCGGTCTTGTTCTTGACCTCGCCCTCGACGACCGAACCAGCCGGATGCTGCTCGGCGAAGACTTCCCACGGGTTGCGCAGGGTCTGCTTGAGGCCGAGCGAGATGCGGCGCTTGACCTGATCGACCTCGAGGATCGCGACGTCGACTTCCTGCGAGGTCGAGACGATCTTGCCGGGGTGGACGTTCTTCTTGGTCCAGGACATCTCGGAGACGTGGATCAGGCCTTCGATGCCCGGCTCCACTTCGACGAACGCGCCGTAGTCCGTGATGTTGGTGACGCGCCCCTTCAGGCGGGTACCGACCGGGTAGCGGGCGGCAATGCCATCCCACGGATCGGCCAGCAGCTGCTTGATGCCCAGCGAGATGCGGTGCGTCTCCTGGTTGATCTTGATGATCTTGACCTTGACCGTCTGGCCGATGGTCACGACCTCGGACGGATGGTTGACGCGGCGCCAGGCCATGTCGGTCACGTGCAGGAGGCCGTCAATGCCGCCGAGATCAACGAACGCACCGTATTCGGTGATGTTCTTGACGACGCCGTCGATGACCTGGCCCTCTTCGAGCGAGGCGACGAGCTCGGAGCGAGCCTCGGCGCGGGTCTCTTCGAGAACGGTGCGGCGCGAGACGACGATGTTGCCGCGGCGACGATCCATCTTGAGGATCTCGAAGGGCTGCGGCTGACCCATCAGCGGGCCGACGTCGCGGATCGGGCGGATGTCCACCTGCGAACGTGGCAGGAAGGCGACGGCGCCGTCGAGATCGACGGTGTAGCCACCCTTGACCGTGTTGAAGATGTTGCCCATGACCTTCTCGCGGGCCTCGAACGCCTTCTCGAGCTTGACCCAGCTCTCTTCACGGCGGGCCTTGTCGCGCGAGATGACGGCTTCGCCGAGCGCGTTCTCGATCCGATCGAGATAGACCTCGACCTCGTCGCCGACCTTGAGCTCTTCTTCCCGGCCCGGGCCGGTGAATTCCTTGAGAGCGACGCGACCTTCGGTCTTCAGACCGACGTCGATGATCGCCATGTCCTTCTCAATGGCAACGACCTTGCCCTTGATGACGGTACCTTCGAGGGCCTCGTTCCGGGTGAACGATTCCTCGAGCAGGGCGGCGAAATCCTCGCGACCCGCGTGATAGCTTTCGACAGCTGACATAAATGCTCCTGAATGCCGGCCGCGTATCCCGCGGATGTCCGGCTATGGCGCCGCTTGGGTTGGTGTTGCACGCCGGATCGATCCGCACGGGGCTCCGGTTACGGAGCTTGCCGTCCTTAAGGACGGCGGCGCCTGGCCGCAGGGGCCGATCCGCATCAAAAGGCCCGTTTTTTCAAACACGAAACGGGAGCAGGCCGGTCGGCCGCCCCCGGCTGTGATCGATCACGGCCCTTCGGACGAGGCTGACCTAGCGATTTTCGTAGCGTTTCGCAAGCGGATTGCGGCGCGAAATGCCGGTCGCGCATGCGTGGAGCGGCCTTGCGAGCCGCCGGAAGGCTGCCGATCTTTCGCGACGAAGCCCGGCGCCAAGCCGGAGCGATGCAAGGGAAAAGCCCAATGTTCCCGCTTTCCATTCTCGACCTTGCCTTCATCGCCGAAGGCGCGACCGCAGCAGACGCCCTCCACAACAGCCGTGATCTCGCCCAACATGCGGAAAGGCTCGGCTACACCCGCTTCTGGCTGGCCGAGCACCACAACATGACCGGCATCGCCAGCGCCGCGACCTCGGTCGCGATAGGCTACGTCGCCGAAGGCACCAAATCGATCCGCGTCGGCGCCGGCGGGATCATGCTGCCGAACCATTCGCCAATCGTGATCGCCGAGCAGTTCGGCACGCTGGAAACGCTCTATCCAGGCCGCATCGACCTCGGGCTCGGCCGTGCGCCCGGCACCGACCAGCGCACATGGCGCGCGCTGCGGCGCGAGGCCGACGCGTCCGAGCGCTTCCCGCAGGACGTGCTCGAATTGCAGGCGCTGCTCGGCCCGCTCCAGCCGGACCAGGTGATCCAGGCAGTTCCCGGCACCAACACCAATGTCCCGCTCTGGATCCTCGGCTCCAGCCTGTTCGGCTCGCAGCTCGCCGCCGTGCTCGGCCTGCCTTATGCGTTCGCCTCGCATTTCTCGCCGGATGCGCTGATGGACGCGCTCGCCGTCTATCGCGAGCGCTTCCAGTCCTCGGCCCAGCTCGACAAGCCCTATGCCATGGTCGGCTGCAACGTCATCGCGGCCGAGACGGACGCCGAAGCGCATCACCTCTTCACCTCGGTGCAGCAGCGCTTCGCCGACATGCTGCGCGGCCGGCGTGGCCTGCTGCCGAGGCCGATCAACGACATCGAGGACTATTGGTCCGGCCCGGAGAAGGCGCAGGCGCAGCGCATGCTGGCCTGCTCCTTCGTCGGCTCGCGCGAGAGCGTGCGGGCGCAATTGCAGGCCTTCATCGAGAAGACCAAGGCGGACGAGCTGATCGTCGCCTCGGCGATCTTCGACCATGCGGCCCGCAAGCGCTCCTACGAGATCCTGGCCGAGATCCAGCCGGCGCTGGGATTGGCGGCGGTCGCAGCCTGATCGAGCCGCCGCTCAGGAACGGCGCTCATGCTCGGCTGCGGTGAGATTTCCCCGCAGCCGCACCATCGCTTCGCGCAGATCGCGCTGCTCCTCGGGGACCAGCCCGGTCGTGCGCTGCATGCTGACGCGGACCGCCCTGCCCCGCTCGCGCAGCGCGCGGCCTTGAGCCGTCAGATTGAGGCGCACCTGCCGCTCGTCCTGCGGGTCGCGCTGGCGCGTCACCGCGCCCATCGCCTCCAGCCGCTTCAGCAGCGGCGTCAAAGTACTGGAATCGAGGAAGAGCTTTTCGCCGAGCTGGCCGACGGTCTGATCCGCCTGCTCATAGAGGGCGACCAGCGCAATATATTGCGGATAGGTGATCCCGAGCTCGTCGAGCAGCGGCTTGTAGACGCGGTTGAAGGCGAGATTGGTCGAGTAGACCGCAAAGCAGAGAAATTCGTCGAGCCCCGGCAGCCTGTCGGCCCCGCCTTCCGCCTGTCCTGTCTCACCAGCCATTGCACTCCTCCCGAAAAAGGATCGCTCACAGGTATTTGATGCACGATTTGTTTTCAAGCGATTGAGTGGCGGGATTCGGCCGTTTACATATCGAGCGATTAAATCGCTCGATAAATAAATGATTGGAGCATGACATGGCCCGCATCGTTCCGTTGACCGCCACGGCGGGCGCCCAAACTCAGGTGGGACCTACTTCGGCGCTGCGCCGCCTGCTGGCTGCTGCGATGCTGGCCGCGACCGCGAGCTTTGCGATGACCTGCAGCGCCTTCACTGGCCCGCGCAGCTACGGCCCCAGCCCGATCACGACATCGAATGCTTCGCCACGGCGCGGCGCGGCGCGTTCCTGACGCCCCCGAGGAGATGACACGATGAACTTCGTTCTCGCCTATCTCGCCGGCATGCTGACCATCGCCAGCCCCTGCATCCTGCCGGTCCTGCCCTTTGTGCTGACGCGGACCGGCCAGCCCTTCCGGACAGGCACCTTGCCGATGCTGCTCGGCATGGTGCTGGCTTTCGTGGGGGTCGCAAGCCTTGCCGCCGTCGCCGGCAATTGGGCGATCGCGCTCAACAGCCATGGCCGCAGCATCGCCCTCGGCCTCGTCACCCTGTTCGGGCTGGCGCTGTTGTTCCCAGCTCTAGCCGAGCGCCTTGCCGCGCCGCTGACCGCGCTCGGGGAGAAGCTGGCGCGTTTTACAGGCCCTGACGGCCGCACCGATCTGCGGCCGGCCTCCTCGGCTTTGCTCGGCGTCGCCACGGGCCTGTTGTGGACGCCCTGCGCCGGGCCGGTGCTCGGCCTGATCCTCGCCGGCGCCGCCCTTGGCGGGCCGAGCCTCACCACCGCGCTCCTGCTCTTCGCCTATGCCGCCGGCGCGGCGACAGCGCTGGCTGCCGTTCTCCTGCTGGGCAATCGGCTGCTGGCATGGGCCCGGCGCCCCGCTGCTCTCCTCGAACCCGTGAGGCGCGGCCTCGGCCTCGCCGTGGTCGCGAGCAGTGTCGCGATCACCTTCGGCTTCGACACCAGCGTCCTCACCCGCCTGTCGGCGCCGACCACGGCTGCGCTCGAGCAACGCCTCCTCGATATCACCATGCCGGCTGCCCCGAGCCTTGTCACAACCGCACAGGCACAGCCGGCGTCCAAGCCGCTGTTCGGCGCAAAGCAATGGCTCGACCGCGAGCCGCTCACCGCCGAGAGCGTGCGCGGCAAGGTCGTGCTGGTGAATTTCTGGACCTATTCCTGCATCAACTGCCTGCGCACGCTGCCCTATGTCCGAGCCTGGGCCGAGAAGTACCGGGACCAGGGCCTCGTCGTGGTCGGCGTGCACACGCCGGAGTTCGCCTTCGAGAAGGACCCCGCCAATGTCCGCAAGGCGGTCGCGGCGCTCGGCGTGACCTATCCGGTCGCGATCGACAACGACTATGCGGTCTGGCGCGCCTTCGGGAACCAGGCCTGGCCGGCGCGCTATTTCATCGACACGCAGGGCCGCACCCGCCATCACGAGTTCGGCGAGGGCGACTACGCCGCCTCCGAAAAGGTGATCCAGTCGCTGCTCGCCGAGGCCGGCGGCAAGGTCGAGCCCGGCATCGCCGAGGTCTCCGGCGAAGGCGCGCAAGGAGCGCCCGACTTTGCCAATCTGCGCTCGCCCGAGACCTATCTCGGCCATGCCCGCAGCAATGGCTTCGCCTCGCCTGGCGGCATCCGGGCCGATGCTCCAGCCACCTATGAGGCCGCCACCTCGCCTCGCCTCAACCAGTGGAGCCTGTCTGGCAGCTGGACCGTCACCGGCGAGTTCGCCACGTCGCAGCAGGCCGGTGGGCGGATCAACCATCGCTTCCATGCCCGCGACCTGCATCTGGTGATGGGCCGCCTGCCCGGCAGCCCGCCGGTCCGCTTCCGCGTCACCATCGATGGCGCCGCGCCCGGCAGCGCCAGTGGCGTCGATATCGACGCCGACGGCTACGGCACGATCGGCGACGAGCGGCTTTATCAGCTGGTCCGCCAGGACGGGCCGGTGAAGCCCCGCGACTTCAGCATCGAGTTCCTCGATCCCGGCGTCCGCGCCTACGCCTTCACCTTCGGCTGAGCAGGCTGCCAATCAAGAAGAGACTGGGAGGAAACAATGAAGCTCCATCTGAACGAAGCCTCGTCCGTAACCGCCCGGGTGCGCATTGCGCTCGCTTTGAAGAGTCTCAAGATGGAGTAACCGCTAGTCTATCTCGCCGGCTCGACGCTGGCCGGCAAGCTCGCCGATACGCTCGGCTATGGCACCCTCTCCTCGCTGGCGACCGCGATTTCGGCGGTCGCTGTGATCGCGACGGTCAGGATGATCGCGCGCAACAGCGTCGGAAAGCCGGCCTGACCGACGCAAGGCGCTCGCTGCGAGCGGCGGCAGCTTCCCTATCGTCGCCCTTCATGCAAGGTTGCCGGCGAGATCGCCTGTGCCGCAAGATTGCCTGAGCCGAAGGAGAACACCATGGGTTGGGTCGTCCTTGGACTGATCGTCGTCGTCGTGGTCTGGCTGATCATGACCTATAACGGCCTCGTCGCGATGCGCCAGCGCGTCAACCAGGCCTTCGCCGACATCGACGTGCAGCTGAAGCAGCGCCACGACCTGATCCCGAACCTCGTCGAGACCGTGAAGGGCTATGCCACTCACGAGAAGGAGACTTTCGACGCGGTGATCAAGGCGCGCAACCAGGCCCAGGCCGCGACCGGCCCGCACGACCAGGCCGTGGCGGAGCAGCAGCTCACCGGCGCGGTCGGGCGCCTGCTGGCGCTGGGCGAGGCTTATCCCGATCTCAAGGCGAGCGCGAACTTCCAGCAGCTGCAGCAGGATCTCGGCAATGTAGAGGACAAGCTGGCGGCGGCGCGGCGCTTCTTCAACAATGCGGTCAGCGAGTTCAACGCGGCGATCCAGGCCTTCCCGGCGGTGTTCTTCGCGCCGCAGATGGGCTTCAGCCCACGTGAGTTCTTCGATGTCGGCGAAGAGACGCGCAAGCAGATCGAAGTCGCACCGACCGTCAAGTTCTGAGCGGCGCGGTAGCCTCACAGCGGAGCTGCGGCGATGCCGGGGGAAGCCTTCGGGCTCTACACCCATCAGCGCAACAACCGGACCCGGTCGATCGCCCTGATCATCGGGCTCTTCCTGATGGTCTACCTGACCGTCTGGGGCGTCATGCTGGTCGGCTATGGCTATGTCGGCGTGCCGCGCGGGCGCACGGTGCTGAACTTCGTCGGCCAGCGCTTCTGGTCCTGGCTGCCCTTCATCACGCTCGCCACCGGCGCCTGGGTCCTGATCGGCTTCAAGATCAATGTCGGACTGATCGAGGCTGTCTCGGGCGCCGAAGGCGTGACGCGTGAGGCGCAGCCCAAGCTCTACCGGATGCTGGAGAATCTCTGCATCTCCCGCGGCATGGTGACGCCGAAACTAGCCATCATCCAGAGCGACGCGCTCAACGCCTTCGCCAGCGGCGTCAACGACAAACAGTTCACGGTGACGCTGACCACCGGGCTGATCGAGCAGCTCAACGACGCCGAGATCGAAGCTGTCATCGCCCATGAGCTGACCCATATCCGCAATGGCGACGTCCGGCTGATGGTGATCGCCGTGGTGATCGCCGGCATCATCTCCTTCGTCGGCGAAGTCGTGTTCCGCAATCTCGGACGGGTTCGCATCTCCTCGGACGGCGACAAGAAGGGTAGCGGCTTTGCGATCATCCTCGGCTTTGCGGTGATCGCCGTCGCATGGCTGCTCGCCGTGCTGATCCGCCTGTCGCTGTCGCGGGCCCGCGAATATCTCGCCGATGCCGGGGCGGTCGAGCTGACCAAGAACCCCGACGCGATGATCTCGGCGCTACTGAAGATCTCTGGCCGTGCCGACATCGACAATGTCCCGTCAGGCGTGATGGACATGTGCTTCGAGAACGATCCCGACGATTTCGCCGACCTGTTCTCGACCCATCCATCCGTCACCAAGCGGGTGCAGGCACTGGTGCAGACCGCCGGCGGACGCCTGCCGCCGCAGGCCCCGCCCGGCCCGCCGAAGATCAGCGAAAGGCAGACGCTACCGGAGATCGCCGAGACCTCGGCTGCACATGGGCCCTGGTCGCGCCCGGCGCCGCCGGCGGGCGGCTAGCGCCCGTCCTTCGCCCAGCCGAGCGCTTCCTCGAGCCGGTCGTCGCCCCAGAACAGTTCGCCGTCGCCGGTGACGAAGGTCGGCGCGCCGAAGATCCCGAGCGATTTGGCGAGCTCGGTCTCGGCCTTGAGCCGACCCTTGACCTCCTCGCTGCGCGAGGCCGGGAAAGCGCTGGCGGGATCGGCCCCGGCTTCGCGCAGCGCTGCGTTCAACACCGCCTCCTCGGCGATATTGCGCCCTTCGCAGAATTGCGCACGAAACAGCGCCTTGGAGAAGGCTGGTAGCCAGCCGGCCTCGCGTCCGGCCAGCGCGAGCCGCGCCGCGATCAGCGAGTTTTGCGGGAAGGTCTCGGGCTTGACGATGGTGAGACCGGCCCGGCCAGCGCGGCGCGCCACGTCGCGCCACATATAGCGGCCCTTGTTCGGATAGAGATTGAAGGGGGAGCTGGTCCAGCCCTGGGCTGCGAAGATCGGGCCAAGCAGGAACGGCCGCCAGCGCACCGCCACTCCGGCAGCCTCCGCCAGTTCCTCGATCCGCAGGGCGCTCAGGCAGGAATAGGTCGACGCGAACTCGTACCAGAAATCCAGAACAGGACGATTCGGCATCTGACCCCCAACCAGCAACGCATCGCTCCGCCCGCATTGCGGGCGGCAACCCATCAGCGGATGACGCCAGATCGATCAGAAGGTTCCGATTGCGTCGCCCCGAACCCTGCGATAGTGCCCGGTTACGTCCGAAATGCGGCCGGCCAGGTCGCATTCTCTACTCCAGGCACGAGCCCCCGTGCCGCCACTGCAGGAAGACCAGTCCATGGCCGACAAGCGCGTGAACAAGGTCGTACTCGCCTATTCCGGCGGGCTCGACACCTCGATCATCCTGAAATGGCTGCAGACCACCTATAATTGCGAGGTCGTGACCTTCACCGCCGATCTCGGCCAGGGCGAGGAGCTGGAGCCGGCCCGCCAGAAGGCGCTGCTGCTCGGCATCAAGCCCGAGAACATCCATATCGAGGACCTGCGGGAAGAGTTCGTCCGCGACTATGTCTTCCCGATGTTCCGGGCCAATGCCGCCTATGAGGGCGTCTATCTGCTGGGAACCTCGATCGCCCGCCCGCTGATCGGCAAGAAGCTCATCGAGATCGCCGACCGCGTCGGCGCCGACGCGATTTCCCATGGCGCCACCGGCAAGGGCAACGACCAGGTCCGCTTCGAACTGACCGCCTATGCGCTCAAGCCCGACGTCCATGTGATCGCGCCCTGGCGCGAATGGGATCTGCGCTCGCGCGAGCAGCTGATCGCCTTCGCCGAGCAGCACCAGATCCCGATCGCCAAGGACAAGCGCGGAGAAGCGCCGTTCTCGGTCGACGCCAACCTGCTGCACGCCTCTTCCGAGGGGAAGGTGCTGGAGGACCCGGCGCAGGAAGTGCCGGACTATGTCTATTCGCGCACGATCTCGCCCGAGGAGGCGCCGGACAAGCCGACGGTCATCAGCATCGACTTCGCCAAGGGCGATGCGGTCGCGATCGACGGCGTCCAGCTCTCCCCCGCCAAGCTGCTGGCCAAGCTCAACGAGCTCGGCCGCGACAACGGCATCGGCCGGCTCGACCTGGTCGAGAACCGCTTCGTCGGCATGAAGAGCCGCGGCATGTACGAGACGCCCGGCGGCACGATCCTGGCCGTCGCGCACCGCGCCATCGAGTCGATCACGCTCGATCGCGGCGCCGCGCATCTCAAGGACCAGCTCATGCCGCAATATGCCGAGCTGATCTATAACGGCTTCTGGTTCTCGCCGGAGCGCGAGATGTTGCAGGCGCTGATCGACAAGAGCCAGGAGTTCGTCGCCGGCCAGGTGCGGCTCAAGCTCTACAAGGGCGGCGTCCATGTCATCGGCCGCTCCAGCCCCTATTCGCTCTACGATCAGGACCTCGTCACCTTCGAAGAGGGCGCCGTCGCCTACGACCACCGCGACGCCGCCGGCTTCATCAAGCTCAACGCGCTGCGCCTGCGCACGCTCGGCCAGCGCAAGCGCAAGCTGGGGCTCTGAGACCGACAGGCATCGGCCTGGATCGATTGAAACGCTGGTCACCCCGGGGCTCCCTTCGCCCGCCGGGGTGACCAGCTTTTTTTGACCGGAGATGGCCCGGCACGACGTGCCCCTCTCCGCAGCCACGGCGATCAGATCTCGATCTCGACCCCGACCTCCACGACCTGCTTGGCCGGGATGTGGAAATGCGCGGCGGACCGCTCGGCATTGCGCTGCATGAACGAGAAGAACGCTTCGCGCCACATCGCCATGCCCGCGATCTCCTCGCGCGGAATGACGGTCTCGCGGCCGATATAATACGATATCCCGTCGAGATCGACGCCCCGCAGCAAGCCGTGCTCGACGCCGCAGCGCAAGCCATTGGGGATGTGCGGCGTCTCCATGAAACCGAAATGGATGATCACGCGTGTGACGCTGGGCGCGAGCTCGATCAGCTCGATCCGGTTCTCGTCGGAGACGCGGGGAATCTCCTCGAGCTTGCCAGTCACGAGAAGAATGCGCTCGTGCAGCGCATGGTTGTGGCGAACGAAATGCGTGAGCGAGAGCGGAAGACCGCGAGCGGCAGACGCCAGGAAGGCGGCCGTCCCCGGCAGGCGCAGCGGCGGGTTGGTCGCCAGCATCTCGAGGAATTCCTTCTCCGGCTCGCGCTGGCGAGCGCGCGCCGCCTCCACCAAGGCAAGGCCGCGTCGCCAGGTCAGCATGATCACCGTCAGCGCCAGCGCCAGGACCAGCGGGTACCAGCCGCCCTCGTGCAGCTTCGGCAGGTTCGCCGAGAAGAAGGTGAGATCGATCAACAGGAAGAAGCCGTTGACCGCCAGGACGAGGATCGGGTTGAAGCCCCATTTCAACGCGATCAGCGCTGCCAGCCCGGTGGTGATCGCCATCAGCAGCGAGACTGCGATGCCGTAGGCACCGGCCAGGGCCTCGGATGAGCGGAAGGCGAAGACCGATGTCAGGGTCGCCAGGCAGATCAGCCAGTTGACGATCGGGATGTAGATCTGCCCCTGCTGATCATGGGCGGTGTGCTTGATGCGGACGGCCGGGAAAAGCCCGAGCTGCACGGCCTGACGGGTCAGCGAAAAGGCGCCGGTCAGGATCGACTGCGAGGCGATGACGGCGGCCGCCGTCGCGAAGACGATCAGTGGATAATGCGCCCAGTCCGGGGCGAGCTGATAGAACGGGTTCTCGATCGCCTCCGGATGGACCAGCAGCAGCGCGCCCTGGCCGAAATAATTCAGCATCAGCGCCGGCAGCACGACGGCGAACCAGGCGAGGCGGATCGTCTTCGGACCGAAATGGCCCATATCCGCATACATCGCCTCGCCGCCGGTCACGGCCAGGAAGGTGGCCCCGAGAACGGCGAAGCCGACGAGCGGGGCGGTATGGGTGATGAAGTAGAGGGCGTTGAACGGATTGATCGCAGCCAGGATGCCCGGCGCCATCAGGATGCCCCGGATGCCGAGCAGCGCCAAAGCGAGGAACCAGAGCAGCATGATCGGCCCGAACAGACGGCCGATGAAGCCGGTGCCCTTGCTCTGAACCAGGAAGAGGCAGAACAGGATCGCGGCGGTCAACGGAACGACCGCCGGCGCCAGGAACGGTGCATCGACCTTGAGGCCTTCGATGGCGCTGAGCACGGAAATCGCCGGCGTGATGGCGCCGTCGCCATAGAGCAGCGCAGCGCCGACGAGCCCGACCGCGAGGACATAAGCCCGTGGCGAACCCGGCTTGGCGTGGCGCGCCTTGAGCAAGGCCAGCATCGCCATGATGCCGCCTTCGCCGCGATTGTCGGCGCGCATGATCAGCAGCGAATACTTGATCGAGATGATCAGGATCAAAGCCCACAGGATCATCGAGACGCAACCGACGACCGCCCCCGGCTGCAGGGCGCCGCCGGCGCTTGCGGCCCGGGCCGCTTCCTTCAGCGCATAGAGCGGGCTGGTGCCGATGTCGCCGTAGACGACGCCGAGGGCGCCGAGCGTCAAGGCAGGGAGGGAGCCGTTGTGCCCCTGATGAGACGGCGAGCCGTCCTGTGCGAGAACCCCATGGGCCATGCGCCGTCCTCCCCCTATTGTCGGAGTAGGGCACGCACCGGCAACGACAGCAAGACTGGATCGGCGGGATTGCGCAGTGGGCAGCTGAAGCCGGCAGGCCGGCGAGGAACACCCGCCGGCCTTTTGCCGTACCGCCTTACTTCGCGAGCTTGCCGAAGGCGAAGAACTGGGTCTCGCCGGAGGAATCGTCGACGCCGTCATTATCGGTGACGACGAAGAGGTTGCCGTCCTTGTCGACCGCCATGCCCTCGACCTTGTCGAGCCCGTAGCCACCGAGCTTCATCAGGTCCGGCGTCAGGTCGCGCAGCAGCGTCTTCTCGACCGTCAGGATCTCCGAGGAGCCGAACGGCGCCGGCTTCAATCCCTTGACCGAGAAGGTCGCCAGCGTCTTCACCGCCTTGGCGCCGAACCGGTTGTCGCGCTCGATCACGGCGAAACTGTCGTCGCCGAGATAGGTGAGCTCCGAGAGGCCCATCCAGGCGCCGGCGGCAGGGGCCGTCAGCGGGTAGTAGAGGATGCCCCAGCTCTTGGTGAAGGGCTTGTAGGAGAGGATCTTGACCTTGCCCTTGGGGTCGTCCTTCCACTCGCGCTGGACGGCGATCCAGACGGTCTCGTCCTGCCCGGTTCCGGTGACGGCAACGCCCTCATAGCCTTGATTGATTGCCTTGGCGGCGAACTCCTCTGGCAGGGCGATCTCCTCCTCGATCTCGCCCTTGGCCGAAGCGCGTAGCAGCAGGTTCTGCGTCGGCTTCTCCTTGCGCTCGGGCGCCCCTTCCGAGGCCAGCCAGAAACCGCCGCCGGGACGCGTCGCAATCGCTTCGAGATCATAGGCGGCGGGCTTGCCGTCCCTGGTCACGGTGATTGCGCCGGTGATCGTCGCCGGCTTCCTGGTCGCGTCGATCTCGAGGATGCGCGAGGGCGTATAGGCGCTATCAGTGACGCTGAAGAGCCGGCCCGGCAGCTCGGGATGGGCGGCGAGGCCCGAGAGCGCGCCCCAGCCGAGCGGGACACCATCGACATCGGCCGAGACGATGGTCGGATAGGCGGCCGGCGCTTCGCTGCGCTCATAGATGGTCACGGCCGAACGCGGTCCATCCTTTTCGCCGAGATCGGCTTCAGAAGCGGAAACGAAGAGATTGCGCTGCGGGATGGCGAGCAGGCCCTCCGGCGCGATGCCCGCCGGCAGCGCCTGCAGATAGCGTGGCGGCCGGCCCGGCCCCTCGTCCTTGAAGACGAGGACGAGCGAAGCGCGCTCCAGCCCGACGAAGAGCAGGCGCTCGCCGTTGTAGATGCCGACCTCGATGCCCTCCGGCTCGCTGCCCTTGGCGGCTGAACGGCGCTCCGGATAGTGGCCGAGACGGATGGCGATGTGGTCGACCATGTTGCCGGCATCGAACTCGACCGTGCCGTCCTTGCGGAAGATGGTGAAGCCGCGCGAGCCGCCCTTCCAGTCACCTTCATTGGCAGTGACGAAGCGGTCATTGTCGAGCCAGCGCACCGCATCGGGCTCGCGGCGCACGCCCTTCAGCTCCTCGACCGGCTTGATCTGGCCGTCTCGGGTCTTGTCGATGTTCGTGAGATCGACGGTGCCGGCCGGGAAATGCGCGACGAGCTTGCCGGTCTTCGTATCGACCACGGCGAGGTGGTTGTTCTCCTGCAGTGTCACCACGGCGAGGCCGTCCTGGTTGACGTCGACGAATTCCGGCTCCGGATCGGTCGGCTCGACCGCGGCGATGCCGGTGAGGTCGACGATCTGCTTCGACGCGCAATCGGCCTCGCCATCCTTGATGCCGACCAGCGTGAGGTTGCCGGCGGGGAGCTGCGGCAGGTCGCCCTTGTTCAGCTTCTCGTCGCGCTCGTTCTCGATGACGATGGCGAGCTTGCCCTTGTCCTTGGTCAGCGCGATCGAATCGGGCTGGCCGCCGAGCTCGCATGTGGCTGTGACCTGCTTCGTCTTCAGATCGATGGTGGCGAGATGGCCGGCCGGTTCCTTGAAGTTGTCGCCGGAGCTGACGACGACGGCGAAGGCGCGCTCGCCAAGGATCACGACCGAGGTCGGCTCGCCGCCGACCGGGATGAAGCCGGCGGGCTTGGGCGCATTGGCGGTGGTGATGTCGATCAGGCCGATCGCCTTCTGCTCGGCGTCGGTATAGGCGAGCAGGGTCCCGGCCTCGTTGGCCGAAATGATCTCCGCGACCGTCTTCTTCGCGTCGCGGTCGGCCGGCAGGTTCAACGGCACCTGGAAGGTGGCGATGCGGTTGAAGGTCGGCTCGGCGAGCGCCGTTCCGCCAGCGAGGAGCGTCGCGAGAGCCGCAAGGACAAGGGGTTTGCGCATTGGGACGGTCCTGTTCCGCAGGGTGGGGAGGCAGGCCTTCCGGCTAGTGAGCACAGACGACAGTTTCGTGACAAGCCGTCGCAAACCAAGGCCACCGCGGCGGGAGCCACGGCGGCTTTGGGTAACGAGCCGTCTGGTCAGTGCAGAGCAGCTTCGGCTCCGGCAGCTTCCGTGACCGACTTCTTCAGGCCGATCACCTCGAGCTCGGTGACAACCGCGACCGCCACGGCCTGGGCCAAGACGAAGGCGATGCCGAGCGTGGTCGGCGCGAACCAGCCGGCGACCAGGATCAGCACGCTGTCGGCGATCCAGAGGATGTTGACGCCGATCACGGCGTAGACGGCGAGGCGCGGCAGGCGCAGCCGGCTGGCGAAGAACGCAAGCAGGGCAGCGCAGGGCAGCAGCACCAGGCCAGCGCCACGCAGGAACTCCGCCGGAAGGCCGAGCAGACCGGAGAGCGAACCCGCGCCGACGCTGAGCAGCAGGCCGGTTCCGGCGCAGGCGGCGGCATCGAGGGCAAGGGCATTGCGCAGGAAACGCGAGGACTGGATGAAGGCCATGACTGTTCTCCGGTTCAGGCCCCATCTCAGCCGGGGCGGTTGCTGATGGAGGCCATGCTGCCGAAAGCCCGGCGGCCGGTCGATTAAGCCGGAGGTAATTGGATCACGGCGCGGCTGCGGCTAGCTTGCCCTTCATGAACAAGCACCAGCAGCCCACGATCGGGCACCTCATCCGCGACTGGCGGCAGTTGCGCCGTCTCAGCCAGCTCGACCTCGCGCTCGAAGCCGAGGTCTCGCAGAAGCATCTCAGCTTCATCGAAAGCGGCCGCTCGGCGCCCAGCCGGGATATGGTCCTGCTTCTCGCCGAGCATCTCGGCGTGCCGCTCCGCGAGCGCAATGCGCTCCTGCTCTCGGCCGGCTATGCGCCGGTCTATCTCGAACGCTCGCTGGAGGATCCGACCCTGCAGGCAGCCCGCAGCGCGATCGACCTGCTGCTCAAGGGACACGAGCCCTATCCGGCGGTGGCAGTCGACCGGCACTGGACCCTGCTTGCCGCGAACAAGATGATCGCGCCGATGCTCGCGGTCGTCGAGGACGCCGACCTGCTGCGCCCGCCGGTCAACGTGCTCCGGCTCAGCCTGCATCCGCGCGGGCTCGCCCCGGCAATCATCAACCTAACGGAGTGGCGCCGCCATCTGATCGCGCGCCTGCGCCAGCAGATCCGCGCCACGGCCGACCCGCTACTGGCCGAGCTCCTGGCCGAGCTGCTGAGCTATCCCGTCCCGGCCGCGCCGGTCGTCAAAGGCAAGACGCAGGAAGAGGCGGAGCCACCGATCGTACTACCGCTGCACCTGCGGCTAGGCGAGACCGAGCTCTCGCTGATCTCGACCACGACGGTGTTCGGCACGCCAGTCGACGTCACCTTGTCCGAGCTGGCGCTGGAAACCTTCTTCCCCGCCGATGAGGCGACTGGCCGGGCGCTGCGGGCGATCGCCGAGACCATCACACCGGCTTGAGCGAGGGAACCAAAGCCCGGCCGTGACGTTCTCCCATCCGAACCGGCGCCGAGGCGCCGATCGCGGATCATTCGAGAAGGAAAGCGTCCATGAGCAGCACGACCGACAAGATCAAGGGCCTCGCCAACGAAGCCGCCGGCAACGTCAAGCAGGCTGCCGGCAAGGCGTTGAACAAGCCCGGGCTTCAGGCCGAGGGCATCGCGCAGGAGCGCAAGGGTGAAGCCCAGCAGGCGATCGGCAAGACCAAGGACGCGGTCAAGAAAGTGATCGACAAGGCCTGACTATCAGGCTGGATCCTGATCAAAGAAGAACGGGCGCCGCGAGGCGCCCGTTTTTTCGTCTCAGGCGGAGCCGCCGAGGCCGCCGAGGAAATCCTTGACGCGGCCGAAGAAGCCGGCGGTTTCGGGATGGGTGGCGCCCGAGCTCTCGCGCTCGAACTCCATCAGCAATTCGCGCTGGCGGGCGGTGAGCTTCTGCGGCGTCTCGACCAGGACCTGGATGTAGAGATCGCCCATCTCGCGCGAGCGCAGCACGCTCATGCCCTTGGCCTTGAGCCGGAACTGCTTGCCGGTCTGGGTCCCCTCGGGGATTTTCACCCGGGCCTTTTCACCGTTCAGCGTCGGCACCTCGATCTCGCCGCCAAGCGCGGCCGAAGTCAGGCCGATCGGCACCCGGCAGAACAGGTCGGCGCCGTCGCGCTGGAAGATGGCGTGCGGCTTGATCGACAGGAAAATGTAGAGATCGCCCGCCGRCCCGCCACGCAGGCCAGCCTCCCCCTCGCCGGCAAGGCGGATGCGGGTGCCGTCCTCGACACCGGCCGGGATGTTGACCGAGAGCGTGCGCTCGCGGGTGACGCGGCCGGCGCCCTGGCAGCCGGTGCAGGGATCGTCGATGATCTCGCCGCGGCCGTTGCAGGTCGGGCAGGTGCGCTCGACCGAGAAGAAGCCCTGGCTGGCGCGGACGCGGCCATGGCCGCCGCAGGTCGGGCACTGGCGCGACTTCGAGCCGGCCTTGGCGCCGGTGCCGGAGCAGACCTCACAGGTCACCGAAGTCGGGACGCGGATGGTCTCGTTCTTGCCGGAATAGGCCTCTTCGAGACCGATCTCGAGATTATAGCGCAGGTCGGCGCCACGCTCGCGCGAATTGGCACCGCGCGGGCCGCCACGGCCGCGGCCCTCGCCGAAGAAGGATTCGAAGATGTCGGACATGAAGTCCGACATGTCGGCCGGGCCACCGCCGCCGCCGCCATTGTCGAAGGCCTGGTGACCATAGCGGTCATAGGCCGCGCGCTTCTGGCCATCAGAGAGGATCTGATAGGCCTCGTTGATCTCCTTGAACTTGATCTCGGCCTGCTTGTCGCCCGGGTTCTTGTCCGGATGATGCTGCATGGCGAGCTTGCGGAACGAGCCCTTGAGCTCGATCTCCGTCACCGTCCGGGAGACCCCGAGGATCTCGTAGTAGTCGCGCTTCGACATTCAACCAGCTGCCCCTGCGCCGCCCCGCGCTCCGTGCGCTGGCCGGCGAGTCATGTCCTGCCGACGCCATCGCCTTAAGGGAATGGCCGGGTCAAGCCCGGCCATCCCGTCACGGTCGATGGATGACCAAGTAGCGCGATCAGGCGCTCTTCTTCTTGTCGCCCTTGTCGTCGCTGACATCCTTGAAGTCGGCGTCGATGACGTCGTCCTTCTTCGGCTCCTCGGCAGAGGCACCCTCGGCGGCAGCGCCTTCAGCAGCCTGGCTGGCGGCATACATCGCCTCGCCGAGCTTCATCGACGCCTGCATCAACTCGTTGGTGCGGGCCTGGATCGCCTCGACATCCTCACCGGTGAGCGCAGTCCTGAGCGCCTCGAGCGCGGTCTCGATCGCGCCCTTGTCGGCGGCCGAAACCTTGTCGCCATAGTCCTTCAGCGACTTCTCGGTCGAGTGCACGAGGCTCTCGCCCTGGTTCTTGGCCTCGACCACTTCGCGACGCTTCTTGTCGTCGGCGGCGTTGGCCTCGGCATCCTTGACCATCTTCTGGATCTCGGCCTCGGAGAGGCCGCCAGATGCCTGGATGCGGATCTGCTGCTCCTTGTTGGTGGCCTTGTCCTTCGCCGTCACCGAGACGATGCCGTTGGCGTCGATGTCGAAGGTCACCTCGATCTGCGGCATGCCGCGCGGGGCCGGCGGAATGCCCATCAGGTCGAACTGGCCGAGCATCTTGTTGTCGGCCGCCATCTCGCGCTCGCCCTGGAAGACCCGGATCGTCACCGCACCCTGGTTGTCCTCGGCGGTGGAGAAGACCTGGCTCTTCTTGGTCGGGATCGTGGTGTTGCGGTCAATCAGACGCGTAAAGACACCACCCAGCGTCTCGATGCCGAGCGAGAGCGGGGTCACGTCGAGCAGCAGAACGTCCTTGACGTCGCCCTGCAGCACGCCGGCCTGGATCGCTGCGCCGATGGCGACGACCTCGTCGGGGTTGACGCCCTTGTGCGGCTCCTTGCCGAAGAACTGCTTCACCACCTCCTGGACCTTCGGCATGCGGGTCATGCCGCCGACCAGGACGACCTCGTCTATCTGGCCCGCGGACAGGCCGGCATCCTTGAGCGCCTTGCGGCAGGGCTCGATGGTGCGCTGGATCAGGTCGTCGACCAGGCTCTCGAACTTGGCGCGCGAGAGCTTGATGGCAAGGTGCTTCGGGCCCGAGGCATCCGCCGTGATGTAAGGCAGGTTGATCTCGGTCTGCGCGGTGGTCGAGAGCTCGATCTTGGCCTTCTCGGCCGCTTCCTTCAGGCGCTGGAGGGCGAGCTTGTCCTTCTTCAGGTCGATGCCCTGCTCGCGCTTGAACTCGTCCGCCAGGTACTCGACCAGGCGCATGTCGAAGTCCTCGCCGCCGAGGAAAGTGTCGCCATTGGTCGACTTCACCTCGAAGACGCCGTCGCCGATCTCCAGGACCGAGACGTCGAACGTGCCGCCGCCGAGGTCATAGACCGCGATGGTGCCGGCCGACTTCTTGTCGAGGCCATAGGCGAGCGCGGCCGCAGTCGGCTCGTTGATGATGCGCAGCACCTCGAGGCCGGCGATGCGGCCGGCATCCTTGGTGGCCTGGCGCTGGGCGTCGTTGAAATAGGCGGGAACGGTGATGACGGCCTGCGTCACCGGCTGGCCGAGATAGGCCTCCGCGGTCTCCTTCATCTTGGTCAGCGTGAAGGCGGAGATCTGCGAGGGCGAGTAATCCTTGCCGTCGGCCTCGACCCAGGCGTCACCCGACGGGGCCTTCTTGATCTTGTAAGGGACGAGATCGATGTCCTTCTTGGTCATCGGATCGTCGAAAGTGCGCCCGATCAGGCGCTTGATGGCGAAGAAGGTACGCTCCGGATTGGTGACCGCCTGGCGCTTGGCAGGCTGGCCGACCAGACGCTCGCCGTCATCCGTGATGGCGACGATCGAAGGCGTGGTGCGGGCGCCCTCGGAATTCTCGATGACCTTGGGCGTCGACCCCTCCATCACTGCAACGCAGGAATTGGTGGTTCCGAGGTCGATACCGATGACTTTACCCATGGATGGGATCCCTTTCGATTTAGCAGATCGCCGGAAGAGCGCGCGTAAGACGCCGCCCCCCGGCCCATGGCCCCGGATCGCCCCCACCTTCCGCGGCGAACGAACCCGGGATACCCACGTCTGGCGGCCGAAGCGACGGAACGGAGCTTCAAGCCCCGGCCCGGCCTCACCCGCCGGTTACAACAAAGATCGACCGGCCCTGCGTTTCAGCGTTCGCATGTGAGTGCTGGCGCCTGGCGCAATCCGGCCCCGATGGCCCGTAAAAACCACCGCTTCGCGGCGTATATAGGGAGGGTGACGGCCTGCTTGCAAGGCGCGGAGCCGGATTAAGAATCGGCTTTGTGCAGTATCCCTCACAGAATTCGCGGGGCTGACCATTCCGGGTAAGTGTTGCGCGCATGCTCTTGCGCAACCGGCGTAGCCACTCCATTCAGAATGGACCTTGCGCCACCAGGAAACAGCCGTGACGACGCTCCGCCGCCCGACTGCCCATCGCCTCGCTGCCGGTGCAGCCCTGGCCTGGCTCGGCCTTGCAGGCGCAGCCCTGGCTCAGCCGATGCAGCTTCCCGGAGCGCAGCCCTTCAACCAGCCCGGCGCCCAGCAATCGGCGCCGGCCTCCGTCGGCGGTCAGTCGTCGGCGCCGCGCCCGCGCACCATGCCGGCCATCAAGATTCCCGGCGAAGACTCGGTTCTCGGCAAGACCTTGCGACGCAATGGCCGCTTCGGCGAAGCAACGCTGGAGAAGACCGGCAGCGGCTACGGCCTGAAGCTGCGCGCCGAAGGGTTCCAGTCCAGCAACCTCGTCGAACCCTGCGCCATCTCCTTCGGCGATACACCCGTGCCGGTGACCTCGCTCGGCAAGCCAGCCGGGCTGCCGCGCTACAAGCTGGAAGCCGCTGCCTGCCCGATCGTCTTCGATGTGCTCGAAGGCGCCTTCCTGGTGGTCGAGCCGGAGCAGCCCTGCGTGATCGAGGCCGCCGCCTGCCGCATCGATCCCCGCGGCGTCTGGGGGCCGGACGTCCGCACCCTGCCGGCCCGCGCCAAGGAGACCGAAGCCGAGCGCAGCAAGGCGGAGACCGCGGTGCGGGAGGGCTACCGGGCGCTCTCGGCCAAGGCCAACCTGACCGAGCAGCGCACGATCGCCCGCGAGCAGGCCGGCTTCTCGTCGGAGCGCGAGCAGATCTGCCGCGACTTCCAGCGCGAGGGCTCGCACGGCTTTTGCGGCGCCCGCATCACCGAGGCGCGCGCCGCCTCGATCCGCGCCCGCCTCGGCCTGGCCGAGCCGAAGCCCGAGACGGCCAAGCCGCGTCCGGCCACGGCAAGGCGTACGCCCCCGCCTGCGGCAGCGCCCGCTCCCACCATCCAGTAAGTTTTGGGCTTAGGCGGCCTCGCCGCCTGCGACCTGCCCGGCTTCCCAGCCGAGGATGGCGCGCTTGCGCGTCAGCCCCCAGTGGTAACCGGTGAGCGCGCCGGACTTGCCGATGACGCGGTGGCAGGGGACGACGAAGGAGATCGGGTTCTTGCCGACCGCCGCACCGACCGCGCGAGCCGCCGAGGGCTTGCCGATATGGCCGGCGACGTCGCCATAGGTGGTGGCGCAGCCGACCGGGATGCGCAGCAGCGTCTCCCAGACACGGACCTCGAAATCGGTGCCGATCAGCACGACGCGCAACGGCGTCTGCGGCGACCAGCTGCCCGGCTCGAAGATGCGCGTCGCGTAGGGCGCGGTGCTCTGCGGATCGAAGCGGTAATCCGCATGCGGCCAGCGCCGCATCATGTCGGCCAGCGCCTCGGCCCGGCCGCCGATCACCTTGCCACCATCGAGGCTGTTCGAAACCCAGCCGAGACCGGCGAGCCCACGCTCGGTCACCACGACCAGCGCTTCGCCGAAGGGCGACTGGTGGAAGCCATAGGACATGCGCAACCCCTCGCCGCCGGTCTTCCACTCGCCCGGCGACATCGCCTCATGGGTGACGAAGAGGTCGTGCAGGCGGCCGGGGCCGGAGAGTCCGACCTCGAAGCTGGTGTCGAGGATGCTGGCGGAGGCGGCCAGCAGGCCCTTGGCGTTGTCGAGCGTGATCGCCTGCAGGAAGGCCTTGGGCGTCAGCCCGCACCAGCGCCGGAACAGGTGATGCACATCGGTCGGCGTCGCGCCGGCGGCATCGGCGATCGCCTCGATCGTCGGCTGCTGGCGCCAGTTGTTGGTGATGTAGGCCAGGATGCGGCGCACGGTGTCGTAATCCGAGCCGGGCACTACCGCAGGGAAATCGGCTTCCGAGGGGATGGCCTCGGTGGCGCGGGCGAGCACGGCATTGGAGACTACGATCGGTTTCATCGCCGTCCTGAGACTGGAATGGGCGTTCATCGTTCTGTCCTCGCGATCTGATCTCTCATGCTCACGAAGCTAGTCATGTCAGCATGCGTCTCCCACCCGAAAGCTGACAAGCTCGTCTTCGCCCCCAAGGCCGCGTAGACATCCAAGGATGACCGATTCCGCCGACGCCGTCGTCTCGCTCTATCGACGCCACGCTGCTGCCTATGACAAACAGCGCGGCCGCAAGCTGATGGAGGCGCGCTGGCTCGACCGCTTCCTGTCACTGCTGCCTGCGACACGATCGGTGCTCGATCTCGGCTGCGGCATGGGCGAGCCGATCGCAAGGCATCTGATCGAGCGCGGCTGCACGGTGACCGGGATCGATTCGTCTGCGCCTCTGATCGCACTCTGCCGCGAGCGCTTCCAGCAGCAGAACTGGCTGGTCGCCGACATGCGCGAGCTGGCGCTTGGCCGACGCTTCGACGGGCTCATCGCCTGGGACAGCTTCTTTCATCTGAAGCCCGACGATCAGCGGCGGATGTTCCCGCTCTTTCGCCAGCATGCAGCCGAAGGCGCTGCGCTGCTCTTCACCAGCGGGCCGGCTCATGGCGAGGCGATCGGCAGCTTCGAGGGCGAGCCGCTCTACCATGGCAGCCTCGATCCGGCCGAGTATCGCGCGCTGCTGGACGCGAACGATTTTGCCGTCGTCGAGCATATCGTCGAGGACCCGAACTGCGGCGGGCATACGGTCTGGCTGGCGCAACGGACAGCCTGAGGCCTCCCTCAACCGAAGCGCTGCAGCTTCTCCCGCGTGAGGCGCTGGTTGTTGCAGTACCAGTCGTTGCTGGTCGCGAAGATTGGTGAGCCTTCGTCCCAGCCGCTGCAACTATAGTCCGACTGCTCGGCGAAGAAGGCGACGAAGTCCTCTCGCGAGTGCCATTCGGCAATGGCCGCGCCCGGATGGTGGCCGTCCTGGATATCGCAGAGCTTGACGCCGGCTTCGGTCCGAATCAGGCCGTGACCGCAGTAATCGCGGTGGAATTCGTGAACCAGCCCCTCGCCGACCGGGCGGGTCATCACGCGATCCCAGACCTGCCCTGCCAGCACCGGGCCGAACAGGGCGCGATCGAGCTGGTCGCGCAGGACGAGTGCATAGGCGCGGACGGCCTCCTCGCCACCGTTCTGGCTGGGCAGCGGGTCGCGCCGAGCGCGATTGGCCCGCACCGCCGCGATGACGACGACGATGATCGCCGCCCATGCGATCAGAGGGATGATCGTCGCGGCCATGCTCAGGCGGGTTCGAAATCCGGGCCGCGCTTGGCCTTGGCAAGCGCCGTGCCGAGCGCTTGCGCAAAACCCTCGCGCTCCCCCGGCGACAGCGCAGAGGCGACCACGGTGCGCTGGCCGCGGGAAACCAGAGAAAGCTCGAGCAGGCCGTAATCCTCGTCGTCCTCGCGCTCGAGCTTGGTCCAGGCGGGGTTTGAGCGCCAGATTTTCTCGCGGCCATGATGCGAGACCTTGCGCAACAGCACCTCGAGCGGCGTCACGACGATGCGCTCGAAGGCGCGGGCCGCGTTGAAATTGACCTTGAAGGCGATGAACAGCGCGAGGATGTCGAGGCCGAAGAAGCCTGCGACCGGCCAGGCGCCAAGCACCATGAAAGGAATCGAGGCTGCGACGCTGGTCAGGCAGACCAGCGTCATCACGGTCCGGAAACCGTTCTGGCCGAGCGAGCGATGCGGCGTGATCGTCGCGTCGAAGACCGGCTTCTCGGCCGCTTCGGCAGCATTGTCGCAATCGGGCTTGCCCAAGGTCATCCGCGAATTATAACGCCGCGATGCCCGCGCCGAACAGTCCGAAACGCCGCAGCCCTCTCCCGAAGCGGATCACAAGTCCGAAGCCGCGGAGCGCTGCCGAGGTCTACGAGATCTTCAGCCGATTCCGGCAGCAGAGACCCGAGCCAAAAGGCGAGCTCGACTACGTCAACGCCTTCACGCTGCTGGTTGCCGTGGTGCTCTCGGCGCAGGCGACCGACGCCGGCGTCAACAAGGCAACGAAGCGGCTGTTCGAGCTCGCCGATACGCCGGAGAAGATGCTTGCCCTCGGCGAGGACCAGGTGCGCGAGCTGATCAAGACGATCGGGCTCTACCGCAACAAGGCCAAGAACGTCATCGCGCTAAGCGACAAGCTGATCGCCGAGTTCGGCAGCGAAGTCCCGACCGCACGCGAAGCGCTGGAGAGCCTGCCCGGCGTCGGCCGCAAGACCGCGAACGTCGTGCTCAACATCGCCTTCGGCGAGATCACCCATGCGGTCGACACTCATGTCTTCCGCGTCGCCAACCGCCTGCGCATCGCGCCCGGCAAGAATGTGCTGCAGGTCGAGCTGGGCCTGGAAAAGGCAGTGCCGGCCGAATTCGGCCGGCATGCGCATCACTGGCTGATCCTGCACGGACGCTACACCTGCAAGGCGCTGCGCCCAGCCTGCGAGACCTGCGTCGTCGCCGATCTCTGCGATTCCGCCGACAAGCGGATCGCCTGAGCCTCTCAGTTGATGGCGAGGCGAGCCTGCTTGATGATGCCGGCCCAGCGGCGCGACTCTGCCTCCATCATCGCCGCAAACTCCTCGGGCTTGTTGCCGATCGGTTCGGCGCCCTCGTTCTGCAGGCGCTCGCGGATGAGCGGGCTGTTGATGGTCTCGACCGTCGCCTGACGCAGCTTCGCTGCGACATCTTTGGGCGTGCCCTTGGGCACGACGAAGCCGTACCAGGCCGTCGCCTCGTAGTCAGGCCAGCCGCTCTCGGAAACCGAGGGGACGTCGGGGAAGAGCTTGGCCCGCCCCTTGCCGGTCACAGCCAGCGCCCTGACCTTGCCACCCTCGATCAGGCCAAGCACGGAGGGCACGGTTGTGATCATGAAGTCACTGTTGCCGGCGAGGAGGTCGGTCAGCGCCGGGCCGGCGCCGCGATAAGGCACATGCACCGCCTCGAACTGCGCGGTTTGCGCCAGCAGGATCGTCGCCAGATGGCTGGCGGAGCCGTTACCGGCCGAGCCATAGGTCAGCTTGCCCGGATTTTTCTGGCCCTGTCCGACGAGCTCCGCGAGCGTCTTGTGCGGCGAATTCGGCGCGACGACCACGACGAGCGGCGCCGCCGAGATCAGCGTCAGCGGGTCGAAAGCGGTCAGCGGGTCGACCCGGACATTCTTGAACAGATGCGGGTTGACCACCATCGGGCCCTGATTGGCCATCAGCACGGTATAGCCGTCGGGCGAGGCCGCAGCCGCTTGCGCCGTGGCGAGGTTGCCGCCGGCCGAGCCGTTGTTCTCGACCACCAGCGACTGGCCGAGTCTCTCGCCGACGCCCTGCGCGACGAGACGCGCGATCGCGTCCGTGCCGCCGCCGGCGGCGTAGGGCACCAAGAGCTTCATCGGCTTGTCCGGAAAGGCGACCTGAGCGCGGGCGAAATCAGGCAGGCAGGTGCTGGCCGCAGCGGCCGTGATCAGGCTGCAGAGATGGCGGCGCGTGATCGTCATGGGTCAGTTCTCCTCCCGTTTCCGCCCTCTCTGCAAGCGCGAGGATCGCACTGGCGGGGACGATGACGTTTCCTTCGAAAATGCGGCGCGCGGTGCGCACCAGGCTCGCTCGGGTCACCTGACCGGCTGCGTCGAGGGCAAGATCGACCTGGATGGCACCGCTCGGATGCTCGACCGCGACCAGCGAGCCGATCCCGGAGGAAAGCATCTCGGCAGCAACGCTGCCGGCGATACGGCTCGCTGCTGCGACGCAGAGCGCACCAGTGACGGCATGGCTGCGATGGCAGCGATCCGGCGTGAAATAACGCGAGGTCAGGCTGCCGCCGCGACGTGCGGGCGAAAGCACACCGACCTTGGGGATGACGCGCCCGGCGACATCACCGAGACCCATGCGGCGGCCAGCCTCGCGGCGCAGCTCTTCCAGTCGCGCCAGCAGGTCGGCGTTGGCATCGAGCTCGGCAGGCGTTTCATCGCCGGCAAGGCCGAGATCGCCTGCCCGCAGCAGCAGCATCGGCGTGGCATAGTCGACCAGCGTCACCGGGACGCCGTCGATCGCTTCGCGAGCGCGGCCGGTCGGCAGCAATGCGCCGGTTTTCGAGCCGACGGCTTCGAGGAAACCGAGCTTGATCGGGGCGGCCGTGCCGGCGACACCATCGATCGCGGTCGCTCCGTCATAGGCGACGACGCCACCAGGCGTCTGCACGGCCGCCTCGATCAGCGCGCCGGTGTTGCGGTTGTGGATGCGCACGAGCGTCTCGCCGTCGGCCGCCGGCACAAGACCGGCCTCGATCGCGAAGGGGCCGACGGCGGACAGCATGTTGCCGCAGTTGGGGCCAAGATCGACATGGGCGCGCTCGACCGCGACCTGGGCGAAGAGATAGTCGACATCGGCATCCGGCCGGCTGGAGCGGCTGACGATCGCGACCTTGCTGGTTAGAGAATTGCCGCCGCCGAGCCCGTCGAGCTGCAGCATATGCGGCGAGCCCATCGCGGCGAGCAGGATGCGATCGCGCGCCGCCGGATCGCTTGGCAGGTCGCGCTCCAGGAAGAACGGGCCGCGCGAGGTGCCGCCGCGCATCAGCACGCAGGGGATGCGCAGGGCCTGAGCATGCGGAAGCTGGAAAGGAGCGGACAAGGGCGTCACCCGGCGATTGGCGATGTCCTTTCTTCTCAAACTGAATAATCGCTGTGAAATGCAGAGATCGACGCTATTGATACGCCATGAGCATCAATTTCGAAGCCCTCGATCTGCGCGCCTTCATCTCGGTCGTCGAACTCGGCGGCTTCCACCGTGCCGCCGAGGCGCTCAACATGTCCCAGCCGGCCTTGAGCCGGCGCATCCAGCGCCTGGAAAGCGCGGTCGGGGCGGCGCTGCTGGAGCGCACGACGCGCCGGGTCGCGCTGACCATGGTCGGGCGCGAGATGCTGCCGCTGGTCCGGCGCATGCTCGACGAGTTCGATACCTCGATCTTCGCGATGCGCGATCTCGGCAGCCGTCGCGCCGGGCTGATCGCGCTCGCCTGCGTGCCCACGGCCGCCTTCTACTTCCTGCCCTCGGTTATCGCGCGCTTTCAGGCGCAGTATCCGAACATCCGCTTCCGCATCCTCGACCTCTCGGCCAATGACGGCTTGGAAGCGGTGGCGCGCGGCGAGGTCGAGTTCGGCATCAACCTGATCGGCGGCTCCGATGGCGAGCTGACCTTCGAACCGCTGATCGACGATCCCTTCGTGCTCGCCTGCCGGCACGACCATGCGCTTGCGCAGAAATCATCACTGGGCTGGGCCGATCTCGAAGGCCACCCGCTGGTCACCGTCAGCCGCAGCAGCGGTAATCGCGCCATTCTCGATGCGGCGCTGGTCAAGGTCGGCGTCCGGCTCGACTGGTCGTTCGAGGTGACGCATCTGTCGACCTCGCTCGGGCTGGTCGAGGCGGGCCTCGGCATCTCGGTACTGCCGAAGCTGGCGACGCCGGGAGAGAATCACCCGATCATCGTGACACGGCCGATCCGCGATCCGGAGGTCTCGCGCACGATCGGCGTGGTCAGGCGCCGCGGCGTCAAGCTGGCGCCGGCCGCTGAGCGCTTCCTGGAGATGCTGCTGGGAACCTGGCGCGGGCCCCTGCCCGCTTCAAGCTGAAATCAGCCGAAGACCCAGAGCCCCGCGAGGCCGGCCGAGCCGACGATGATCCGCCACCAGGCGAAGGGCGTGAAGCCGCGCTTCGAGACGAAATCGAGGAAGCTGCGGACGACGATCAGCGCCGAGATGAAGGCGGTGACGAAGCCGATGCCGATCAGCGCGACATCGTTCGTCGTCAGCTCCTTGTAGTTCTTGAGGAGATCATAGGCGAAGGCGCCGGCCATGGTCGGCATGGCCAGGAAGAAGGAGAACTCGGCCGCAGCTCGCTTGTCGGCGCCGAGCAGCATGGCGCCGACGATGGTCGAGCCCGAGCGCGAGACCCCCGGCACCATCGCAAGGCACTGAATGAAACCGATCTTGAGATACATCGGCAGCGGGAATTTGGTGGCGTCGTGATGCTTCACCTCGAGCTCCAATTCGTCGACGACGAGGAGAACGAGGCCGCCGGCGATCAGCGTGCAGCAGACCAGGAAGGGGTTGAACAGCACACCCTTGATGAAGCCGTGCGCCAGCGCGCCGATCACCGCTGCCGGCAGGAAGGCGACGAGCACGCCGATGACGAAGCGCCGCGCGGACGGATCGGTGCGCAAGCGCAGGGCAATGTCGAGCAGCCTGCGGAAATAGACCAGCAGGATCGCCAGGATCGCTCCGAGCTGGACCAGGATCTCGAAGGACTTGCCCTTGGATTCGAAGCCGAGGAAATGCCCGAGCAGGAGCAGATGGCCCGTCGAGGACACTGGCAGGAATTCGGTCAGCCCTTCGACCACGCCGAGCACGGCGGCGACAAGAAGGTCATGCATGGGAGGGTCCTTCCGAGCCTTGCTGGTGCGACGCAACAAAGCTGCGCCACACGCGTTAAAGCTATGGCGCAGGGTCTTTGCAAATTGGTTACCAGACCGGCAAGGATTTCTGCGCAATCCGCCACTTCACCCGGTCCCGGGTTGTTAGGCTTAGCCGGCAGGCCTATACGGGGGCGCTCTATTGCGCTGCATCAGCGCCGGCCTACCCCACCCGAACCGTCCTCAGTTCCAGCAATCGATGGCCACGCTTCACCATTATACGCTCTGTCCGCATTCGCGCTTCATCCGGCTCGCACTCGGCGAGTTCGGCCTCGACGCCACGCTGGTCGAAGAGCGCGTCTGGGAACGGCGGCGCGAGTTCCTTGAGCTCAATCCGGCCGGGACGACCCCGGTGCTGCGCGAGGATAGCGGCCTCGTCGTGCCCGGCCCGGGACCGATCGCCGAATATCTCGACGAGACCCGCGGGCTGGCGCTGGCCGAACGGCGCCTGCTGCCGGAGGGGCCCGGCGGACGCATCGAGGTGCGCCGGCTGCTCGACTGGTTCAACATCAAGTTCAATGAGGAAATCACCGCTCCGCTCGTGCTGGAGAAGGTGATGAAGCGCTTCATGAGCCGGGACGAGGGCGGCGGCCCGCCGGAGATGAGTGCGATCCGCGCGGCGCGCGGCAATGTGCGCTATCATCTGCGCTACATCGCCTGGCTGACGGCGAAACGGAACTGGCTCGCCGGCGACAATCTGAGCTATGCCGATCTTGCCGCGGCGGCGCATCTCTCCTGCGTCGACTATCTCGGCGACGTGCCCTGGGACGAGGACGAGGCTGCCCGCGCATGGTATGCGAGGATCAAGTCCAGACCGAGCTTCCGGCCGCTGCTGAGCGACCGGATTCCCGGCATGGCGCCCTCGGCCCATTACGACGACCTGGACTTCTGAGCGGCGACAAGCTCAAGGCCGCGATCGCCGCGCGCGCAAAGGCCGAGGGGTTTTCGGTGATGCGCGTTGCCTCGGTCGACGCTATCCCCGAAGCGCCCGGGCGCCTCGCCGGCTGGCTGGAGGCCGGCCATCACGGCGACATGACCTGGCTGACCGAGCGCACGGCGGAACGTGCCGACCCGGCGACCTTGTGGCCGGCCGCCCGCTCGATCGTCATGCTCGGGATGAGCTATGCCGGCGAAGGCGATCCGCTGGCCGTGCTGGCGCAGCGCGATCGCGGCGCGATCTCGCTCTATGCCCGCCGGCGCGACTATCACGATGTGATCAAGGGCAAGCTGAAGAGCATCGCCGGCGTGCTGGCGGCGCGCGGAGAGGCCGAGGTCAAGGTCTTCGTCGACACCGCCCCGGTGATGGAAAAGCCGCTGGCGCAGGCGGCAGGGCTCGGCTGGCAAGGCAAGCAGACCGTGCTGGTCTCGCGCCAGCATGGCACCTGGCTCTTCCTCGGGGCGATCTATACCTCGGCGGACTTGCCGCCGGACGAGCCCGAGCGCGACCATTGCGGCTCCTGCACGCGCTGCCTCGACATCTGCCCGACCAAGGCCTTCCCGGCGCCTTATCAGCTCGATTCGCGGCGCTGCATCGCCTATCTGACGATCGAACATCAGGGCCATATCGAGCCTGAATTCCGCGAAGGCATCGGCAACCGCGTCTTCGGCTGCGACGATTGCCTGGCCGTCTGCCCCTGGAACAAGTTCGCGGAAGCCTCGCACGAGACGCGCCTGGCGCTGAAAAGCGAACTCGACGCGTTGCCGCTGGCCGATCTCGCCGGGCTCGACGATGCAGCCTTTCGCACGCTCTTTTCCGGCACGCCGGTGAAGCGCACCGGCCGCGACCGCTTCATCCGCAATGTCCTGATCGCGGTCGGCAACAGCGATGATCCGGCACTGGCCGCAAGCGCCGAAGCGCTTGTCGATGACGCTTCGCCTCTGATCAGGGCGATGGCCGCCTGGGCGCTCTGGCAGTTGGTGCCCTCTCACGCCGCTGAGCTTGCCCAGGCAAGGCTTGCGCGCGAAACCGATCCCGAGGTCAGGGCCGAATGGGCTCGACCTGCTCCGACCCAACTGGAACCTGCATGAAGCTCATCATCTTCGGCCTCGGCTATTCCGCCGGGTTCTTCGCGCGCGCCGCTCTGGCGAAAGGCTGGGAGGTCACCGGCACGGTGCGCTCGGCCGAGAAGGCTGGCGAGCTCAGCAAGCAGGGGCTGCATACGCTGGTCTTCGGCGGCTTTGCAGTGTCGACGCCCCTGGCAAAGCTCGTTGCGGATGCAGACGCGGTACTGGTCTCGGCCCAGCCCGATGAAAACGGCGATCCAGTGCTCGGCGCGCTCGCCGACAAACTCGCGACCGCCGAGAAGCTGCGCTGGATCGGCTATCTCTCGACCATCGGCGTCTATGGCGACCATGGCGGCGCCTGGATCGACGAGGCCGCCGAGTGCCGGCCGACCAGCCGGCGCTCGCGGCAGCGGCTGGAGATCGAACAGAACTGGCTCACCTTCGGCGAACGCAGCGGCAAGCCGGTCCAGATCTTCCGCCTCTCCGGCATCTACGGCCCCGGCCGCAATCCGATCACCAAATTGCGGGCCGGCACCGCCAATCGGCTGATCAAGCCCGGCCAGGTCTTCAACCGCATCCATGTCGACGACATCGCCGGCGTGCTGATGGCCTCGATCGAGGCGCCGCGCGCCGGCGCGATCTACAACGTCACCGATGACGAGCCGGCGCCGCCGCAGGATGTCGTCAGCTTCGCGGCCGAAGTCACCGGGCTCCCCCCGCCGCCGGAAACCCCGTTCGACCCCGCAAGACTCTCGCCGATGGCGGCGAGCTTCTACGGCGAGAACAAGCGCGTCTCGAACGCGCTGGTGAAGCGCGAACTCGGCTATGCCTTCCGCTATCCGGATTACCGGCAGGCGCTGCGCGACCTCGCCGCCGCGGGCGAGTGAT
Source organism: Allobosea sp. P4_H5 (assembly GCF_056400825.1). NCBI lineage: Bacteria > Pseudomonadati > Pseudomonadota > Alphaproteobacteria > Hyphomicrobiales > Alloboseaceae > Allobosea > Allobosea sp. P4_H5. Next base: position 207,938 of record NZ_JBFUKM010000005.1, on the reverse strand, counting down.
CGCGCTCAGGCGGCGTAGCGGCCGGCGTCGCCGTCGAGATACTCGATATAGCGCCGGTCGATCGCAGCGACCGGCAGGATGACCAGCACGTCGGTGGTGCCGAACTGCTTGTCGACCACGGCGCCTGCACCGAAGCGGGCACCGAGGCGCAGATAGCCCTTCACCAGCGGCGGCAGGCATTTCAACGCGAGCTTGGCGTCGACCATGCCGGCCGGCAGGCGATCCATCGCCACATGCCGCTGCGGCTGGGCCACGACGCGCCAGTCGCCCTGGGCGGTGGCGTGGTGGTGGATGAAGCTGAGCGGCAGCGCCAGCATGTCGGGGTCGGTGCCGTCCAGGCTGGCGCAGCCGAACATCGCGTCGATGCGGTGATGCCGGCAATAGGCCCAGATGCCATGCCAGAGCAGCTCAACCGTCTTCTTGGTGCGGTAGGGCTTCAGCACGCAGGAGCGGCCGAGCTCAAGGAAGCGCATGTCGGGATGGCGCGCCAGCAGCGGCGCGATGTCGAATTCGGACTGGGTGTAGAAACCGCCGAGCTTGGCCACGGCCTGCTCGCGCATCAGCCTGTAGGTACCGACGACCTTGGGCTTGATCCCGCCGAAGCGGCCGCGCGCGGCATGGTCGATGACGAGCAGATGATCGCAGACGGCGTCGAATCGGTCGGCATCGCGGCGGAACATGCGCGAGATGACATCGGGCTTGGCCGACATCTCCTGGTAGAACACGCGGTAGCGCAGGCGCTGCGCCCGCCAGATCTCGCGCGGGCCACGCGCCAACCGGACCTCAAGCGTGCCGGAGCGGCCGAGCGTGCCGGAAAGAGCATCAGCGCCGGGGAAAGCGAAGCCGCCAAGCTGCTTGCCGGCAGCCAGCAGGTTCGAGGGGGAGAAACGCTGCAACAGGGCCTGGCCGGCCAGCTTCTGCTTTGCCGGCTGACGGGAACCCTGAAAAACGTCGTGCGTCATAGACGGTCTGGCCCCTGCGATCTCGGATCAGCGCATGACAGCTCTGCGCCGACCGTCTTACGGGATCGCGACAAAACTACGTCACTGTGATGACGAAGCCAACCGCCTGTGGAGCAAACCCTGGCTCAGGCCGACAGCATCTGTGCCGTTCGCAGCTGTGAAAGCCGCTCGATCCAGCCACGCAGCTGGTCGCGTGACAATGGCTTAGCCAGGCAATCATCCATGCCGGCGGCGAGCGCCTCGCGCCTGTCCTCCTCCGCCGTGTTGGCGCTGACGGCGACGATCGGCAGCCGGGCGAGGCCTTGCGCCTTCTCGGCCGCACGAATCCGCCTGCTGACGGCGAGCCCGTCCAACACCGGCATGCGGACATCGAGCAGGGCAAGATCGAAACCTGCCGACCGGCCGGAACGGGCCTCTTCGGCCAGGCGGACTGCCTCGCCGCCATCATGCGCCCAGACGGCGATGCAGCCGAGCCGCTCCAGCGTGCGAGTCAGCAGAAGCGCGTTGATCTCGTTGTCCTCGGCGACGAGAACCCGCAAGCCGGCGGCAGGCTGCTCTGCCGACGCGTCGCCGGCCGGTGCCGTCTCGGCTGCGTGCTGCAACCGCTCGACCGGATCGAGCCGCACCTGCAGCGAGCGCGCCCGGACCGGCTTGACGAGGAAGCCGCTGAAGCCGGCGGCATAGGGAGAGCCGAAGCTGCGGCGCTCAGCCGGCGCCAGCATGATCACGATGTCGGCGACGCCGGCGCGCCGCGCCGCGGCCGCCACCGCCTCGACCTCGCCACCCGGAAGATTGCGGTCGATCAGCACCGCGGACAGGGCCGAATCGCCGGCGAGCGCCGCCAAGGCCTGCGCGTGATCGCCAGCCCGCTGGACCTGCGCGCCCATCCGTTCGAGGCAGGCGGCGATATGGCCTGCGCTGAACGGCGCCGAGGATGCCACCAGGATGCGCCGACCCTGCCAGTTCGGCGAGGCAGGGCGCGCGGTTCCGGCCATCTCAGCTCGCAGCGGCAGGGCCAGCCGGAACAATGCGCCGCCATCGGCGCGATTACCGGCTTCGATCTCACCGCCCATGGCGCGGGCGAGCCGGCGTGCGATGGCAAGGCCGAGACCGGTACCGGCCTGGTCGCGATGACCGGTCATGCCGCCTTGCTCGAACTCCTCGAAGATCGTTGCCAGACGCTCGGCCGGAATGCCCGGCCCGGTATCGGCGATGGCGACGACGAACTGACCGGCGACAGCATCCGCCTCGATGCCGACGCCGCCCGCTTGCGTGAACTTCACGGCATTGCCGACGAGATTGAGCAGGATCTGGCGCAGGCGCTCTGCATCGCCGACGAGCCTCCCCGACAGGGCGGGCCCGAGCAAAGTCGAGATCTCGATGCCCTTGGCCTGGGCGCGCGGCGCCATCAGCTCGGTGACGTCCTCGATCAGCGCGGCGGGATCGAATGGCGCGTCGGCGAGTTCGAGCTTGCCGGCCTCGACCTTGGCGAAGTCGAGGATGTCGTCGACGAGGCCGAGCAACGCCTCGCCCGAACTTCTGAGCGCTTTCACATACGTCGCCTGCTCCGGGTCGAGCCGGGTGTCGCCGAGCAGGTCGGCCATCCCCAGGATGCCGTTGAGCGGAGTGCGGAATTCATGGCTGACGGTCGCCAGGAAGCGCGACTTGGCGGCGCTCGCCTCCTCGGCCCGGCTGCGCGCTTCCTCAAGCGCTGTTTCAGCTGCGATGCGCCCGCTGATCTCGCGGCCGACCCGCTGCAGCACGGTCTGGCCGGCGGCGACCGGAACGATCGTCTCGACCCAGGAGAGCCAGCGCTCGCCCTCTTGCGTCTCGATGCATTCGTCGACGACGCGAGCGCCCCCCGGCAGGGCCTGCACCGGCCGGGCGCTGCGCACGCGCGGCTGTTCGACGCTGCCGACGGCCTCGGTTTCGCTCTTGCCGATCAGCGCCGCATAGGCGGCGTTGGCGTAGATGATCCGGCCCTCGCTGCGGCGCACGATCAGGTCACCCTGCGCCTCGATCAGGCTGCGATAGCGTTCCTCGCTGTCGGCGAGCTCCCAGAGCCGGTCGCTCAGCTTCTCGACATCGGCCGTCAGCGCCCTCGCCTGCCGGGTCACCTGCCGGCGCTCCCGCAGCAGCCGGATCGCGACGATGGCACAGGTGAGCGCCACGGCGATGGCGGCGCCGGTCAACAGGATGAGGGAGGACGGCAGCTCGATCATGCCATCCCATCTATCACGCCCCCTCTTGAGAAAGAGTTCGCCCTCCGCGTGAGGATGCCGGATGGTTTGAATGGTTTCGTTAACCTTTCATCAGGCGGCAATCCTTCATCAGGCAGCCTGTGCCGCCTGATCGATGCGCGAGCGATAGGACAGCGCCTCGGCGAGATGGATACGCCCGAGCTTGTCCTCGCCATCGAGGTCGGCGAGCGTGCGCGCGACCTTGAGCACGCGGTGATAGCCGCGCGCCGTCAACCGCATCGCCTCGGCGGCACTGCGCAGCAGCGCGAGCCCGGCCGCATCCGGCCGTGCGATATCGTCGAGCAACGCAGCGGGACAGCGGGCATTGGTCGTGCCGCCGGGAAGGCCGAGCGCGGCATAGCGCTCCGACTGGCGAGCGCGGGCCGCAGCGACGCGGGCTGCGACCTCGGCCGAGCCTTCGGGCGCTGCGGGCAGAATGAGATCGGCCGCCGTCAGGGCGGGAACGTCGATGGTGATGTCGATCCGGTCGAGCATCGGGCCAGAGATCCTGGCCTGATAGCCCGCCATGCAGCGCTCGTTCGGCTGGCGGCGGCAGGCATAGCCCGGCTCGGTCGCCTTGCCGCAGCGGCAGGGATTCATCGCCGCGATCAGCTGGAACTTCGCGGGATAGACGGCGCGATGATTGGCGCGCGAGATCAGCACCTCGCCGGTCTCCATCGGCTGGCGCAAAGCATCGAGCGCCTGCGCCTGGAATTCCGGCAGCTCGTCGAGGAAGAGCACGCCGACATTCTTTCGAACAGGAGTTTGTCTCAAAGTATAAGATATTGAAATTTTGTAATTTTGCTGAATCTCACTACGCCTTAAAATTAAAGGTGGTCTCAAAGCTTGTCTCATTTTCGGGCCTGAACGCTAGGAGCCGGCGCGGCGCAGCTGGTCAGGGTTGCGCAGCCGCGCCGGCGCCGGACAGGAAATCGCGCGCGAGGGCGCTCCCAAAGCTCCAACCGCGGAACTTCTCCTCAGCAAGCACAGAAATGGCATAAGCCGGCATTCGGAAATTCTGTTCGGCTGCTCGCGGCTCAGCTTCGTGGGCTGCACACTGTGGACGGACTATCGGCTGCTCGGAACGCCCAAGCCCTCGATAATCGTGGCCGGGCAGGAACTCAACGATCACCGCCTCATTCGCTACCGTGAGGAGAGCGGTCACTACAGCCGCTTCATGCCCTGGCATGCGGCTGCCGAGCACCGGCTCGACCTTCCCATCGACCGAAGCGAATCCGGGAAGCCGCACGAGGGACCGACTGCGTGGTGACCCACCATGCGCCGCACCCGCGCTCGCCCCAGCCGAGGCACCTTGGAAGTCCGCTTTCGCCCGCCTTCGTCTCGGATCTCAGCGGGCTGATTGAGCAGTTCCAGCCGGACCTTTGGATCCTCGGACATGATCACGGCTCGAACGACTATCAAGTCGGCCGAACGCGAGTCTTCTCAAATCAGGCCGGCTATCCAAACCTGATGGCTCGCCAGAACAGCAGGTTTGATCCGCGCTGTGTCATCACGGTCGAAAGGCCCGCTACAGGACAATAAAGCAGCCTTGGTTCAACGAGATTTCTTGCTGCTCGGCGAAACACTCTGGCCCCTCTTTCGACCGAGGCCGAGGTTTTTTGCCATTTGCGAGCGGACTTCGGCGTAGTTGGGCGCGACCATTGGATAGTCGGCGGGTAGATCCCATTTGGCGCGGTATTCGTCCGGCGACATGTTGTAGGCCGAGCGCAAATGCCGCTTCAGGGACTTGAACGGCTTGCCGTCCTCCAGGCTGTAAATTGCGTCGGGGGTCACGGATTTCCTGATCGGGACCGCCGGAACAGGCCTTTCGGCTGACGGGGCTGCAGACTCCTGGCCGAGACGGCCCAGCGCCGCGTGCGTCTGTTCAATGAGACCCGCAAGCTCGGTCGGAGGAAGGCGGTTGTGGCGAACAAAGGCCGCAACGACCATTGCAGATAGCTCAAGCAATTCAGTTAAATCTTTAGACATTATGCGTCCTATTGCAAAAGAAGCCGCCGAATCCTTATGTACATAGTATGACCAAGATCAACTGTGATCTCGCGCTTATCCCCGTTTAAGCACAGGTAATCACTCGTATTGCGTGAGATTTACTAAAGAGACGCCTCGAACGGGAGTTTGTCGCCTTTGTGAACGCTTAGGCGCTTTGACCCCTGATAGGCTTCACGATGTCAGATTCAGTCCAGGGCGAAATTGCAGCCGGGGAAACCCGCCTGTCTTTGCTCTGGTGAGGAAGTAGCGTCCGATGGCCAATCATTGGACGATGGGCTTTTGGGATGGCGTGCAACAAGCAGCAATTTCTAGGCTTGCCACGCGCAGTAGCCGACGACATTCTAAATGCGCATGAGGGAGAGCGGCATGGCTACCGGCACTGTGAAATGGTTCAATTCGACCAAGGGTTTCGGCTTCTGGCCTGCTGCCGGTTTCGTGGACAGTCGGTTAGGCTAATCCCACCTTCTTTTCGAACTCGACCGGGCTGATGTAGCCGATGGTCGAGTGCCTGCGAACGGCGTTGTAGAACCGCTCGATGTAATCGAACACGTCGGCGCGAGCATCGTCGCGTGTCCGGTATACCCTGCCTCTGATCCGCTCGGTCTTCAGCGACGAGAAGAAGCTCTCCATCGCGGCATTGTCCCAGACATTGCCAGAGCGGCTCATCGAGCAGGTGACGCCGTTGTCGGTCATGAGCTTCTGGAACTGCTCGCTGGCATACTGACTGCCCTGGTCCGAATGGTGCAGCAGGGCATCAGGCCTTCCCCGACGCCAGATCGCCATCATCAGTGCATCGGTCACGAGCCCTGCGGTCATTTCGGGCTTCATCGACCAGCCCACCACACGGCGGGAGAAGAGGTCGATGACGGCGGCAACGTACAGCCAGCCCTCTGCGGTCCAGATATAGGTGAAGTCGGCGATCCAGCGCTGGTTCGGACGCTCGGCATGGAACTCCCGGCCGAGCGTATTCGGCGCGATGGCCGATCGCTGGCCACCGTCCTTGGGCAAGCTGCGCCGACGCGGCCTGGCACGCAAAGCCTGGGCACGCATCAGCCTCTCGATGCGATGCAGGCCGCAATCGATGCCTTCCGCCAGCACGTCCCGCCAGACACGCCTGGCACCATAGGTCCGATCCGAACCAAGGAAGCTTGCCCGGACCCTGTTGCCGATCTCCTCGTCGTCGCGTGCTCGACGGCTCGGTGACCGGTTGAGCCAGGCATGGAAGCCCGAGCGCGACACATCCAGCGCTTCGCAAAGCCACGCCACCGGCCAGATCCCCCGGTGCTTCGCAATGAACGTGAACCTCATGTCACGTCCTTCGCGAAGTAGGCTGCGGCCTTTTTTAGGATATCGCGCTCCGCCTTGAGCTTGGCCACCTCGCGCCGCAGCTTCTCAATCTCAAGCTGCTCCCGCTTCATCTGGCCGTGGCCGGGAAAGGCTTGCGCTGGATCGGCAGAAAAGAGCTTCACCCATTTGCGCAACTGGTTCTCATGGACATCCAGGTCCCGAGACGCCTGCGCCACACTCACTCCGCGATCCTTGATCAGGCGAACCGCCTCGATCTTGAACTCACGCCCAAACTGTCGTCGCCGCATACGCCACCTCCGGTTTCATGAAACACCCAATCTCGGTGTCCACGAAACCGGCAGCAGGCCACCAACGTGCGGCGATTGTCGAAGTCGTAGCAAGCTGGAGAAGCAGTTCTCATTGCTGCTGCGGCGCGTTGTCCTGCTTTGCTTCCTCCCAGGCTCGGATATCGGCAACTAATCTACCGAGCTCGTCAGCCTGCGGCGTACCCTCGGCGTAATTGGTGAGATCCGCCACTCTTTGCGTCGCCGCCTCATACTGCTCCAGCGAGCTGATTGGATTGGTCATGGCTGCCGTTGCGGGAGAATCCTGCTTCAGCCGATAGGCGTTGACGGCATCGATCAGGCCGACTCTCTCGGCCTCCTCGTCCGAGCCTTCGGGCGCGACAGCCAGCTTGGCGATCCGGGCCTCTGCGGCGAGGCAATCATCGGAGTTCAGAATGGCCCGTCCGCCGAAGCCGACTTCTGGGGTGCTGGGCATGATGGTTTCTCTAGTTGGCTGTCTGAGCGCAACCTTTCGCGCGCCACTGTGTTCCGCCCAGAACGCGACATACCCAACAGGGTTAGGAACCTTCCCGTGCGGCCGGCATTAAACCCGCGGGCTCAGGGAGACAGGGCAACAAGGGAGGATGCCATGAGCAGTCGCAAGCCAGAGCACGACGATACGGTCGGCCAGCCGCGTAGGGCCTCGGATAGCCGGCCGCGCCCCGGATCCGGGACACCGACAGCTAGCGAGCCGGTTAACAAGGATGGACCGAAGCCGCGCAGCTCCAAAGGCGAGCGGAAGCCTTCAGAATCTTCCAGCGCCCTCGACCCTGGGCGGCCCACCAAAAAGGACTGAGCGGTCGCAGATGGCAAGCTGGGGACGTTTGCGTTGGAGATGCATGTGCAAGGACGAGGCCGTTGATGAACCCCAAGATCCCAAGCGGCGCGAGCTCCGCCTGCCGCGAGCTTTACCGTGAGTACTGCCAGGATGAAGGCGGTACCGAGTACACAGTCATCGTCTATCGGCCGTTCCCAAATCTGAGCATAACCGACTATGAGCTAGAGGACGGGACGCCGGTTCGCTTCATCGACGATTGCTTGTTCGAGATCGAAACGACAGGCCGAACGCTTACCCGATGCGACCATCTCCCGAGTGCCTAGGTTAAAATCCACCTTGTTCTATAGTGGATGGCATTTGCCGCCGCTTTGATCTCGCCCGAGTGCGCCGATGCCCGAATCGAACCCAAGCGCCTGGAGCGCAACAAGTCTGCGCCGCGCGATCAGCGCCGCGGGCGTTGCGTTGTGGTCTTGGAACGTCGAAACCGACGCGTTCGCCATGGATGAGCGGGGCTTCCAGCTGTGGGCCGTACACCAAAGCGACGACGTCAAATTTGAAGACCTGTCCGCCCGTATCCACCCTGCGGATCGGGATAGGGTCAGGGCGGCCTTCACGGCGACCCGAGCCATCGTCGGTGCCTACGAGATCGACTTCCGCATTATGATCGGCGACGAGATCCGCTGGATTTCAGCCCGCGGGATCGGTGATGACTCGGGGCTGCACGATCGTTTGGCTTACGGCATCTTCCTTGATGTAACCGGGCGCAAGCAGGCTGAGGAAGGCCACGAACTTCTTGCCGGGGAGATGAGCCATCGCGTCAAAAACTTGCTCGCTATCGCGTCGGGACTAACTCAGATCTCGTCCCGCTCGACCACGACGGCCAAGGAGATGGCCATCGAGCTGACGGGCCGTCTGGCGGCTCTTGGACGGGCCCACGATTTGGTGCGGCCTCTTCCCGGCCATCAAGGCCAGGCGGCGTTACTTGGCGACCTCCTCTCGATCCTACTCTCCCCCTATGAAGATACCGGCGCCTTTAGCGGCAGAATCCGCGTAGCCGTTCCGCGTATGGGTGTCGGCGAGTTGGCCGCAACGACGCTAGCTCTTATCATCCATGAACTTGCGACGAACTCGCTGAAATATGGTGCGCTCTCTGCCGACGTTGGAACGCTTGATGTCTCTGGCAGCCTCGACGACGAGGACGTGAAGATCGTCTGGGTCGAGCGCGGAGGCCCCAGCGTCGAACCCATTAACGGTGCAGGTGGCTATGGCAGCCGCCTGGTCGTGCGCAGCATCTCGGGCCAGCTCGGCGGGTCGATTAGCTATAACTGGTCAGCCGAGGGTGTCATCGTTACCCTCAAGATGAAGACGTCGAAACTGGCGGCCTAGGCGGCATGCCGAACAGCCTCAAGAACGGCGGTCGCACTGTACGGCTTGCGCAAAAACGTAACGGCGGCGGGCATCTCATGTGGATCAGGCCTGATGCGACCCGACGCGATGATAATCAGTATCGGCGGCCATCGGTCTCGCACTGCGAACGCAAGCTTCAAACCGTTCATGGACCCAGGCATCTCAATGTCGGTGAAGACAACTTTGATATCTGCCCGGGCCTCCAGGAGGACGATCGCTTCATCGGCATTTCCAGCTTGGATCGCCTCGAAGCCGGCCTCCTCAATAATTGAGGCGGTATCCATGCGGACAATTGCATCGTCTTCAACAACAAGGACAACTAGGGGCATGAGCAAACTCTTTGATGGATTAGAATTCAACGCGCCTCCCTTACGATAGTTGCGGCTTATCTAAATGAAATGCACATGAAGCTGCCGGACATACGTCTGGTCAGGTTGGTGCCTTTATTATTTTCGGGGCACAGAGTCCGACGGGTTGAAGATGGCGTTCGCGAAAGCCGGAACGCATAAATCTCGGCCTCTCGCCGATGGAGCTGAAGGGCCGGTGGGGTAGCCACCGGCGAGAGGCACGGCGCTGTGGGGAGCGCCGATCTTGGAGTTAGCTCAAACGGCACCGTATCTGTACGGCGCGGCAGTCTCATCGAAGCGGCTCCACCCGCTCTGCCGGTATTCTGCTAGACGAGCCTCACGGTCGATCGGAGTTGCACCGTCCATGATGGCTTCGACTTCCGCCGCCCGGCTATCTTCAGCCCGGACAGAAACGACAGAGCCGCCTCTGCGAACGGTCTCGGCATAGTAGTGCGCGCTGTCCTCGTCCTCTCCGGCGCTGGTCATCGCACCGATGATCCCACCCGTCGCGCCGCCAGCCGCCGCTCCAGCCAGCGTCGAAGCCAGCCAACCGGCGGCGACCACCGGCCCAACTCCAGGGATGGCAAGGAGGCCCAAACCGGCGAGCAAACCGGCGGCGCCACCGACCGCGGCGCCGATGCCCGCGCCTTCGCCGGCGTTACTGTCGTCGTCGGCATTTTCCTGACGTCCCAACAGGCTGATTTCTGAGCTTGCGACGCCAGCGGCCTCGAGCTGGTTCACGACGCCCTGGGCGGACGCATAGTCGTCATAGGCGCGGGTGATTGTGCGGGTCATTTGACTCTCCTCTTCAATTGCGGGTGATGTTGCCGCGGTAGTCGACTGAGACAGTCACCTGCGCGCCCGAATGTGTAGCGGTGCCCTTCCAGACACCGTTGTCGTCCTTCTTGAGCTCGCCGACGTTGGTGTAGCCGTTCGCCTCCAGGCGGCTCTTGGCCTGCCCCTCGGTGAAGCTATTCGCGCCAGGAAGCGGAGCGTTCGCATCGGCGGGCGCATTCGGCGCCGGCGTCGGCGAAGTAGTGCTTGTCTGTGCGATGCCCCCGACCGGAATCAGGGCGCACAGAACCATCGTGAGAAGCGCACGTTTCATGATTATCCCCATTTTTGAAGGCGCCGTGAGGCTGCTAATCAGAACGGCAGGCTGCTCCAGATGTTCCCATAAATGGTGAATTATCAGCTAGGTAGGTTCGCCCAGATCGGCGCGAGAATGCCCTCGCGAAAGCTGATCACCATCTGGCCTTGCTCATTCGTCGAGATGCAGTTTGCCGAGATTTCCCGGCAAACCCGCGACCGGAAGGTCGTCGGGGCTGCGGTTTGTCCCTGGTACGAGATTGGCCTCTGGTCCATGCGTGTTTTCGCGAGCGTGATCCTCGTCCCATTGGCGAAGCGCCGCGACCAAGTTCTTCAGTTCTTCTGCCGCGGATGAACCTTCCGGGGCATCGCTAAGGGCGTTGGCGCGCTTGGCTGTCGCCGCGTATTCAGTATGTGATTGGATCAGCATTGCGATCTCCCCGGTCGGATGTGCCTCGCCGAGGGCTCGGGCACATTTCGCGTTAGGATCGGAACCGCCCGCTACGCCCTTCGTTCCATGGCTCTCAGCCCAGCGAGGTGTCCGACGTTGCGCCTTCAGGTTCGACGTTTGGAGATCGCGGTGATGCCGCGCCCCCAAATTCATCCCGGATGATTTAGAATCCCTCGAACTGATAGAGCGCGAGAGCGTTGGAGGCTCAACATGGGAATGTCCAATGAACGCGATGCGTGAGCACAGCCAATCGGTCTGGATGGATGTCGACGTTGCGCCCGACGCCACGCCGCTTTCCGAAAACTCCCATACAGACGTCGCCGTGGTAGGCGCTGGCATTGCGGGACTATCGATAGCGTTTGAGCTCGCGCTGCGAGGACACTCTGTCACTGTGCTCGATCGCGGGCCGATTGCGGGGGGAATGACGGCAAGGACGACGGCCCATCTCGCGCCGGTTTGCGATGACTCGTTGTCCGCGCTGCTTTCAATGCGCGGCCTGGAACTCGCCCGGGACTTCCAAGTCAGCCAAACAGCGGCCGTCGACCGCATCGAGGCCATTCAGGCGCAGCTCGGCATCGAATGCGAGTTTCGTCGGCTGGACGGCATCCTCTTCTTGGATCCGAAGAGCGAGAAATCCGTGTTGGATGATGAGGTTTCGGCCGCCGGCCACATTGGCGTTGCGGTCGAGCGCGGCAATGGGCTTCCCCTACAAACGCTGGAGGACAGGCCCTACCTGCGCTATCCCGACCAGGCCACCTTTCATCCGCTCAAATATCTACAAGGGATCGCCAAAGCGCTGGAGGACAAGGGCGTCAGTCTGCATCCCTTCTCGGCGGTGGAGAAGATATCCGAAGATCAGAATGGCGTTCAAATCAGGCTGGCTTCCGGACTCACGGTCGATGCTGCCGACGTCGTGGTCGCCACGAACTCGCCAATCCACGATGTTTTCGCCTTGCACACCAAACAGGCGCCGTATCGTACCTATGCCATGGGCTTCGAGATCGAACGTGGCGCGCTGGCCGATGCTCTTTATTGGGATACGGAAGACCCCTACCACTATGTCCGCTTGACCGCCGGTGCGAACGGCAAGGATGTGCTCATCGTCGGCGGTGAAGACCATAAGACCGGCGAAGTTGATGATGCGCCAAAACGTTTTGCAGCCATCGAATCCTGGATCAAAACGCTTATCCCCGATCTCGGCTCTGAACTTTACCGCTGGTCGGGCCAGGTGATGGACACGCTCGACTATGGAGCCTTCATCGGCCGCGAATCGAAGAGGGCGCGCACCTATGTGACGACCGGCGATTCAGGCCAAGGCATCACCCATGGCGTGGTCGCCAGCCTAATTATTCCCGATCTCATCGAGGGCAAAGATAACGCTTTTGCGGCTGTCTATGATCCGGTGCGCAAGCCATTCAAGGCCGCCGCAGCCTTCGTGACCGAGAACAGCACCGCGCTCGCCAACATGGCTCAATATCTAGCACCGGGCGAGCTCGGCTCGGTCGACGAGTTGGAGCCAGGCCAAGGCGCGATCATTCGCGATGGCCTCACCAAAATCGCAGCGTACCGCTCGGAAGATGGCACCCTTTATCAGCGCTCGGCGGTATGCACGCATCTTGGCTGCCATCTGCAATGGAACAGCCTGGAGACCTGCTGGGACTGCCCCTGCCATGGCTCGCATTTTGCTCCCGATGGCAGCGTGCTCAACGGTCCGGCTGTAGCCCCATTGGCGGAGATCGACGGCAACCATCACGGGAAGGCCGCCGAATGAGCTAATTTCCGGTCCGGTCCGCGCGTGCGTTGGCCCTGTCTCTGTTGAGGGGTCCAAGTCGGCCACTTCCGACCAGCAGCATATTTTGGCGGCTCAAAGACATTTACCTACCTGAGCTGCCGCCCACTCGGCATAAGGGGTGACCTTGGCAAAGTGGCGATTGAAATCGGGCGCCCCGTCGCACCACCAGACCGGTCCTCGCTCGCCCAACTCAATCTTGGCCGCGGATACGGCCACTCGAGCAGGTTCGAGATCGCCATCTCCACGCTTCGCATTCTTCACCGCCCGCCTGGCTCCCATCAAATCCCGTACCAAATCCTGCCTGCGCGCTTCGGGGATCGACGGATCAGTGGCTCGCCAGAGCCGTCCAGCGACAAGGAAATAGCGACCATCAGGGGTAAGAGGATAACGGCGGTCCATCTAGCGGAAATCAAGGCGCTGGAATCGTAGCGATCACGCGCGCGCTGCTCGGCACTCCTTTGGTGTCCCGGCCAAGGCTCGCGACGGATGCTTCATAATTCGTGACCCGGTGCGGGCGCACTCGGCAGGTTGTCCGAGGCCCTAAGCGTGATTTCGATGTCATAGGAGCTGTCGTCCCAATCGAAGAGTGATGAGCTGCACGGGGGACAAAATTGCCTACCTCTCGCTCGGCTTCGATCCGAGTTAGCCAGTCGGCGCCGCAATCTAACGCGGCGCCGACAACACGACTGAGCGACGATAGATTCTGGAGACTAGCGGGATCCAAACAATGCGGTGAGATCGATCTCTTCATCGCGATGCTTCCCGCCCAGTACAGCCGCAAACCAAGCTGCTGCGGCGCCAGCCAACAGCGCGGCCGCGGTCAGGAATGCGGTTATGACGCCCATCCTGCGCGCGCGTTCGGCAGCCTGCTTCGCAGTTTCCTTCGCCTGGTTCAGTTTCGCATACGCATCGTCGATGCGCTTCTCGGCGTCTTGTTGAGAGACGTTTGCGCGCGCCGCGAGGCGGTTTGCGATGTAGGTGCGGTCAGCCGGATCGAGGGCACCGCTCGCCAAGCTGCGACTTAAGATTCGTGAAGCCTCCTCGCGCTCTCCCGCCGACACGGGTTCGCTACCGGTGGAACGCATCACCGAGTCGAGTGCTGAGCCGAGGGGGTCGGCCTGTTGGCTGATCAGCGCACCCGCGCCCGTCGCGGCTGCAGTGACCCCTGCCGCAGCGGTTTTGGCAGCCCCGGTCAGCACCGAACTCGTGAGCATCGCAACAAGCAAGGCACCAGCTGCCCAGACGACTAGTCCGTGCGCGCCATCGCGCACATGACGTTCATGATCAGTGGCATCGAGGGTTGGCCGGCGCATCCGTCCAGCCAAATATCCACCAGCAGCGCAGGCAGAAATCGTCACCCAGAGCGCCCAGATCCCGCCCGCGATCGCTAATGCGGTCAGACCGGAGGAGCGAGAGGTGTCGGCGGAGACCATCGAAAGCCCGATGGCAGAACCGAATGCCGCCATGATCGTGGTGATGGCGGCGGCGATCACCGCGCCGCCGATGATCGGACTCCAGTCGAGATAAGACGAGCTGTTGCCGGTGCTTGGGGCTACGACAACCACATCCGTTGTGTCCATTGTCATGACATCAACTCCTAGCGGAGGCCGAGGAAGGACAAGATGGCCAGAACGACCACGACAAGGCCGACGATATAGATGATGCCGTTCATAGGAACTCTCCCGCCAAGCGCGCCAAAATGGTCACGCGGCAAGAAAACGAGGGCCTCTGCGGGATGTTCCGATCGAGCCAGCGGTCGAGATCAAACGGACGTCGCCCTCAGCCAAGGGGCATTCGGAATGTGAACTGTGTTTCGAGTTCAGAGGAATCGACAACTATCGTGCCCCCATGCGCCTTGGCGATTTCCGAAGCGATGTGCAGGCCCAAGCCCAACCCCTGTAGGTTGGCGCGCACCTCGCCGCGGAAGAACGGTTGAAACAGTTTGGCCATCGCTTCGGGCGGAATGGGATCGCCGCTGTTGGCAATGGATACGTGCAAAAACCCCTCGGCCGTTTGAGCGCGCATCCGGATCGGCTGGTCTACCGCTCCATGCGCAATCGCGTTGCCAAGCAGGTTTGAGACGAGCTGAGCGATGCGGGCGCGGTCGCAATAAACTGGTTCAGCGATGGCGAATTGAAGCTCAATCCGTCGATCCGGATACGTCGACGTTAGCTCGTCAACGACCTGCTGCAACGCCGGGGTAAGAGGCTCGGCTGCGTTGCGATCGAGTGTGATGCCGTCGCCAAGCCGAGCTTTTGCAAAATCCATGACATTGTCGATCAGCTCGGACATGCGCGCGATGCTGCCCATCAGAAGGGGCGGGATCTTTGCCCCTTTTTCACTCAGATTTTCGCGCGCGAGAAGACGCACACCTCCGGCAAACCCCGCGAGGGGATTGCGCAGATCGTGTCCGAGCACGGCAATGAATTGCTCACGAAGTTCAGCGGTGGCCCGCTCAGAGCGCAGATTTTCTTGAGCGGCAGCTCGCGCTTTCAAGAGGGATTGCTCGAACTGTCTGCGTTCGGCCGCCTTAAAGATCGCGAGCTTGACGGTGGGGGCGTCGCCAGCAGATTCAACTGCGCTGGCGAAACAGGGAATCGTCTCTCCTGCGGCGCTCAAGAAATCGAGCGCAACGCCGTCGATATTACCCTGAATCTTCAGCAGCGGGCGCAGGTGGGTTTCCCAATAGACCCTGCCAGTGAAGGGGAGGACATCGTAAAGACGCTTGCCGCTGAGCGCCGCCGCGTCGTGCCCCAGCCACGTAGCGAGCGTGCGGTTGGCCAGCACAATCTCGCCGGTCGAGGCTATGGAGAGATATCCGCAAGGTGCGTTGTCGAAGAAGTCCTTGAGCTGGTCGCGCCGAGGGTCCAAGGCGGTCATGTCAGACAAAGGCGCGGATCGCCCTGACAACCTCGTCGGGCGCGCTCAAGTTCGGGCAATGGCCGGTAGCCTCCAGCAGCACGAATTGGCTGTTGGGGATATGGTCTCGCACATACTCGCCCACTTCGATCGGGGCGATGATGTCCTCGCTGCATTGAAGCACCAGTGTCGGAACCGCGACGCGCGGAAGATCTTCTCGGTTATCCGACATGAAGGTCACGCGCGCAAAATCCTTGGCGATATCGGGGTCTGCACGACAAAAACTGTCTGTCAGCTCTATGCCGAGTTCTGGTCGATCGGGGTTGCCCATGATCACTGGGGCCGTGGCGACCGCCCAGCCCTGATAGTTGATCAACAAGAAATCCAGAAGCTCAGCGATCTACGTCTCTGAGAACCCACCGCGATAGGCGTCGTCGTCGATATAGCGCGGTGATGGGCCCACCATCACCAGCTTCCCAAAGCGCGTTGGCGCCTTGATGCAGGCCAGGGCGCCTATCATGGCGCTCACTGAGTGGCCCACGAGAATGACGTCGGACAGGTCGAGGTCTTCTGCAATCTCGACCAGGTCCTGCGCATACCCGTCGAGCGTGCTGTATTTTGTAGGGCTGTAGGCGAAGATGTGCGAAGCGCCGGCGCCGACATGGTCGAAAAGGACGATCCTGAAGCGATCTTGGAAATGCGGCACGACATACCGCCACATCGTCTGATCACAGCCATAACCGTGGGCGAACATCATGACGCGTTCGCCCGAGCCAAACACCCGGACATTGTTTCGGAGAGCTGGCGACACGATGATCTCGATCCATTGGAAAGGAGGCCGCAACCTATATCACCGGGCTAGTGACAACTATGTCGTTTCACGTCGCCTATATGTTTGGCCGACCACTGAGCCATAGCCTGCTCCTCGGCAAGGATGCGCTGCCTGACCCAACTTCCCTTTCCGGATCGACACAAGCAGCCTAAGCCAGTGGCCAAGGCAGCGTTGTGCCACAACCTGACATCGCGCTTCTCCCGAGAGCGGACGCGAGCGGTTCTGGTGCGAGATGCCGGCTCTTGAACTCCAAGTCTAGCGAAGTTTGGCGATACCGATGCCGTCGAGTTTCGCGCGGTCCTTGATTGATTCTTCGCTACGAGTCATCGCTTTCGCAATCGCCTTCAAGGCCATGCCCTTTCTAGCGAGCAATTTCAGCTTCTGGAGCTCCTCAGAGGTCCAGGGTTGGCGGTGCCGTTCAAATCGCTCGGTCACATTTGCTCCTGCATTGGGCTCACACTTGAGGAGCCGATCTATGCAACAATAGCGATGAAATTGAGCGACATGTGCCGAGGTCGACCGCCGCGTCGCGCCAACTCCGGACATTCGAGGCCTGCCGGAAAGCGGACTTTCAGCCCAGGCCAGAAGACCGTCCTGATCCTGCCTGGCTTCGGTAGCGCAAAGCGTCGACAACGACCTTGAAGGCGGGAAGGTTCTGGCGGCGGCTGGGATAGTAAAGGAAATATCCGTCGAAGAAGGGCGACCAGTCGTCCAGCACCTGGGCCAGCTCGCCCGATGCGATCTGCCGTTCCACGATGTCGTTGGGGACATAGGCGATGCCATAACCGTTCACCGCCGCATCGATCATGGCGTAGGAATTGTTGAAGGTGAGCTGGCCGGGCACCCGGACGCGCAACTCCTGCCCGTCCTTCTCGAATTCCCAGGCATAGAGCCCGCCTGCGGTCTCGTGGCGCATGTTAATGCAGACATGCCGGACCAGATCCTGCGGATGCGCCGGCACGCCATGCGCAGCGAGATATTCAGGCGAGGCGACCGCGACCAGCCGCCAATCCGGGCCGATGCGGACCGCGATCATATCCTTCTCGACGCTCTCGCCCAGCCGGACGCCGGCGTCGAAGCCCTCCTCGACGATGTTGCGGAAGGTGCTGTCGAGGATCAGTTCGACATGGATGTCGGGATAGTCGCGGAGGATCGGCTTCAGCTTCGGCCAGACGACGCTTTCGAGCGCATGATCAGATAGCGTCAGCCTGACCGAGCCCGAGGGCTTGTCGCGCAACGCCGTCAGCGCCGCGATCTCGTCCTCGATCTCTGCGATCCGCGGCGTAATCGTCTGGAGCAACCGCTCCCCCGCGGTCGTGGTCGCGACATTGCGCGTGGTGCGGGAGAGAAGGCGAACGCCCATGCGTTCTTCGAGCTGCTTGATCGCGTAGCTGAGGGTCGATTGCGCGACGCCGATCTTTGCCGCGGCCCGGGTAAAGCTGTGCTCCTCCGCCACGATCTGAAACCACCGGAGCTGGTTGAGATCGGTCTTGTCCATGAGATCCCTCGGCATCTGCCCGCCGAGATTAATCGATCACATCGATCAGTGCATTCCAATTTCGGCGGGTAATCGTTCCGAGGCTGAACCGCTATTTTGCACCGCATCAACAGATGCAGGAGCGACCCAACATGGCGGTTACCGCCGTATCGGAGGAAGGAACCAAGCCGACCGCCGCTTGGGGCGCCGTCTTCTCGATGGCGCTTTGCGTGGCGATGCTGATCGCCTCGGAATTCTTGCCGGTGAGCTTACTGACGCCGATGGCCGAGGGGTTGCGCGCGACCGAGGGACAGACCGGCCAGGCGATCTCGATCAGCGGCCTCTTCGCGGTGGCGGCGAGCATGGTCATCACCACGGCCGCTGGGACGCTGAACCGCAAGTGGGTCCTGGTCGCGATGACGGCCTTCATGCTGGTCTCGCTGGTGCTGGTCGCGGCCGCTCCGAATTTCACGGTGCTGATGCTCGGCCGCGCCCTGCTCGGCATCTGTATCGGTGGCTTCTGGGCGCTGGCGACCGCCGTCATCATGCGGCTGGTCCCCGAGAGCGAGGTGCCCCGCGCGCTGGCCCTGATGTATGGCGGCCAGGCTATCGCAGCCGCCTTCGCCGCGCCTGTCGGCAGCTATCTCGGCGGCCTGTTCGGCTGGCGCGCGGTGTTCTGGGCACTGACGCCGATCGTCGCCGTCAACCTCGTTTGGCATGTGATCGCCCTGCCGTCGCTGCCCGCGCGCCAGCGGCAGGATTTCCGGACCATGGTCGGCCTGCTGAAGCGCCCGTATTTCCTGCGCGGCCTCGTCGCGTCGATGCTGTCCTGGGGCTCGGCCTTCACGATGTTCACCTATCTGCGCCCGTTCCTGGAGCAGGTGACGGGTGCGGACGTGACGACGCTCTCTGCCCTGTTGCTCGTGCTCGGCTGCGCCGGATTCGTCGGAACCTGGGCCTCCGGCCACTTCCTGCATGGCAGCGTCGCGCCTCTCCTGAAATTGCCCGCGCTGCTGATGGGCGGCTGCACGCTCGGCCTCCTGCTGCTCGGCGGCTCGGTCGCCGCGGTGGGCCTCTTCCTGGCTGTCTGGGGCGCGATGAACACCGCCATGTCGGTGATCTGGATGACCTGGATGTCGCAGAACGTCGACGATGCGCCGGAGGCCGCCGGAAGCCTGATGGTGGCCGCGATCCAGGCCTCCATCCTGCTCGGCGCCGTGGTCGGCGGGATGCTGCTCGATGGCCTGTCGATCGTCGCGACCTTCACGGGGAGCGTCGTCCTGGCCGCCATCGGTATCGCGCTGATCGGCAATGGAAAACGTCTGCTGAAGCCCGAATAGACACAGAGAACGGGGAGATATCGATGGATTCCAACAACACAGCCGCCGCGTCGTCCGCACGACTGGACCGTCGCGGCTTGATGAAGCTGACCGGTGCGGGTGTGGCCACCTTGGCAGCCGCCCCCCTCTTCCACCTCTCCAATGCAAAGGCTCAAGGCATGACAGCGGACTGGGACAAGACCTTCCCGAGGAGCGACAAGGTCGATCACCGGAAGATCACCTTCAGGAATCGCTACGGCATCACCCTGGCGGGCGATCTGTATCTGCCCAAGGACCGCGCCGATCGGCGGCTGGCGGCGCTGGCCGTGGGCGGGCCGTTCGGAGCGGTGAAGGAGCAGTCGTCTGGCCTCTACGCGCAGACGATGGCGGAGCGCGGGTTCGCGGCGCTGGCTTTCGACGCGGCCTTCACCGGTGAAAGCGGCGGCGAGCCCCGCAATGTCGCCTCGCCGGATATCAACACCGAGGATTTCAGCGCAGCCGTCGATTATCTCGGTCTGCACCCGTCCGTCGATCGCGAGCGGATCGGCGTCATCGGCATCTGCGGTTGGGGCGGCATGGCCCTGAACGCCGTCGCCGTGGACAAGCGGGTCAAGGCCGTCGTCGCCAGCACGATGTATGACATGACCCGGGTGATGTCGAAGGGCTACAACGACAGCGTAACGCTCGAACAGCGCACGCAAACGCTGGAGCAACTGAGCCGGCAGCGCTGGGACGACGCCGCGAACGGAGCCCCAGCCTATCAGCCGCCCTACAACGACCTGAAAGGCGGCGAGGCGCAGTTCCTGGTCGACTATCATGACTATTACAGGACGCCGCGCGGCTACCATGCGCGCGCCGTCAATTCCGGCAATTCCTGGACCCGGACCACGCCGCTGTCGTTCATGAACATGCCGCTCTTGAGCTACATCAAGGAGATCTCGCCGCGCCCGGTCCTGCTGATCCACGGCGAAAAGGCTCACTCGCGTTATTTCAGCGAGACCGCCTATGCGGCCGCCGCGGAGCCGAAGGAGCTCCTGATCATCCCGGGCGCCAGCCACGTCGATCTCTACGACAAGGTCGACGTGATCCCGTTCGACAAGTTGGCCAGCTTCTTCGGCCGGCATCTCGTCGCCTGATCTCGACCGGACACGAGGCGATGGGGCCGCCGCCCTCGGGTGTCGGCCAAAGGCTCGCAGGCCGAGCTCCCGCCGCTGGACCGGCGGGAGCTCGGTGAACGACAGTCCTACGGAGGATCGGACAATGCCGCTCAAAGCCATTCGGATCGCCGGCGCCATACTCCTCGCAACGATCGGAACAGCCATGGCTCAGGAACGCATCAAGATCTCGTCGGAGTGGGGTTCCGTTACGGCGGAGCTCGCCGATAACGCCACGACCAAGGCGCTGCTTGGCATGCTGCCCCTGACCATTCCGATGACGGACCACCTTCGTCAGGAAAAAACGGGAAGCCTGCCGTCGGGTCTGCCCGCCGCAGCGCGGCAGCGCGCCTTCAAGAACGGGACGATCGGGCTTTGGGGCCCGGACCACTTCGTCGTCTACTACCGTGATGGCCAGGTCCCTCAGCCCGGTATCGTCATCCTCGGCGAAGTGAATGGCGGAGCTTCGATCTTCGACCGACCCGGCTCTATCTCGATGCGGGTCGAGCGCGCGGATTAGATGGCTGGGAGGCGGCAGTGACCAGACTGATGGCTTGAGCCAAAGCTGCGGACAACCTTAGGCCACTCCGGAGCGCATCATCGAACGATATCGGCGGCCGAGCGCCAAGAGTTGACATGACGTCACTGCCACAAAGCAGACGCAGAACATGTGACTGCGCCCGAGGCGATTTCGCTGTTTCACCGTTTGACGCGCAACGCATCCACCAGCAAGGCAAAGGCCGGCGTAGGCTGACGTCGGCTGGGATAGTAGAGGTGATAGCCTGGATAGGTTGGGCACCAGTCCTCCAGCACGCTGACGAGGCGCCCGGATTTCATGTGCTCCCGCACCTTATCACGCGGCAGGAATCCCAACCCGAAACCATCCAACGCGGCCTTCTCGATCAACTCGATCGTGTTGAACGCCAGCGGCCCGTCGGCGCGAACCTTGAGCTCGCGTCCGTCCTTCTTGAAGTCCCAGACGAAGTGCCCCCGCGACGGCGAGAGGCGTAGGTTCAGGCATCGGTGACGCACCAGGTCCTGAGGGACCATCGGCGGCGGCCGGTCGGCGAAATAGGCGGGCGAGCCGACCATCGTCATATGCAGGTCCGGCGCGATGCGGACGGCGATCATGTCCTTGTCGACGTGCTCGCCGAGTCGGACGCCAGCATCGAGCCGCTCGGCCACGATGTCGACCAGGCCGTAATCGGAGACGATCTCCACGCTGACGTCCGGGTATTTCGGCAGGAACGTCTTCAGCACCGGATAGATGATGGTGTCGGTCGCATGCTCGACCGAGGTGATGCGGATCGTACCCGCAGGCTTCTCCCGCATCTCGCTCAGGGCGGCCAAGCTCGCGTCCAGACTGCTCAAGGCCGGGATCAGCGTCTCCAGCAGCCGCTCGCCCGCATCGGTCGGCGAGACGCTTCGGGTCGTGCGACGCAGCAGTTGCAGTCCCAGCCGGCCCTCGAGTCGCCGCACGATCTGGCTCAGGGCGGATTGCGACATGCCGAGCCTCGACGCCGCCAGCGTGAAGCTGCCGGCCTCGGCCACGGCCAGGAACGCCGACAGATCGGCCAGGTCCTCGCGTTTCATTCAGTGCGCCTGCTTCTAAGTTCATGCACTCCATAGCGGCTAATCGCTGGGAGTGACAGCGCGTATGTTCGAGACATCGGAACAGCGCTGGCCCTTGGGCACCCCAATGGCAGCCTCCATCGGAAGGAATGGCCATGACCGACGCGTCCGTCGCGACACCCACCGCCGACATTCGTGGCAGGCGCGAATTCCTGAAATCGACGGCCCTTCTCGGCGCCGCCACCGCTCTCGCACCGCTTTGGGGCGCCGGCACTGCCCACGGGCAACGAGCCGCAACGAAAGGCACGACCATGAAAACCCGCAAGCTCGGCAACCTGGAAGTCTCGGAGCTCGGCTTCGGCTGCATGAACCAGAGCGGCAACTACAACGGCCCCGTCGCCAAGGACCAAGGCATCAAGACCATCCGCGCCGCCTTCGAGAACGGGGTGACCTTCTTCGACACCGCCGAGGTCTACGGCCCCTACATCAACGAGGAACTCGTCGGCGAGGCGCTCCAGCCGTTCCGCGACAAGGTCAGGATCGCCACCAAGTTCGGCTTCGCGATCGACGGCACCGTCGCCCTGGACAGCCGGCCCGAGCGCATCAAGCGCGTTGTCGAAGAGTCCCTGAAGCGCCTGCGGACCGACCACATCGATCTCTACTACCAGCACCGCGTCGACCCCGCCGTGCCGATCGAGGACGTCGCCGGCGCCGTCAAGGACCTGATCAAGCAGGGCAAGGTCCTGCATTTCGGCCTGTCGGAGCCGAGCGCGAGGACCATTCGCCGGGCCCATGCCGTGCAGCCGGTGACGGCCGTCCAGAACGAGTATTCGATGTGGACCCGCAACGTCGAGCTGAACGGCATCCTCGACACCTGCAACGAGCTGGGCATCGGCCTTGTGCCGTGGTCGCCGGTGGCGATGGGCTTCCTGACGGGCAAGTACGACCCGTCGACCAAGTACGACGAGAAGAACGACTTCCGCGCCGGCTTCCCGCGGTTCTCGAAGGAGTTCATGCCGCTCAATATGCCGATCGTCGAATGGCTGAAGGACTACGCCGCGAAGAAAGGGGCGACGCCGTCCCAGGTCGCGCTCGCCTGGCTCATGGCGAAGAGCCCCAACATCGTCCCGATCCCGGGTACCCGCAGCGAGACCCACCTCGTCGAGAACCTCGGTGCCACCCGCCTGCAGCTCAACGCCGCAGACGTCTTAGCCATCGACACCTCGCTGACGCGGTTCCCGGTCTATGGCGACCGCATGGGCAAGGACCACATGCTCTCGATCGACTACTCGGTCTGATCGGAAGGAGGGGCCATGACCAAGGTTTGGTTCGTCACCGGCGCCGGCCGCGGCCTGGGCATCAACATCGCACGCAAGGCCCTCGCGGCCGGCCATCGCGTCGTCGCCACGGGACGCGAAACGGCATGACGATCCACCGCCTGGCCTTGGCCGCGATCGCGGTCCTGATGTTCTCGATCGCGCCGGCGGGCGCCCAGACCAATCGGGCGACCTTCCCGAAGGACTTCGACAGGTACGTGCTCTACGCGACGTACGATCGGGGCTTAAACAAGGAGGAGGCGTTCGCCCTTCCCGAGACCTTGGCGCTTGCCAAAGCCGGCAAGCCGCTCCCGCTGGGCACCCAGCTCGTCCTGGGCATCTGGAGGGCCCGCCAGCTTGCCGAGTACTTCGTGATGGAGAAGGGCGTGAACTGGGGCGCGGACTTCCCAGCCGATGTCCGCACCGGCGACTGGCATTTCCAGCAGTTCGATACCAGCCGCCAGATCAGGCGCACGGCCTTCGCCGATCGGTGCCAGTCTTGCCATAGCTCGCAGTCGCGCGACGACTATCTTTTCACGATCGGCCGGATGCGAGCCTATGTTCCCTAGATCTTGCCCTGGGGATAGCGATGTTGCGCCAACTGCGGACATTAGGACTTTGTCTGGAAGCGGACCTTCCGAGCTCTGGTTCGGGCGCCAGCTCGCGTCCCCTTGCCGACGAGCTCAAGGCCTGTTGCCGAGAGGTTCCTACATGTATGGACGACGCACCATCGCCGCCAAGCTGCACGCTGACACACTGCTGGTTGTAATTGGAAAGCACTCGACTTGCCGGTGCTGTCTCACCTTGTGTAGCTTCCAGCATGTGGCGAGATCATCGTGAGCGGCCAAATTAAATGTCATCACAGCATTATCTGCCACGCTGGACCCGTGATCTCGTTCGCTTCCTGCCCTTAAAAGGCCAGTTCCTTCTGACCGGCAACGTAAGGGATCTGCAGACCCGCCAAGCTGGCACCCAAATCATTGCCCAGCCGATGGGCGCCGTGCTCTCCGCGACGCTCACCGAGTCCGGGTATGCCAGCGTCGTCGGCTTTGACCCGATAAACGGCTTCTCTGTCCTCCAAACCTCCGAATCCGACGGCCCGGACGCGGTGCTCTCGAGGCTGGGGCTCACGCCGGTCGATGGCCGTGCTCCCGGAGGCCTCGACCTCCTCGGAATGACATTGGAGAGGCTCGTCGGACAACCAGGCGAGCCAATTGCGCTGGTCGCCGATTTCGCCGCGCGCTTGACGATTCGCCCAGACGCCCTCTCGGCGGCCGAGCATCACCTTTTTACGCGAGCCCTTATCCTCAGCCACACCGCCAGCGCACGTCCCTGGGGGCCGAGCCGCGTTCCTCGATTCAACACGGTGATCTGGCTCGCAGACAGGGAAGGAGACCTTCCCGATTGGCTGATTGTCGGGAATCCTAGGCTCCGACATATTCCCGTTGCCGCCCCTGACAGCGCAGCGAGAAGGGCCGTGGCCCCGTCTCTTGTCCGAGGTCTGCCTGGTGCGCGAGAGGCCTCGCCAGAGGACACTCGCAAGGCCGAGGACGACATGGTTGGGTCGACGGAGGGAATGCTTCTCAGCGATCTCAGCGCCGTCGTGCAGTTGGCTCGTGCCGAGGGGGTCGCCGTCGGTGACGTCTCGGAGGCCGTCCGCCGTTACAAGGTTGGCGTGACCGAGGACGCTTGGCGGAAGATCGAGACCGGCCGCATCCGTGGCGGCGCAGAGACCCTCGCTCGCCGGGTCATGGGCCAGGACCATGCGGTCGTCCACATGCTGGATATCGTCAAACGCGCTGCCATCGGCATCGGGGGCCGACGAGGCTCCGGGCGACCCCGGGGAATCGCTTTCCTCGCCGGCCCGACGGGTGTTGGAAAGACCGAACTCGCCAAGTCGGTGACGGAGCTGCTCTTCGGCGACGAGACCGCCTACATCAGGTTCGACATGTCCGAGTTCAGCGCGGAGCATGCGGACCAGCGCCTCATTGGCGCTCCGCCCGGATATGTCGGCTACGACGCCGGCGGCGAGCTTACCAACGCGATCCGGGAGAAGCCCTTCAGCGTCGTGCTCTTCGACGAGATCGAGAAAGCACACCCCCGCATCCTCGATAAGTTCCTCCAGATCCTTGACGACGGCGTCCTCACATCTGGGCGGGGCGACCGGGTCTATTTTTCGGAGGCCCTCATCGTTTTCACCTCGAATCTGGGTATCTACTCGACGGCGGCGGATGGGAGCCGTGTCGCCAACGTGCTGCCAGAGCAGCCGTATGAAGAGGTCCGATCCCGCGTGCGCGTCGAGATCGCGAACCACTTCAAGCTCGTCCTGAACAGGCCGGAGATTCTGAACCGCTTCGGCGAGAACGTGATCGTATTCGACTTCATCAGGCCGGAGGTGGCTGAGCGCATCTTCGCGTCCATGGTCGACGGCGTGCTCCGGGACGCCACGGCGGCCGGGCATTCGGTGACCCTCGGGAACGAGGCGCGTGAGACCCTGCGTCGCCTCTGCACGGCCGACCTCTCGAATGGCGGGCGCGGTATCCGCAATATGATCGAGGCGCACTTGATCAACCCTCTTGCCCGCGCCCTGTTTGACCGCGACGCCAAAGGACCGGTGCAGATCGTGGCGATCAGGACCGGCCCCGTGACCGAGCTGGAGGTCATGGACGCGTGAAGGTCGCAGTGTCGCGCTTGCATTTTCCGGTCACGGCGCTAGGGCCTGGACAGCGCGTCGGTCTGTGGTTGCAGGGTTGCTCGCTCCGCTGCCCCGGCTGCATCTCCGTGGACACCTGGGACGCAAGCCTAGGTGGCACCACGGTCGCCGAACTGCTGGGCGCCATGGGGCCCCTCGTCCCGGACGCATCCGGCCTGACCGTCTCCGGCGGCGAACCGTTCGAGCAACCAGCGGCACTGGCGGAGGTGCTGCGCTTCTGGCGCCGGCGCTCGGCGACGTCGATCCTGGTCTTCACCGGTTACGAGATCGAAGACGTCGCGCCCTGGCTCGGCCGGAACCCCGGCCTCATCGACGGTCTCATGACGGGTCCGTACCGGTCAGGGCTCAGCCAGACGATCGCAATGCGTGGCAGCGACAACCAACGGCTGCACAAGCTCACCCCCCTTGGGCAGGAATTCGGGGCGTTCGACCGGCCGCTGACGCCCGCTGACCGGACGTTGGATGTGATGTTCGACGAGGACGGGTCAGCCTGGTTTGCCGGGATTCCCGCCCGCGGGGACTTCGCACGCCTCAGGCGCGCGCTGTCGGCCGCCGGCCATGACGTTCAGATGTCGGACTCGATCCGGAACTTGGCACCATGATGCGCTTCTGCCCCAACTGTGAGACCGAGCGACCGGTTGCCGAACTCCTGTGCGAGGGAGAGACCAACGGGCATCCCTGCGGCTGGGACCTATCCGGGCTGACCATCCGGCCAGAGGGCTGGCGGCCGGAAGCGGCAAAGCCTCCAGCTCAAGCCGCGCCCGCCCAGTCCTGCCCGAACGGGCACCCTGTCGATCCAGGGGACTTGATGTGCCCCGAATGTGGCGCCGACCTCGATGTTGGGGTTGATGCTCCCTCCGCCTCCGAGCTTTCCGGTTCGGATGAAAGCAGCCAAACGGGAGAGGTCGCCGGGCTTCCATCCGCGCCGGATGGATGGCGCATCGTGCGGCGGCTGCCGCCTGCCGGACATGTCCGTGAGAGCTTCGTCGTCGAACGCGCCAGCGACTGCAGGAGCGGAATCCTCTCGATCTACGCCTCCGAGAGCGACCCTGACCCGGAGATCTACCTCGCGCTGAGGACCGTCTCAACCGGTCACGTGCCCGAGGTTCTCGAGACCGGCCGCGTCGGCGAGCGGTCATATGAAATCACCGAGTTCATCAGTGGCGGGACGCTGGCCGATGTCGGCGTTGCCGCAGGTGACATCGCCCACCTCCGGCAGGTCCTGTCGGAGGTCGGGACGGCGCTCGCGGCCCTTGGGGAGTGCGGCCTGCGCCACCGGGACCTACGGCCGGACGCCATTCTGGTCCGTTCGCGACAGCCGCTCGACCTCGTCATCGCCGACTTCGGCTCAGCTCGGCTCTCGGACTACGACCTCGATGTCGTCTCGCCGCTTGAGACGACCCGCTACACCGCCCCGGAAGCGCTCGCGGGAGGTGTTGCGGCAGCGAGCGACTGGTGGAGCCTCGGCATCATCCTGCTCGAGCTGATGACGGGCGGCGACTGCTTCGGCGGGGCCGATGACCAGACCTTCCTCATCAGCGTGATAACGAACGGAGCTCCGATTCCCGAAGGGCTCCCGCCTGACGTGGAAGCGCTGTTGCGGGGCCTGCTCTCCCTCGATCGCAGGGCGCGCTGGTCCTGGCCGGAGGCACAGCGGTGGATCGCCGGGGACATCCCGGACGCCCCCTCGGCGCGGCGTGAAACCGAAACCGCTGAAGGCCGGCGCTCGATCACTCTGGGCGGAAGCCGCCACTCGTCGCCCCAGGCATTCGCCCTCGCCGCCGCCGAAGCGCAGCGCTGGGACGAGGCAAAGGACCTTCTGGAGCGCGGGGACCTGTCGACGTGGTTGGAGGAGGCCGGCCATGACCCCGTGCTTCGCCGCGCCGTCAGGGCGGCCGCTACCTTGGAAGAGGCGTCACCCGACCTGCGCCTGTCCCTGGCGCTCAAGGCGATGAACCCGCTGATGCCGCTCGTCGTCCGGGGGGAGATCGTCACGCCCGGATGGCTTCTGGAGCATCCCGAAGAGGGATATGCGCTCGTCACCGGGCCGATCCCCGAGCGGCTTGAGCGCGAGGGAAGCGAGGGATGGCTTCGACGGCTTCAGCGGAGGGAGGCCCGTGTCCGCGAGCGGGCGCGCCAGCTCGACGTCGAGATCGACGAGGCCGAGTTGCGCGTCGCCGCCCTCTCGACCTCCAGAAGCAGGCTCGCGGCGGTCTGGGATGAGAAGCGCCGGATCCTCCCGGATACGGACCATGCTGGGCTGGCAGCTCTGACAGAGCGTCGCGTCACCGAGGAGGAGGACCTGATCCTGCTCCTCAGCGCCGCCGTCGGCCAATTCAGGTCTGCCGACGCGATCGTCGACGAGGCCGCCACGACCGCGGGACGCGCCGGCGTCACCACTTTCGACAGGGACGCCGCTCTCGCGCTAATCGCCCGTCCACGGCGAGACATCCACTCCGAGATCGAGCGCCGGCTCGAGGGCTTCTCGCGATGCGGGCTCGATCGTGTTGACGAGTGGGCCGACCAGTTCCGCCTGGAGCGCCGTCTGCCGCTGGCCAGGGCGCTGTCGCTCTTGGCGGTGCCGGAGGACGCGTGGCGCCAGCCTCCTCGCCAGATCTATGTCGCGACGCTCCTCGACTTCTTCGCCAAGCGCATCACCGGGGCCATCATGCGGGGGCCGCTGACGCGCATGGTGATCGGCAAGGCGTCCGCGAGGATCGACCTGCCCGAGATCAACGGGGAGAGGCGCTCCGCTGCGAGCATCCTCGACCACATCCTGCTCCGCAACGACCAGGCCATCGACATCGACCCGGCTGTGTTCGCGGCGAACCCTCAGGTGGAGCGCCGGATCCGCACCTTGCACTCTCACGCAACCCTCTACCGGCGCGACACGGGCATAGACGGCCTCTACATGGGCTTCCCCTTCCTGGTCATGCAGGAGGCTAGGGCGACGACCCGGCCGCGGATCGCGCCAATCATGCTGTGGCCGATCAAGGTCAATCCCGAGGTCGGCGCCCGCGGGCGCATCTCGGTGTCCTTCGACCGCGACCGCGAGGAAGTGCGGCTGAATCCCGCCCTTGAGGCGCTGCTTGGAGCCGAGGAGGCGCGGCGGTGGCAGGAGGTCTGCGACGACGTCCTCCGCCGGGCGACGGTCACCGCCTCGGAGGCAGTCGAGGCATTCTCGGGCTTCGTCACCGTGGGCAGCGATTCGCTCCGACCACTTCCCGGGTCGGATTTCCGTCTAAAGCCTGGGGAGGACCGGGTCGAGGCATGCGCGGCGCTGTTCCACCTAGGCTTCATGGGCCAGGCCGTCATGGAGGACCTCCGCCAGCTCAAATCCAGGCCGCCTGAAGGCACGAGCCTCGAAACGGCGCTGAGGATGAGCGAGACCGCGCCTGCCGAGGAAGGCCCGTCGGAGCGGGTGCCAGAGCGATCCCGGTTCTTCACCTCGGAAAGCGACCCGTCGCAGGAGGCGGCCGTAATTGAGGCCCGCGCCGGCAAGGGCCTGCTGGTCGAGGGACCGCCGGGAACGGGCAAGAGCCAGACCATCGTCAACATGGTCGCAGACGCGATCGGCACCGGCAGGACGCTCCTGGTCGTCTGCCAAAAGCAGGCCGCGATCGAGGTCGTGCACAAGCGCCTCGAGGCGGCCGGCCTCGGCGGGCGCGTCGTGATGGTCAACGACGTCAACAAGGACCGGGAGCCGACCCTGCGGGCGGTGCGCGATCAGCTTGAGGAGATCTTCCAGCGGCCGCGCGGCCCCGCCGGATGGCAGCAGCAGCGCGAGCAGGCCGCAGCCCGCGTGGAGGCGCTGGAGCGTAACCTGGACGAGCACCACGGGGCTCTGCACGCACTCGACGAGCCGACGGGGCTATCCTACCGCTTGATTCTCGGCGACCTCATAGACCTCGCGAGCGAGGGGGCGGCGCCGTCCCTGCCGGCGCTCCGCCAACACCTCGCGGCGCTGGACGTGGGCGGCTTGACGATGCTGCAGGAGGAGCTTGCGCCGACCGCACGGCTCTGGTTGGCCGCTCGTTTCGAGGGCAGCCCATTGGCGAACACGCGCCCGTTCGCCGCGGACTCCGGAACGGTCGAGGTCTTCTCCGCCGCATTGCGCGGCTTCGCCGAGGCCGAGGTTGAGCGGGCCGCCGTTATCGAGAGGACGCCGGGCGCCCTCGCGATCAGCGAACCGGAACCCTACCGGAACTTCGCGGCGAGCCATGGGGCCGCTCTGCGCCAGCTTGACGAGATTCAGCGGTCACTCCTCGCACGTTGGATCGACCTCCTGGCGGGCGTTGGCGAACGCGGGCCCGGAAAGACGTCTGTCCAGGTCGAATTGACCTCCCTTCAGCAGGCACTTGCCGAACTGCCTCCCGACGACACCTCCGACGACGCCGTAAACCTCGCCCGTTCGCTCAATGACGCCGACCTCCGAATGTGGCAGGCCATCTCCGACCGCCTCCTCGCGCCCCCGACCTTCCTTCAAAGGCTATCCCCTGGCCGTTGGATGGCCGCGTCCCGGCGCCGCTCCCTCTTGAAGTCCGCAGGTCTATCTGACCCGCGCGCCTTCGGCAGTGCCCTCCATCGGGAGACCAGTCTTCGGCCGCTGCGCGCCCGCATCATGGTCGCCCAACAGCAGATCGGCGAACCAGACAGCCGTCTGCCCTTGCGCCGGGTCCCCGAGCTCGCCGAAGCCGTCACCAGCGCCATCGCGCGCCTGTCGGCCAGCGAGGCGGTCGTGGCCAGGTTGGAGGACTACCCCTCCCGCGAAGCGGCCTTCGCGGTCGCCCGCAAGGCAGATCCCGCTGCGGTGGACGAGCTCCTCCTCGCGATCGGCCGAGGCCTCATGAGGCACGCATCGAGGGAAAGGAGCCGCGAGGCGCTCGCTGCGCTCGGCCCCTGGATGACCGACGACTGGCTGGATGCCTCGGCCTCCGCCATTACGGCAGACCAACCGAATGCCGGTAGGATCGACCCCGTCGTCGGCGTCATCGCCCGGACGTCGTCCTATCAGCGGTTCCGGGCCCGAGCATCCCAACTCGGATCGCTGACGATGGCGACGTTCTCGAGGCTGTCGACGATCAGGGAGACCCTTGAAAGCCTCCCTGCGGATCAGCTGGAGGCCGTCGTCCGAAGAATCATCGGGACGGAGGGCAGGCTCGCCTGGAAGGGACGCCTTGAGCAGGCCCACCCGGCACTCCTTCTCGATGCCGGTGAGCTCGAGGGCAAGGCGCAGCTCCTCGCGACGGCCGACCGTGAACTGAGGGCCTTCAACAAGCGCCTCCTAGTCGAAGGCATCGACGTCTCGAAGCTACGCCCGCTTCGCGATTGGGAGGATATAACGCGGCTCCGGGGAGCCCGCGCGCGTCGCATGCGGGAGTTCGTGGAGCGCGGGGCCGACCTGGGGCTGATGGCGCTGCGCCCAGTCTGGCTCGTGAACCCTGACGTCGCAAGCCGCCTCCTGCCGCTCCGCAAGGCGTTCTTCGACACGATCATCTTCGACGAGGCGTCGCAGATGCCGATCGAGTACGCGCTGTCGGCCCTGTTCAGGGCCCGGACGATGATCGTCAGCGGCGACGAGAAGCAGATGCCCCCTACGGCCTTCTTCTCGAGTCGCGTCGAGAATGACGAGGCTGGGATCTTCGAGGGTGCAACGGCCGAGGAGGATCTCGACGACGAAGAGCGGGAGGCCGCGCAGGAGACCTGGAACCGGCGCGAGATCAAGGACTGCCCCGACCTGCTGCAGTTGGGCAAGATCGTACTCCCGAGCCGCACGCTGGAAATCCACTATAGGTCGGCCTTCCGCGAGCTCATCCAGTTCAGCAACGCGTCCTTCTACGCCGGCCGCTTGAACGTGCCGGCACGCCATCCGGCGGAGGAGATCCGCCGCATTCGGCCTATCGAACTTATCCGCGTCGACGGTGTCTATGGTGACCAGACCAACCCCGCAGAGGCAGAGCGCGTCGTCGACGTCGTCCGCGACATTTGGCTCAGCGCCGCGGGAGCGCCGCCGACCGTCGGGATCGTGAGCTTCAATCGGAAGCAGGCCGACCTGATCGAGGAGGCCCTTGAGGCGCGAGCCGAGGCCGACCCAGCCTTCCGGACGGCGCTGTCGCGGGAGCGGGACCGGGTCGACGGCGGCGAGGATATGGGCTTCTTCGTCAAAAACGTCGAGAACGTGCAGGGCGACGAGCGCGACGTCATCGTCTTCTCATCGACCTTCGGAAAGAACGCGCAAGGGACCTTCCGACGGTCATTCGGCGTGCTCGGTCAGGTCGGCGGGCAGCGGCGGCTCAACGTTGCCGTCACCCGGGCGCGCAAGAAGGTCATCCTCGTGACCTCGATGCCCATAGGGTCGATCTCGGACTTCCTTTCGACGAGGCGGCAAGCCTCAAGCGCGCGGGACTTTCTTCAGGCGTACTTCGAGTATGCCGCCCTGGTGTCGAGCGGCGACCTCGACAGCGCGCAGTCGCTCCTCTCGCGCCTCAGCCCAGAGCGATCCCGGCAAGCGGCCTACGGCGGTGGACGGGACGGCCTCGAGGCGGCCGTCACGGAGGAGCTTAGGGCATTGGGCTGGGAGCCAACGAACGTCAGGGAGGACGGCGCCTTCGGGATCGACCTCGCTGTCGAGGATCCACGTACGGGTCTGTTCGGCATCGGCATCGAATGCGATGCGCCGCGCCACCCGCTCCTTGAGCGTGCCCGGGCCCGTGAGGTCTGGCGCCCGCAGGTCCTGCGGCGGTCGGTGCCGGTCTTGCACCGGGTTTCGTCCCACCGCTGGTTCCACGAGCCCGACATCGAGCGGGCACGGCTTCGGGAGGCCGTCACGCATGCCTTGGGAGAGCGGAATTGAGTGGCCCCAAAGTCGTTAGGATCGTCACGCGGGAGGAGAATGAGGCGATCTGCAAGGGCATGCTGGCGCGGATCGACGCCGCGCTCGCGGAGTGGGCAGAGGCAGGACGCCGAAACGATTGCCTTGACGCGGCGACAGTTGAAGCTGCCCGGCGGCGCCGTGACGCCCTGGCTGCGCTCGCCGCCAATGGGAAGTTCGCGGAGATGCAGGCGCAGGCTCCTGCGGAGGAAGCGTTCCTGCGGTCGGACATGCGCTTCCGGCTTGAAAAGGCGGCCGCCGCCAAAGCTGCGGCACGCACTCACGCCCGTCGACGTGGCGAGGCGGCCGCCACGCTCTTGAGGTCCGCTGCCGCCGTCGGTGTCGTCCTGTCGGATAGGGTCATGCGCGGCCTCGAGCAAGGCGACGAGGCCGCCTTCGCGGAGGGGTTCCGAGCTCTTGCCGAAAGCAGGCCGGCCTCCGAGGCCAAGAGCCCGTTGGCGGAGCAACTCCGCCACTCCGACAAAGCCTTGTCATTCGGCGACTGGCTTGCCGCACAGCGGGCAACGCCCGCAGACCAAGATGTCGATCGGATCGAGGTCCGCCTCGAGGAACTGCGAGCCCTTGGCTGGACTGGGGCTAGCGAGCCCCTGCTGAAGAGACTGGACGAAGCCAGGGAGGCCCAGTCACCCCGCCGCGGGCTCCTCCTCGATGGGTTGGAGGTCGAGACAGGTCGCGTGCTCGCCGAAGCACGAAGGGCCGCCGACCTCATGTCTGCCCTCCGCGCTCTGCTCGCGGAGTTGGCGCAGGCAGGGCTTCCGGCAGCCTCCTTTGCGGTCTCCGAGGGGGCGGTGGCCGCAGAAGAGATCCAGGAACGTCTTGTTGCGGCGGAGGCAGTGCTGGCGAAACACCGAGCCGACGAAGCCGCAGCGGCGCGGCGGGCGGCGGTGATGAAGGGCCTTGCTGGCCTTGGGTATGAAGTCCGTGAGGGGATGAAGACGACATTTGCGGCGAGCGGGAGGCTCGTCGTCGCCGATGCTGCCCGCCCGGGGTATGGTGTAGAGGTTAGCGGGGCCGCCGACGGACGGCAATTCCAGATGCGGCCCGTCGCGTTCAGCGCGCCAGGCGAGCCCGCCGATACCTCTCGTGACAGGGACGCGGAGACGATCTGGTGCGGCCAGGTGACGGCCCTTTCGAAGTCTCTGGCCGACGGGGGCGATGGGCTGGAGATTGTACGGTCACTCCCCATTGGTGCGACCCCATTGAAACGGGTTGTCGCACCCGATCAGGCTATCGCCGACGAGGCAGAGACTAGGGGAGGGAGAGAGCGCTCACTGCCGAGGATTTAACTTATGGAGAGATGCGTCCGCTTCTCGGCAGAGCGCCAGTTCGCTCTCGGCCCAAGCCGGTGTAGTGTCTGGTAGAGGTCGCGCGGCGCCAGGTGCTGACGTCGGATGGTCGCCAGGAAGCAGACACTTGTTGGCGCGGCATAGAACATCCAAAGCGGGAAAGTATATTGGAACAGCCATCTCAGGCCGGTCACATACTCCGCGGGGAAGCCCTGCCAGCCATCGACATTGCGGCTCGCGATCCTTGGTCAACAATAGATGCCATCGCATGTTTGGCCGAAGCCGATACGTCGCTCATAGTCGAGCGGTACGATGCGCCGTTCGGCTACAAAGACTGGTGCATCGTGAACTTCCGGTCGATACGCCCGAGTCCGCATGAAGAGGGTGGCGGACAATTGATAGCTCGACCCGACCGGCCGGGACGGGCCGTGGTGGAAATGCGTGCCAAGCGCTGGAGCCCCAATCCGCCAACGCGCGAGGTTTATGTTGCGGCCGCGCGCGAGCTCTTCGGGCCTTTGTTGCGGGCATACAATCGGGCGCATGCCTGCACTTCTCGTCTGCGTATCGCTCGGTCTCGCAAGCTCGGTAGCCGTGTGTCACCGAAGACCCGGGCACTGATTGATCGGTTCGCCATCCTCGCTAATAGGACCTCATTGCATCCGCGCGACTGGGATCGCTTTTATCGGATCGTGAAGGAAAGCCGCCGGGAAGCTCCGATGGAAGATGTTCGCGCCATGCTCATCGAGCATGGGTTCACCAGTAAGCGAGGCGACGAACTCGCGGAACTCTACGAGCGGCTATGGGCCTACAAGAATACGTCTTAAGATCGGGCTTCCCGTCGAGCCTGATTGGAGCGGATCATTGCGCCACAACCAGACATTGGGCTATCGCCGCGACGCCAACGCTCCGGATCAGTTCGGCAGTGTCAGATGGCGATCCATCTCGGCTCCCTACTTGCGAAGACCATGGTCCACGCGACTGGCCATCCCGAATATGTGACGATGCCCGTGTTAACGTGTTCGATTACATCGAGCGGCTCTACAAATGCCGTTCGCAGGCATTCGGCCATCGGCTGCATCAGCCCGGTCGAGTTCGAAAAAAGGTGGGGTTAGGCTAACGCCCTGTCCACGAAACCGGCAGCAAGGCATAGCTTTAGTCTCCACGCAACCAACTGGGTGGGATCAGCGCGTCGTCGCTGCGCCAATTGCCTACCTCCTCGATGTTCTCGATGTCGCCCCAGGTGTTGCGATCAGCGTGGTCAAGAATAATTACCTGAAGCCCGCCGAGTGCCTTCTGGACGTGAGCGATTGCCTTAAAAATCTGTCTGGTGCGCTGCAGATCCGAGCTGCGGAGGGATAAATCCTGATCCCCGTCCTTCTCAACTAACTGTTTATAGGTATCGCTAGGGAAATAGACCTGGCTTGGCTGGTCGATAACCAAGAAGCTCGGCACCGGGCTCTGCGAGCCTCGTCGCAGGAAAAGGGCGTGCAAGGAGAAGATCGCAGCAAGGTGGTATGCCATCCAGTTTTCGCCGCTCCCGATCTCCCAAAGGAAATCGGGTTTCTCGCCTTCTGAACGTTGGAACTTGATATTGAGTTCGCGCTGATCAAGGCTTGGCGTGCCATCGGCACCATCGATTTCGAGTAACTCTATGAAGCGCGATATGCCCTTAGAGATGCTCGAGTGAATTTGGATTTCGCGCTCTCGCTGCCGATTTTGGTCAAGCGCGCGATCGAGCTCCGTAATGCGATCGTGCAGGTCTTCTACCTGCTGCCTCAGGCCACCTTCGCTTTCAACTTCTCCGACCATTCTGAGCGCTTGCTCGGTGCTGCCGAGGAAACGATACACATTCTCAAGACTTTGCGACCGACCGTGCTCGGCGTCGACTGTTGCCTCCGCCGCGATACGAGTGCGGCGCAAGGTCAATAATGACTGCTCATCCTTTATGAGTTGCGCCTCAACATCCAAAATTTCCCGGTCCACGACCGGGGGAGTTGCCATCGTGCCTGCAATCAAATCTTCTAGCTCGGAGATCGGTCCTTCCAATTCCTCGAGCGCGCGACGTGCCGCACCGGAGTCAGATCCACATAGGATGCATTCATGCGCGACTATAGCTTCTTTGAACCAGCCGACGCCACGAATGCGCTGCTTCTGATCGGCGAGAATGTCGCCATAGTCAGCGACGGAACTCCGGAGGCTGCGCAGGCGCCGTAAGCGTCTCTTGCCATCGGAAATGCTCCGGTCCGACGCACGCTCCCTTTCTCGGAATTCCCGCAAGCGGTCGACCGCTACTGAAACACGTCCTGATGTGGCGATCGTCTCCCCTCCGTTTGCAACAACCTTCTTGAGAATGTCGATGACTTCGTCGAGGGACTCAGGCAGTGGTCCGCTCGGGAGCAGGCTGAGCTCCTGTGCGTGGTAGAACGCAACAGTTGCATTTCCCCGCCAACGTTCGAGGGCTTCCCGCCGAAGATTCAGGTCCGCCTCGACCCGCCTGAGCTCGTCTCGCAAAAGTCGACGCGTGTGCAGTTTAACGAGGTCCTCGTTCGTGAGAATCCCCAATGCCAGCGGCATGACGTTTCGAAGCTTTTCTCGGTGCTGAGAAGTGTCGGCTTTGAAAAACAGCGTATACGGGTTGGCCACAACGTGCTGCGGGAGGAAGTTGAAGGCCGCCATATCCCTGAAGCTCGCGCGTCCGCCAAAGCCACGTCCACTGGCATCGGCATCAAGATTTGACAGTTGCGACAGATCGTCGAACAACTGCTTGATGCGTTCAGTGCGAGCGTTGGGGCGAGGTCTCCGTGGAAGCGATTGCGAGACTTCCTCGCCTTGCGATAGCCAATATTGGTCTGATACTTGCCGGATCTGGGGCTTCTCTCGGGCAAGCCGCATCAGGCCTACGTCGGTGTCCAGAGTGAGGCCGTACCACGATACCTTGTCCCTGATTACACCTACTGGAATTGCGCTGCTCCCGGCACCGAGCACATAGTCGATGATCGAAATCATTGAGGACTTGCCAGTCGAACTCCACCCCGAGATCACGCTAAGTTTCTCTGGGTCGAAAGGAATGGTTCGTGGCTCGATATTCGGGTCTTCAGGCCAGATAATAACCTCTTTGATGTGCAATTTCACTAGAAGCGCACTCCCATACGGCTTCGAACGGTTGCTAGATCGTCTTGGGCGAACCAGGCGCCTAAACGCCTGGCAGCTGAGATGCCTGGACCTGTAGCGGCCTCGGCGTCACGAAGAGGCTTCGGCAGGTTCATCCCCAAAGCAAGAAAGGTGGGAAACCCGTGCCCGTTCTCCTTACGAATGATTCCAGAAGCTACCCCTAACTGCAGTGCCTGAAGGCATGAAGGTAGTGATGCCTCAAGTCTAGTTTGGCCGCCGGCAACAAGTTCCGGGACATCGGAAAGAGCTTTCAGCAATCCGCTGTCGAATTTCATTGCGCGGATTTTTTCCACGCTCGCGGCATGAAAAAGCATGCTCGTGCCAATTACCATATGCGTGAGGTTGGGCGATCGACCACTGCCATTATCGGCGAAGGATCGTGCCAAGTTCCACAATAAGCACGCTAGGTAGGCAGGGTTCCGTAGAATGATCTCTTCAAAATCATCGCGCATTTTAGTCTCCCCGGAATTCCGGGTCCCACCAGACCAGGTTGTCGTCAGCTAGTCTGTGGTAATGACCTGAAGTCATGTAGAGTTCGTCGCAAGGATAACCGGAAAGTGCCTCTCGATGGTGGTACGTGGTTTCCGCAAATACATGTTTTCCGCGCTGAATGCGGCTCTTGTCTGAATGATTGAGGTGAACCTGCCGGGTAACATTCTGCCAGCGCTGTTTGAGGCGGTTCCCCCGATCGACCCATTCTTGAGGGGGAATTTCGCCTTCATTGGCCAGGCGATGCCGCTCTGCGTTGAACTGAACGAAGTGCTCGATTGCTTGTAGCACCTCATCGTCTTCAACTTCGATGCGGCCTAGATGATCAACGAATTGCCGGCCCCTGGCATGTACGACCTCCGCGTCCCCGACTGAGACCTCAGACGAGGGCCTGGGCAAGAATCTGCGGCGAACCATTCTCCTCTCGATTGCGTCGATCTGGCGAAGGCACGCTTCCTTTGTGATTATCCCTAGATCGCCAGTATCCCAGGCGGTTTTGAGCGTTTCGACCACCCAACCCAGGAGTTCGGTCAGAACGGCATCGCGCTCGACATCCGGGCTGATTCCCAGGCGTGTGGCAAGTTCTTGCCGCATACCATTGTAGTCGAAGCCTTCTACTATCTCGATCCTGGACGCGAGATTTTGCAAGTTATCGCTTGGCAGGGTCATCACATCGTCGATGATTGCCTGAATCTTGGACGGCTCCTTGCGCTTCCGCCGTTTACGCTCGGCCTGCGCAGCATCATGCATCGCGGTTACGATCGCCGCTGCACGATCGGGTAAGCTAACAGCTACACGCAGCGCGTCCGCGATCCTGCCGGTGGCTTGGGTGTTCGTTACGAGTAGATAGTGGGAACAAAAGGTACCTGAAGCTCGGAAATCCGTCGTCCAGATCTGAAGCGTCCGCCATAGGTCAAAGCTGCGATCAGCAAACATCCCTCTGTCGCCATCGAGCGTGTTCTTATCTTGCTCACGCGTAGTGGCTTTGCCATTTTTATGTCGCGAAACGTCATCTACCAGTTCCACCGCCACGGCCTCTCCGTGACCGCAATGGCTCAAATGGAAGAGGGCGCGTTCTAATTGCAGGAAAACGCCTTGGATCATCGGTTCTGCAGAATGAGCGGATTGCTTCGCCACGATGACCGATTCCCCCGTTCCGAAAACGTGTGTCGATTATCTGTACTTTCGGAGAAATTTGTAGCGTGCTGCCTACTGGTCCACAAATATTGGCGGTCTTGCGCTAGCTCCACGTAAGGCAATGTTGTTGCCAGCTGCCATTAGGCCCGGCCAGCTTTCCCGGGCGCTATCGATAGCGCGTTCGCCTGCTGATGCACCTCAAATCCTTACTCGGTCCCTTCGGTTTCGGCCGGAGGGGCTTTGCATTCCAGTCAAGCGAGGACTGCAGCCGAGGCGAGAAACAAGCCGGGGAGTAAACAACCGCTGATATTGATCAGAAGCTCGATCGACCTGACAAATCGGCGGGGGTCTTCACTCTGGGTTCAATCGAGGCGCAGCAGCGACCTGCCTAACGAAGCGAGGAAAGTTGCTTTTCGCCTCGACTGGAAACCGAGGTTCTGCAACAAAAGGTTGAGTGATTTGACTGGGGGGATTGATGACGCTCAACTTCAACAACCTGTCGCGACCGAAAAGCGGGACAGCTTCCACAGATCCATTCGAGATTTTCTCGAAGACCCCTAATCTTCCGAACGTTCCGAACGACCTTTGGAAAGGTCAAGCTGAGGCTCTAAGCCGTTGGCATGCGAATCGAACCTCTGAGGAGAATGTGATCCTGCTCAACACCGGAGCGGGGAAGTCGATTGTTGGCGTTCTGATGGCCCAGAGCCTGGTCAACGAGGGCATCGGACCGATCATCTTTTGTTGCAGCACCATCGACCTGGTCGAGCAGACAGCCCGCGAGTGTGAGCGGCTAGGAATCCAGTACACCAAAAGGGCAGCAGGCAAGTTCTCGAATGACCTGTTCGAGACCGGCAAGGCCTTTTGCATCACGACATACCAAGCCCTTTTCGCCTCAATCAGCACGTTCAAGGGCGAGAAAGCTCCGGCAGCCGTCATTTTCGATGACGCGCACGTCGGTGAACGAACCATCCGCGACGTCTTCACTCTCTCGATCGAGAAGGAGAAATTCCCTACGCTCTTCAGCGAACTGATCGAGATTGTGCGCCCTGAGTTTACAGCGCTCGGGAAGGGGCAACACCTCAGTTACGTGCTGGAACAGATCGGTCAGCAGGTCGTGACGATGTGTCCGCCGTCGACGGCATTTCGACATCGGGAAGCGATCACCGAGGCGATCAAGCGCGTGAAGGATTGGCGCAATACGGAACTGATGTTTCCGGCGCTCCGTCTCTGGGAAAACATCGGGTCCTGCGCAATCTTCGTTTCGCCGACTGCAATCGAGTTGACGCCGCCGTTCATTCCCACGGGCGTCTATGACTTCCTCGGCAAGGGCGTGCGTCGAATCTACCTATCGGCCACGATGGAATATGAGACGGATTTCGTCCGCGGCTTCGGTCGGCGCATGAAATCACCGATCGTTCCGGATAACGATGCGGGCAACGGCGAACGCCTGATCCTTCTCAGCAGCCGCTTCGCCGAGAAAACCGACAAGAAGGACGTTGCCACCGAGGTTCTAAAGAACCATAAGCTCGTTATCTCGGTCCCGTCCTATCCCAAAGCCGCTCAATGGAAGTCGCACGGGACTCCGCCTCGGCGCGACAGTTTCACGGACGAGCTGCAGGAATTCCGAAAAGCGAAATCCGGAACCTTTGTCTTGGTTTCGCGAATCGACGGTATTGATCTTCCTCAGGACACGTGTCGGGTGATGTTGATTGATGGAGCCCCGGCAGGCTCTAGCTTGATGGATCAGTATCTCTTCCATCAGGTCGCGCTTGTGAACCTCTACTCGACCAAGATGGCGGGACGGATCACCCAGCTCCTTGGACGCATCAATCGCGGGCGAAGCGACTACAGCACGTTCATAATCTGCGGGTCCGATATCAACACGTGGCTCAAGACCGACCGGAACATTGCCCTTTTGCCACCTCTTATCCGCAAGCAGGTCATCCTGAGCCAGACCGTGCAGGAAGGGATGACGAACCCGGGCGCGGCGGACGTGGCCAAAGTGATTTCGCAAGTCCTATCGCGAGATGCCGGGTGGCTTTCGTTCTATCGGGACACCGTCGATGGGCTCGAAGTGTCGAATGATGCTCTTCAGAAGGTGAAAGATCGCGAGCAACAGCTGGCAGCTTCCGCCGAGGCTGAGTGCAAGTTCATGACGCGATGGTGGCAGGGCGATCTCGATGGTGCTCGGAAAGCTCTACTGGATGTCCTTGACGACACAGCACTCGCGGACGCCAAACTGGCCGGTTGGTATTCTGTGTGGCTCGGTGCGGCCTTCGAGGCTGAGGGCGATGCCGTTACCAGCATCGCTCACTTCAAAAAGGCCAGATCTAGGCTCTCGATGTGGCTGAACGTGCCCAACAAGTCCGTCTCCGATATGAAGGCCGATGCTGAGGGTGCAAAAACGACGCTGCAAAGGAAATTGCTCGCCGTCAATCATGATGGCCCCCAAGCGCTGGGCGATCTGATCGCCAAACTCAGGATCCACGCCAGGACGCTGGGGGATCAAACCGCTTCGTCAGGCGCCAAAGAGGAAGCAGTCCGTGCCTATGGCGAGCTTCTGGGCTTCTCGGCGTCTCGTCCAGACAACGAGGTTGGCTTTGGTCCGGATGTCGTTTGGAAGGACGAGGAAGATTCTACGCTGATAGCTTTCGAGCTTAAGACCGAGAAGAAAGATCCTGCCGAGTACAACAAGGCAGAGGTCGGGCAGGCCCACAATCACATTCAATGGGCCTCGGACAACGAAACCAAATCGACGTGCCAAGGGCTCCTTCTCGTCGGCCCGAAAGGCATTTGTAAAGCCGAAGCTAGCCCCTCCGAATCCATCTTCCTTGTCGAGACAAGCCTTCTGGTCGATCGCATGATGGCCTTTGCCGCCAAGATTGACGACACTCGCGGTCGGACGGTTATGGAGCGATGGACCCTGCTGAGCGAGCTTGGCACGCTGGGCGAATGGCAGTTGCCCGGCTGGTTCTCAGTGTTAGCCCGAGTTCCGTTGAAGTCACTTCGCGCGAACTGACATCTGGCGAAAATGATCGGTAAAGCGTGGGGCGGCGTGATGCCGTCCTCCAGCGCCTGCCGCCGCCGCTTACCGTGCAGTCCGTATGCATGGTCTGGCGGTAAGCGCCCGGTGATGGCCGCCTTCCGCGGAGGTGTTCGGATCGGTTAGCGGTTGGGCCCTGGACGCTGAAGATAGTGTCCAGGAGCGGGGCTTAATGGACACGATCGCGACGGATGGAGTGGGTGGCGAAGATTCTGGGATAGCGCCCGCGCCCCGGCGCCGGTCATACACCCTCGAAGAGAAGCAGCGGCTGGTGGCGGAGAGCTATCTGCCAGGGGCGTCGGCGTCACTGGTGGCGCGGCGGCACGACATCAATGCGAACCTGTTGTTCACGTGGCGCCGGCAGATGCGCTCGCCGGCGTCGGCGGCTTCGCCGCTGGAATTGGTTCCGGTCGAGATCCTCAGCAGCGTGCCTGCTGCTGCGCCCACTGCGGCGGGTGGAGTGGAACATCGCGGTGTCATCGAGGTGTCGCTGGTTGGTGGCGTACGGGTGGCGAGCACCCTGAAGCGACGACCGTCCGAGATCGTGTCGGACAGAAAATCGAGGCTCCAGCGCGCATTGGCCCGATCAGGCACGAGCATGGGCCTGCGCGTGCCCAGTGCCCGTTTGCGGCCGCCACGCCGGCGCACCTGCAGCTTCTCTTCGCGATAGAGCCGTCGCAGCTTCTTCTGGTTCATCACGATGCCCTGGCGGTCCAGCATGATGTGGATCCTGCGATAGCCGAACCGCCGGCGCTCCGCCGCCGCGACCTTCATCGCCTCGCGCAACAGGGCATCGTCCGGCCGGGTGCTTGTGTAGCGCACCGTCGAGCGGTCGATCGTCAAGGCCAGGCACGCCCGACGCTGGCTCACCGCATGCACCGTGCAGGCATGAGCCACCGCCTTCCGCTTCGCATCGGGCGTCACCATTTTTTTGCGGCGACATCCTTCAGGATCGCGTTGTCGAGCATCTGTTCGGCCAGCAGCTTCTTGAGGCGGGCGTTCTCATCCTCGAGGGTCTTCAGCCGACGCGCATCCGACACGTCCATCCCGCCATACTTCGCCTTGAACTTGTAGAAGGTCGCCGAGGAGATGCCGTGCTTGCGGCAGACATCCACTGTGGCAGCTCCAGCCTCCTGCTCCTTCAGCATCCCGATGATCTGCTCTTCCGTGAATCGTGAGGGGCGCATCGTCCGTCTCCGTGAGTGACGGACTCTACTCAAATCTGGAGGAAGATCAGGGTCTCAGGTCAATGGCGACCAGCGTGTCACCGGTGAGAGGTAACTCGTATGCATCCAGGTAGGCCCGTTCTGCTAGGTAGACGAGCTTGGCCACCTTGAGCACATCGATGGAGCCTCCTTCGCGCAGAGCGAAGTATGCTGTTACCTGTGCTGCCTTTTCGACGTTAAATGTGTTCATTCGACACCTTTGTCGATCAGCTCGACTCACGCCGAGCGATCTCATGAGTTGAAATAGCGTGTGTACGCAACGGTTGCTAGGCCTCGGCGCCGCAATCAGGCTGCCGGAGCGGGAGAGCGCGTTTACGACGTCGCTCCCAAGCGCTGAAATTTCTCGGGGATTATCCCTCAAGGGCTACAATTCAAAGACCTAAATCTAAAACTCAAACTTAGCGTCACTTGTTCGTAAATTTGAACCATCATGCAAGCTGGCTGCGCTGGCACCTCATGGGCCTGTGACTCGGCACACCCAACTTCATCTTCGTTCGATTCAAACAAAAAGGACGCCCGGCATTGCCGGGCGTCCAACTCCGATTGCGGAACTTTTCCTGCAATCGCGGCAACACTATGCCTCTCTTTTCATTTCAATTCACCCCGGATCCAGCACGGTGTCGCCGGTCGTCGGTCTACGCGTTTTGCTCATTAAGCAGGTACCGATCCGCGCCAGTGACAAATTGGACGCGCCGCGGCGACAGAATACGCGTTCTAGTGACCAACTCTTTGCCTATTGAGAACCCTCGACCTGACTCCTGGATCAAACCTCGACGACACGGGCGGGATTGAACCCCGGATTTTCTCGATCTCCGCGAGCACTAGGATAGCCGGCCTGGTTGGCTAGGACACGTGTGCGCCCCACCCGGTAGTCGTGAGATCCGTGATCATGCCCGTGGATCCAGAGTTCAGGTTGGTACTCCTCGATCAAAGCGCTGAGGTCCGATACGAAGGCGGGCGAGAGCGAACTCCCTTGATGCCGGGGCTGCACGGAGCCCGGATGCGGCGCATGGTGGGTGACGAGAACGGTTGGTCCGTTGTGCTGTGTTCCCAGTTCGCTGCGGATGAACGCCAGGTCGAGCCTGTGTTCCGCGGCAGCGTGCCACGGCATAAACCGACTGTAGTGGCCGTCATCCTCGCGATACCGGATCAAACGATGGTCGTTGAGTTCTTGCCCGGCTATGACCATTGATATCTTGGGCTTGCTGAGCAGCCGATAATCCGTCCAGAGAATGCAGCCGATAAAGCGCACGCCGTCGATCACGACGGACTGGCGGGCAAGCAGATTGACATTTGCCAACTCTGCCGCGGCTCTGCCGTGGGCAAGGGCAGACTTCATCTCACTACCGTAGAATTCGTGGTTGCCGGGCACATAGACGATCGGACAGTCCCTCAGGACCTGTTTTCGCTCTGACTGCATCCATTCGACCGCGGCGGTGATCGACTTGCTGACATCTCCGGCGAACACCGCGACGTCGAAGGCCGGTAGAGGCGAAGGAAATGTGAACGGGCCGAATTCGAGGTGGA
The DNA here is from genome assembly GCF_056400825.1 of Allobosea sp. P4_H5. Classification (NCBI taxonomy): domain Bacteria; kingdom Pseudomonadati; phylum Pseudomonadota; class Alphaproteobacteria; order Hyphomicrobiales; family Alloboseaceae; genus Allobosea; species Allobosea sp. P4_H5. The sequence continues at coordinate 163,218 of NZ_JBFUKM010000005.1, read as the reverse complement.
GATCTGAGATCACGAGCAGGCGCATTGGTGCAATCGATCGAGTAGCTGGCGGATTGGAAGAGATGGCGTCTGGGCAAGAGTGGACCCGGACGACAGTCCGGCTAAAGCGGCCTCGAAATCCGCGATGCTCATCGAGGGCATGCCGATCGCTCGCGGCCCCAGAATGTCCGCCTCCATCGTGTCGCCGACGAACAGGATCTGGTCCGCAGCAAGGCCGAACCGCGAACATACGAGGTGAAAGATTTCCGGCTGCGGCTTAATGAGGCCGACATCGCAGGACAGAACCAGCGCATCAGGAATGCCTGGAAGGCTTGCCAGAAGAGGCTCGGCGTAGGGCTGAGCTAGATTCGAACAGACTCCGATCTGTACATCCGCTTGACGCAACATGGCCCACACAAGTTCCATGCCCGGACGGAGACGAACCGATGCGCACTCAGCAGCGAGATCGAGTTCCAAGTTTCGCAGGCGCGCCTCACCAATGACAATGGCAAGGTCTCTTGCAACCTCGCGCAGGCCGAGAGGTTGGGTTAGCGCATCAATTGTGCGATGCCGCGCCGGCTGCCCGCTTAAAAGCGTTTGGAATGGCTGGCGTTTGTCAACGATCTCAACGAGCGTTCCGAATGCGTCGAAGCAGATGGCGTGGATTTTTGACCTCACCGGCCCGCCCCTCACACCCACTCGATGGTATACGGGCGCAAGTCGCGATCAGTTTCATTGGGCGCTGGCGGAAAGCCAAATGCGTCAACTTCGGCCGAACGTCGGACCGACAGGCGGTTCTCGTAAGAACCGCTCGTCAGTATCTCCATGGGCGTCCGCCCTAGAAACGGCGGATCAGAACGCTTGCGAGACAACCAATCGCGCTCGTGTTCGATGGAAGTGAGAAACTGACGAAGTGCACAGAAGATGCCGAGCACGATGGAGATTCGCATGAGCACCTCCATCGGCAGAACAAGGCGGCTGTGATTGCGGGCAGCAGCCTCCCAACTCCTGAACCGATCGACAGAGTCAGCCCCAATCAATTCGACACGCTGCTTCACTGAGAGCTCCCAGCGGTTCGCGATATTGAGAAATGTGCGAAGGCCTGGACCGCTCACTCGGGCCTGCTCCTTGGCACTTACCGCTGGCCAGTCCGAATGCCCTTTCATCGAACGGCACCACTCAATCGAGCAAATGCCGCCAGCCGCGTGCTGTACGTCTGTCGCGGCTGCCGGCTGCTAGCCACGCTTTCGTTGAGATTCTCGGATTGGCGAAGGCGTTCTTCGAGGTTGGCTATTTTCTGGCGGAGCGCAGCAATCCTCCACCCTGTGTGTGGCGCCAACGCATTTCTACCTTGGCGAGCGCACAGTTGCCAATCGTCGCCCATCCACTGGAAGAGGAACGCGGGAATTGACGGACCACATGCCACAAGCATGCGTGTCGCGGTTCTATGGGTTCGTGAATTGCCGTGAATAATCTCTGGTTCCAAGGCATGCAGGTCGCACCAGCACTTAAAGGCCTGGAGCCATCTCTGGCGATCATCGCGCGGCCCTGCCGCGCTAATGAACAATTCAAGACTCGTTCCCGGCTCTGTCTGCGCCATCTGAAAATCGAACCTCAAACCGCCAAAGCCTTTGAGTGTGTGTGGATGACCGGTCACTGCTGATGGTCCCAGTTTCGTCGTCGCCGACGGCGTCCCGCGCGGCCGGTCGGTGCGGAGAATAGTTCACAATGTGCGGTAAAGCGCAACGCCTTATACCGCGTCGCGCTAAACGGCACATCCGCCGTATCAGCGTAGCCATGGATATTCGCTTGATTATCGGCGCCAACGCCCGTGCGTTGCGGCTGGCGAAGGGCTTGACGCAAGCACAAGTCGCAGCTCGCCTTGGTGTAGATCGTGCGCATGTCAGCGCGCTCGAGAAGGGTTTGCGCAATCCTACGGCGTTGAGCCTTTGGCAAATCGCGCAAGCCCTAAACGCGTCTGTGAGCGACTTGGTCGTTGAGCCCTCCGAGCCTTCGGAAAGGACCTGACGGCGAGGTGGGCGATACAAACAGGGCAATCACGGGAAGAGCGGGCCTGGCACCTGAATTGTTGCGAAGCCCGGATGCTCTCAACGCAGCATCAACAACGGCCCGTCCGCACCATAGGCCAAAGCCAGAAGCGATGCTTAAGCACACAGCGCGCACTAGCGTACGTTAGAGCAACCATTGCCCAAGGCCAACGTGACACATATTGTGAGTATACGTACTTGCTGCATAGCCCCGGATCGCTTCCTTTCGTACGAAGAATCATCCTTTCGCGTTTAAATTGACGCTGCCATATTCTTTTCGAAGGCACTCAATCTCTGACTCAAGGGCAGCGATTTTCTGGTCTCTTTGCCGAACCGCCAATGTCAGAGCATACAATTTCGCCGCGAGTGAGGATATTGCCGTCCATTGACTGGCGCGATCCTTGATATGTGGAACACCTGACGTGATCGTAGATTTTATTTCTTCCCATTCATTGCGTATAGCAGCAGGCATCAGCGAGAATGCTTTCGCGTCTATTCGAGCTTCGCGAAGCAGGTCCGCGTCTGAGAGAGGCTCGTCCGAATTCCCCACGTCACGGCCGCGGAAAGCGGACATAGCTTCCGAAACAGCTTGAAGTTTAACATTACGCCATCGGTCCATGACCTCGGCGTTGCGGGCTAAGGTCGCCCGAGACAATCCGGATTCGATCGCTAGATTTCGATCAACCAACTTCGCGTTGTCTGCCCGAATGGGACATCTGGACTCTAGGCGCGCAATCGCCTCCAAAGCTGCCCTTTCTGTCGAAGGCTTAGTCGGCATCGCCAATAATCTCCAGAGCCCTCTCGTACTTCGAAATTTGTTGATCCAACGCAATACGCTGGTTCCGCGACAGATGCGGAACTTTTCGTTCCTGGCGAGCGTCGTCCAGGCTCAATTGGAATGCAGCCCGATGCTTTCCCCAAAAACAACTATTGGGGCATTTGATCCAGTCACAACGAGAAAATATCGGGCCACTATTTTCGACAGAATGAGCACCCCGTAGGCACAGAGCCGTAGCGGCGTCGAAAAAACAATCATTGAGGATACCGGGATAGATGTCGCGCGCCAGATTTCTAAGCATGGACATCAGCCGGCGTTCATCAACAACTTTGCCAGGGAGGTCGCCGATCTTCGCAGCGATGGTTGAGAGCTCGCCCTCCAGCTGACGTCCTTTTCCTCCCCCGAGCTCAGCCCCTCCTTTAACTTTCTCGTAGAGGTCTAAGATATCGCGCATTTGCCCAACACGCTGCATCCGTTCGACTTCGTCCCGAAAGCCGCCTTCTGGAGAGCCGGCGTAGCCTAGGAACGTGACCTCTCGCACCTGGCCGAACTGACGCATTCCTGCGACAGTGCCAAACGGCTCAGTCGCAATATACCAAGCGATCGTCCTCCGGAATTGCCTAGTGCACAAGCGCCACGGTCGGCCGTTTTCGGTCAGAGCCACCGTGTAATTCGCCACTACCTCGTTCGTGGGGGATTTGTAACGTTGGCAAACGTCCTTCAGATACGCCGAAATACTTCTTTGAAATGCATTAAGACAACGAGTTACACTAAGTTGAAGCGAGGCGTTGAGCTGCTGCCCGGGAGCGGCACGCTCGGAGCCAAAGAAATACCGCCTGAAAAGCAACTGCCCATTCCGGATGCCGCTTGGGTCTCCAATGGTCCTGGCCATCAGGTCCGACAACTCGGTTAGGCGTTCAATCGCGCTGTGAACCTCCGGTAGGACGATCCAAGTCCGCTCAACCGGCGCTCCTTCAGTTTTGAACGTGGTTGCTTTGATGCTCCAGCGATAGGGAACGCCATATTCATCCCGCTTAACCCCTAAGCAGTCACGCGGAATACTTTGAATCTCACCGTCTCGCATTCCCGAGAGATATGCAGTAACAATATAGCAAGCGATCGACAAATTTAGAACTTCCTTGCGCGGATCAAAATCCACGCCAGAATGCCACGAAATGTCAGAGTTCTCGAAATTTGAGAACCTGAAACATCCGTTCAATTGAAGGCACTGGCGACCTTTCAACTTACCAGCAGACGCTTCTTCTATGATACGAAATATATCTTTAGACGCTACGTTTACATAGAACATAGCCCATCGAAACAGAGGGTCTATTATCTTTCGGGGAATCCGATCGGTGATATTCTCATCTGGCGAGCGATATTTTCCTATTAACTCAAGTGTCGTTCTTCCTGCCCAGGGGTGACAATTAGAGACAGAGCATGGCATATATGCCTTGTACCAGTGAACTCGCCGCGGAATGTTCGCCGCTCTCAATCGCGAGGAGTAAGAGAGCTCCTCAAACTGCGCGAGCCAGAGCGCATTCTCTTCAATTGTTGCAGAGGATAAGGATGCACCAAGTTCTTCCAAGAAATCTAGATACCTTTTAAAGAGACCCAACTCCTTCACGATTCTATCGGGCGAGACTGCTTCAGTCTTTGAATCAAGCGATGCATGATCGACATTCATCGCGCACCATGCAAAGGTCCGCATTAAATCTCGGATTCGTTCGTCATAGCGCGTAAAATCGATAGAAAGCAGGAAGTCCGATACGTTGACCTGACCAATTCCGATACGCAGATCAATGATATCGTCCTGGAAACGGGAATAGTTATCTGTGTTCGCAAACCGTAGCCATCGATGCCGAGGGACGAAGGGCATTCCGGCGTCGATCTTTATAGCCACCGTGTTGGATGGGGCTGGCTGGGCGGTAGCGTCTGTCGTCAAAAGCTGGCCTCCCGAATCTCAACAGGAATGAAAGGCGGACCGCTATCGGGATCCTCGGCTACGATGGTTTGTGCCGCCGCAATTTGTTCTGGCGTAAAGCGAGGCAGGATTTGATGATCGATCCGGGCCAAGGTCGGCGCGTAGAGACTCTGCCACTCGATGTCAGAACAAACGGCGCGCCGCTTACTCAGCCATGCCCGATAGCGCAGCAAGTTGGGCAATTTTCGCGCTGTGAACACCGCATTCTCGCAGTGAACGCACGCAGTGAATGGGATCGGGCATGGCTCTCCGGGGGTCCCATAGGGACTGTCGAAAAACTTGAGGCAACTTGTCAGCCAACTATCTTCGTCTCCAGCTAGTACTGATTTACACACATCGAGTGATACGCCTGTAAGTTCGCTGAGTTCGCTCGCGGCATCAACGCTATCCGACTCCTGAATTACCTTCACTTGGGCGTCATCGCGAGCTCTCCGAAGAGCTCGATCGACTGCTTGGTCATGGTACTCATCAGCCGACGGAATATTTGCGTAGTGGTTGCGCGCGATAGCGGGCGTATGGTCGTCTGCTATCGCGTAGACATCACCATGTCGCTTCGTGTACTTGATAAATTTTACCGTCTTCCTGAAACGGCTAGGTTCAATTGCGTGCATGCGCGCACCGTCATCGCGCAGGACCTCATGTCGATCGCAAAATCTCCACCACGGCTTATAGATCGGGTGGGAGAACGTGCAACGCTGAAAGCGGCCCGTATTAAAGTATCCAAGCCACAACATGCCAGCATCCGGATGGTTGGCTTGCTTGAGAGCTTGACTTGCGACGTCGGTCAACTCAAGCACCCGTCGGATCAATCCACCCGGTGTTTCAAGACTGCCGTCGCGCTCCCTGATTGATTTGGAAGTCGGAATCGGCCGCCGCTTGACGTAGACGATGTCGACTTTTCCGTTTGCTTCATTGCGGAGGCAGTCTCGCTTCAAATTCTTCAATGATCCGTAGTCGATCTGGCACATTAGCGCTAGCTTTGCAAAGAATGACGTCAGCTCATCTTGCGTTGGGCACAGGAGGGGACCGAAAACATGTGGCGGCCTCGTTGCTTCCTGCGCAGTTCTTGGGCCGACGAGGCGCTCGCGCGTTAGAATGCCGCGAAGTCGGCATTGAATGCGCAGCCCTCGAATGAGCCTTTCGACCCACTGGATGGCATAACCGTACCTAGGGTGAGTGGAAGTGGATGCCACATACCCTAGCGACTCAGCGCCAAGGGAAGGATCTTCCCATGCCTTGAAATGCTCAAGCGTAAACTCGAAATGTGCGAGCCGATCCTCTGGCAGTCCGTCAACGACGAAAGCCTCCAGGATCTCAATTTTCTTCAATAGTCTAGGCACTGCGCCAAACAAAAACATTCTGCCGTAGACCGATGATAAGTCGGCTATTAGGTCCGAAAGGGTGTGGATCTGTACCTTGAACCGCGCAGCAATTGGATTGGAGCTGAACAAGTTTCGCAAGGGCAAGATACCGAGGTCAGGATCGCTCCAATACTCGACAGCCTTGGGAGTAAAATTTACCGAGCCATACTTTTCGCGAGGGTACTCGCCTTCTCTCCAACTGGTGAGCGTCGCAATCCTCCGCGCGAGCTGTTCTGACCACCACCTCTCGGTCCCGTACCGCCCCTTCCGGGTCACGGCCTCGTGTTTGAGACGTTCGATCTCCTTCCTATTCGCCAGGTAGATTTCGTATCTTGTTCGCCAAGCATTGCGCTCCGCCTCAATGCTATCCACGATCGAAGCCAACTCGCGCTCCTCAGCAGCCTCGACGAGCTGCACAAAGGGCGCGTCATTCCGGAGCAGGTGACCGAGTGACAGCGGCGGCCAGCCGAGGTCTTCCTCGATGCAGCGCTGATCATAGCCTTTGGCAAATTTCTCGGCCGCAATTTCGGCCTCGCCAGCTGCAAAGTCGTTGATAGTTCGGAGATGCTGAAGCCGTACTCTCGAAAGGCCCGCGCTCGCCATGCTTCGTTCGAACGCAGCGAAATCTACGCAACCAGACTGCGACAGTTGTAAGATACTCGCTTCGGTGGGCGTGAGAATATCACTCGCGCCGTGAGCCATCGAATACTTCTTCCTGATTTCGGAGAGCTGTCGAATTCCCAATCTTACTCGCTCAGTGACGGAATGCACTTCACTGTTCGCGGCATTTTTTATTTGGTCTGCGACATAGGGACTGTACGCATCTCGTGGCGACGTCCGTGGCTTCGGGTGCCGGCTTACATATGAGAGCCGGTCGCCAGCGATGCCGTCGACTAGATTCGTGGAAACTAGATTTTTGCTAAAAAAGCGAGCGCATCGCAGAGAAATAGTAAGGCAATTAAGTCTTTTCCACTCCGCAATAGTCATGTGCGGTCTATCGAGATGATTAATGAACTCGATCCCCATATCGTGCGTGTTATTCACAAAGCCGCTTGGGTCATGTTTGTCAATATTACTGAGCAAAGAGCCGATGCAATGACGAAAACTAAGGAACGAATGGTAAGAATCGGAAAAATAATGTCGAGAAAACATACTCTCTACGATATGCATAAAATCGATCGATAGGCTTCGACGCGAATATCTCGCGAAGTGCCACGTAATTGACCGCCCTTCAAATGTCGCCCTGAGTGTTAGCTTATCTAAATCGATGCAGCACTCGTGAGACGCTTTAGTTTCGAGGTAAGCGACTTCCTCAGAAGAAAAATCCAACGGCCTCCGTCCTCCGCGAGCAGAGGGTGAAGGTAGCGCCAGGATATTCAGCGGCTCTGCCATTGGCATTTCAACTCGGTTTGGTCGCGCGCAAGGCCCTTATATTGAGTAACTCGTCCCATTGATCGATGGTGGACTCAATTATGTCAAAATTGTCTTTGACATACCGCAAGTATTTCATGGTTGTCTTTTGATTACGATGACCCATGAGGCGCTGAAGCGTAAACATTGGATCCCCTACGAGCCGTTCGTAAAGCTCGCTGCTCGCCTCTAGGACCTTCCTCCGGGATCGGACATCCAACAAGCCTCTCAGCAGGTGATCCAAGGTGTAAGCGGCGAACGTATGGCGTAAGGTATGGGGAGTTATCTTTGGTTTCACCCCGCCACCGCTGCCCAGCCGCAGGCAGGCCTGCGAAAAGATGGAGTTCCAGGCGCCTGTGGTAGGGGACGGCCCCTCGGAGCTCAGCCATAAGCTCGCAAAATCAACTATCTCATACGCGTTCGCGCTGGCTGCAGGTTTGACCTCCACAAGCCGGCGACGCTCGTCAGGCCTCAAGTTGGCCAAGCGAACAATTGGCGCACGTTCCGAGCGGCTCAGAATTCGAATTGTGTCCGAGTCTGCCGAAATATAGTATAACCAATATGACTGCTCTAGCAAAGCCGACTTAGTGTAAATCCGAGCTGGAAAAAGCTCACCTATAAGTCTATGAGATACATGGCTACGCTCTTCGTTGATATAGGCATCGATATACTCTTTTGCAACCCGCCTGGAATAGTGAACAGTCCGACTTCTAAGACCTTTACTGATCGAATAAGGCATATTCAGCTCTGTCGAAAGGCGCGGTCCGAAATCTCTTGCTGGCGGCAGTTCCGACTTGAGGAGTGAAGAGCACTCGGAGCAGCGCATTCCAGTGGTGATCATTATCTCCGCGAAAGCTTTATTCCTAAGATAGAACCGAGAAGGGCCCAAGCCGATCTCTCTAAATCGAATGTAAGTTGGTATGTCTACCATCCTGACGGCGTCATCATCCTCTCGGGCGGCTGAGAAATTGGACCAATACGTGTCAGCGAAATTCAGTTTGCTGTATTCGGTGTATCTCAGCAGCGTAGCGGCTGTCTTGTTCCAGCTACTAGGGCTCAATCTAAGATTATATGGGCCGCTTAAACGCAGTGCCCGGTAGGTCCAGAGATCCGCCTCTGCGACGTCCTCAATTGTCTTTCCCAGGCGCTGGTTCAGAAATCGATTGAAGGCGGCAAGCTCCTGAGAATAAGTACGCGCTGTCCTATACGACGTATCGACGTTCATCACGTGCTTCGCAAAAGCCGTCAGATCCTCATCAAATTCCCATGTGTCGCTAAAAATGAGCGGCGTCAGTTCCTGAATGTTGCCGCGCTCCAGCGCTGTCACGGCAACCTGCCGCATATGGCTATCGAAGCAGGCCGCGGAGATGTCGCCGCTCGTGCGATCAAGATGGTTGCGGCGGAAGAGGACAATGGGCATCAGGCCCTCGCTCTCGGTGGCAGCTCACTCTACCGACGAAGGAGGCATTGAGACAAGCCTTCCCTATGCAGCCATGAAGGACGCGGCAAATTGACCGATGCCATTGATCTGGTGGCCGAACGCCGCTGTTGAGACAACGTATTCTCTCTAAAGAGAACCGTGATGGGCGAGCGAGATTTCGCCGGGCCGGGCCTGCAGGCCTCCTCCTACGAGCGCCGCCATCGAGGCCGAATGATGCGGGGCGCGGAACGGGCGCCGGTCGGTCAACTTGCCATCGGCGAGATGGCCGGCGACCGAGAGCACCATCGAGACTTCGAGCAATTCGCGTGGATCGAGCGGCGGCAGGATCGAGGGCAGACGGCTCGCCAGCATCGACTTGCCGGCGCCGGGTGGCCCGTTCATCAGGAGATTGTGGCCGCCGGCAGCGGCGATGTCGAGCACGCGCTTGGCGCTCTCTTGGCCCTTGATGTCGCGCAGGTCGGGCAGCAGCCCGCTCTGGCGGGCGACAGCCGGCTCAGGCCGCGCCATCACCTGCGTGCCCTTGAAATGGTTGGCGAGCTGGATCAGCGAACGAGGCGCGAGGATATCGAGATCACCAGCTGCCCAGGCCGCTTCCGACCCGCTGGCGGCGGGGCAGACCAGCCCCTGCCCTCGGCCATAGGCCGCGATCGCGGCCGGCAATACACCGGCAACCGGCGCGATCGAGCCATCGAGGGCAAGCTCGCCGAGGACGGTGTAGCCGGCGAGCGCGTCGGCCGGGATCGCGCCGATCGCCGCCATGACGCCGAGCGCAATCGGCAGATCGTAATGGCTGCCTTCCTTCGGCAGGTCGGCCGGAGCGAGATTGACGGTGATACGCTTGGCCGGCAGGGCCAACCCCGAGGCGATCAGCGCGGCACGGACCCGCTCCTTGCTCTCGCCGACGGCCTTGTCGGGCAGGCCGACGAGGATGAAGGCGACGCCGCCGGGCGTGACCTGGACCTGGACATCGACGGCGCGCGCCTCGATGCCTTCGAACGCCACAGTCGCGACTCGCGTCACCATCCAAGCCCACCCCAGCTCCGCGCAATGACGCTAGCGGAAGCGCGTCAGGGTTGCAAGAACAGATCGGGAACTTATAGTGCCCCTCGCAGGACTGCGTTGCGGACGATCGCCTGCCGCAACAGGACCGGCGCCGCGGTGACACGGCCCATCAAGATGCTCACCGTCGCGTGACGATGCCGATCACGGATTTGGGCGCCGCACCGAGCCAGAGGAGGAAGAAGCCGAGCAGCAATCCGGCCGCTGCGGTCGGCACCTGCAGCAGATGGACCAGCACCGGGTCCCAGAGCATGGGATGGAGATTGCGTTCGACCGCAGGCTGCAGCTGGCGGAAGCGCTCGCCGAGAAACGTCAGCGCGGCCTCGCCGAGCGGCGTGAAGCGCAGGGCCGAATTGGCGATCGAGCGCGCGCCATCGGTGAGCAGCGCGACGAAGCCGCCGGCAACGAGAAGGTACCCCAGCATCCTGACGAGAACCCGCAAGCCTTCCCCCATTCCCGCCACAGCCGGCGCCGCGAGAGCCTCGATGGGCCGCACCGGCACATCTGCATGTGTCCCCTCGCCCGCGATCATGCAACGGCAAAGGACAATTGCACGCAACCCTGTGCAGCCGACGGCTTTAGGCCTTGAAAGTCGCGCGCATGGACGCCATAAGCAGCGCGCCGGACAGGTGGCCGAGTGGTTGAAGGCGCACGCCTGGAAAGTGTGTATACGGGAAACCGTATCGCGGGTTCGAATCCCGCCCTGTCCGCCATTGATCCTTACATAAGCAACCGCATCGCCTCACTAAAGGCTTGAAATCTCGCTGATTTTTCGCGACATTTCTGCGCATGATTGCGCATTCAATCTCATCAAGCCGCGAAAATCCCGGGTACAAAACCGGGTACCGTTTCCGGAAAACCGGGTATCGGCGGGCGCTATGGCTGGCCTGACTGACACGGCGATTCGGAAGGCGAAGCCTGCCGGCAAGGGCTATAAGCTCACAGACGACGGCGGTTTGCACGTCTTCGTCAGCGCCGCCGGCGGAAAATCGTGGCGCTGGCGCTATGAATTCGCCGGAAAAGAGAAGCTGCTGACGCTCGGCCAATACCCGGTCATGGGCCTCGCCGATGCCCGGGCTGCCCGCGATGAAGCCCGCGCCGCGCTGAAGGCCGGCCGGGATCCGGCGGTGGTGAAAAAGCAGCAGCGGCTGGTCGCCGCGGTGCAGTCGGGCGAGACATTCGAGGTGATCGCGCGCGCCTGGCACACGGTGAGCCTGCCGCGCTGGTCGGCAGTCCATGGGCAGGACATCCTCGAGGCGCTGGAGCGCGACGTCTTCCCCGCGATCGGCAGCTCGCCGATTCGCGAAGTCACGGTGCCGCAGGTCCTGGCAGTGGTTCGGGCGGTCGAGGCCCGCGGCTCGCTAGAGACGGCGCGGCGAAACCGTCAGCGCATGGAAGCGGTCTTCGCCTTCGCCATTGCCGAGGGCAAGGCGGCGGAAAATCCCGCCATGATCGTCACCGGCGCGATGGCGCCGATGCAGCGCGGCCGGCATCCGGCAATCACCGAGTTGACCGCGGCGCGCGAGATCCTGCAGCGGCTCGAAGCGCAGTCGGGCCATCCGCTGACGAAGCTGGCGCATCGCCTGCTGGCGCTGACGGCCGTCCGGCCGGGCATCGTGCTCAACCTGCCATGGACCGAACTGCCCAAAGGCGAGGCGGTGTGGACCGTGCCGGCGGCGCGCATGAAGCTGTCGACGCAGGAGAAGCTGAAGGGCGAGCGCGACCACCTGGTGCCGCTGCCCAAGCAGGCGCTCGAGGTGATCGCGGCGACGCGCCATCTCAGCGGGCTCGGCCCCCTCGCCTTCCCGAACTATCGCAATGCGCACCGGCCGATGACCGAGGGCGCGATCCGGACCCTGCTCAACAAGGCCGGCTATCGCGATCGCCATGTCGCGCATGGCTGGCGCGCCACCTTCTCCTCGATCATGAATGAGCTCTACCCGGCCGATCGGCAGATCATCGACCTGATGCTGGCGCACAAGCTGAAGGACGAGACGGAAGCTGCCTATAACCGGGCGCTGCATCTGAAGCGCCGGACCGAGCTGGCGCAGCTCTGGGCCGATCTGATCAGCGAGGGCCTGCAGCCGGCGAAGAACCTACTGCCTGCCCGCTGAGCCCGCCGACTCGGCAATGCGCGCGAGGATCCACGCGTCGATATCGCTTTCGCGCCAGCGCACGCATTTCTCCGCGAGCTTGATCGCCTTGGGGAAGCGTTCCTTGCGGATCTGCTGATAGATGAAGGTCGAGCCGAGCGAGGTCTTGTGGCAGACCTCGCCGAGCTTCAGCAGACGCTCCGGGCGCAGGTCTTCACTCATGATCGGCTCCGGGGAATTTGGCGTCGATGTTCCGGCGCTCGACTGTGAAGGTGTAAGCCAGCACCCACGGGTTCGTCGTGCAGGCGAACGGCCCATGAATGCTATTCCAGAGGCAAAAGAAGTCCTCAATGATCGGGCCGCCGCCGAACCCGGGCGTGACACCTTCCGCCCTCGCATCCTCCTCACTGATGTCCAGCAGCCGCTGCACGCGGACATCGGTGACGGTCAGCGTCAGGCGGGAGGCCCAGCGCGGCATGAAGATAGAGGGCCGCACTTTCCAGCGACCGCTGCGGATCATGCTCTCGCGCGTGATCGCCTCGCTATAAGAGGCGCCATACCGACCGCCATCAGCGTCGGTCCAGTACCGCCCACGAACCGCATCGTGCGCAAACAGCTTGACCGACGACGACATGAGCTCGATGCCGCTCTCCCGCACCCACAGCCGATCGCCGGGCTGGACGATCGGATAGACGCGATGGATCGTATCCTCGGCGGACCATGGGGCCTTAAGATAGGGGCCGGGATTGCCTGCAGGCGACGGGCCGTCGTCGATCCATGCGCGATCCCATGCGAGCGCTTCGAAGGGTGCCCATTGCTTCGACCAGCGGTGCCCATCACGCAGCGTGTTCTGCGGCGACAGGATCCGGCGCGTCTGCGTCTTGCCGGCGCCCGGCGCATCCGCCTCGCGGATAAGCGCATGCACCATCGGCGCGCTGAACAGGGTTGGGAAGTCAGTCAAGGGAGACCTCCGGCATTGCGTCGTGCTGGACGCCGTCGAGCAGGCGGCCGGCGCGCTTCTTGCCGACGCGCTGCAGCATGCAGCCTGCACCGCCGTGCTCTTCCATGCGACCGTGGCCAATCGTGCCATCGGGCCATGCGACCTCGCCAGCGCCCGAGCCTTGCGACCACTCGACGGACGGCAAGTAGCCGGGCGGTGGCACCCACTCGCCCCACTGCTTGAAGAAGAACGCCGTGCCGGCGGCGGCGCACTGGTCGCGGATTTGGCGCGCCCAATCGGGATGCATCGGCCGGGCCTCGCGCCCGCTCTCACCGCCGACGATGATCCAATCGAGCGTGACCCTGGTGGCCGTGACCCATTCCGGATGGCCTTCGGCTTCGTCCCATGGTCCTTCTTCGACGTGGTAATGAGCCTTGCCTTGTGGGCAGGATGGGCAGCCGTCGTCGCAGCCTTGGCAGCCCCAGGACTTGCCGTCGACCTCAGCTCCGAGGTCCTTCCAGTTCAGCCATGGTTCAAAATCGATCGGCGCGAGCAGCGGCTCGGCGCTGACGAAGCGGATCGCCGCCGGCGTCGCCAGCAGATCGGGAATTCGCTCGTCGGCGCGCTGCTGATCCTCGGCGCTGACCCCGAGCCAGACGTTCGGCAGGGGCCACCTATCGAGATGCACTCGCCGTCCGGGAGGGGCCTGACGTTCGTCCGTGCCGGGGGCGATGAGGACCACGTCCAGCCGGAGGTCGATCGCCATGTCGCATATGAGTGCACCGATCCGGCGATAGGCGCCGGGAGTTGTACAGTAGCTCCTCATCCGCGCGCTGCGCTTCGTCAGCACCTGGTAGGTGTGATGGGGCGTCAGCGCCATCACGGCAAAGAGCTTGTCGATCCACTCGTCGGGCACGAAGTCGGCGAAGAGGTCCGTCATCGAGCAGACGAAGATCATGCGCGGCTTCTTCCAGCGCAGGGGCGCGAGCAGCATCTCCTCGTCAAGGAAGAGCTCGATCTCGCCGGCATGGCCGGGCTTGAAGGCCAAGCCGGTGCCGAGGCGCTTGTTGAGGCCCTCGGCATAGCAATTGACACAGCCGGGCGTGGCATGGGTGCAGTGCCAGCCGACCTTGCCGGTCGCCTTGTGCTGGGCGCGGATCGGCGTCCAGCTGGCATCCGTCCATTCGATGTTGCTGCGGTCAGCCATGGCGGGCTTCTCCCTTGCAGTGCAGGAAGCGGATGAGGCTGCCGTCCGGCTCGCGCGCGCAGGGCGGCTGGCGCAGCCGGGCGATCAGCAACGTGAAGGCGACAGTCAGGACGAAGGCGAGCGCCAAAGCGACGATGCGGCGGGGCTCAGGCATCGGGACGCCTCGTGACGTCGCCATGCGCCTCGCCGTAGGGGTCGGTGTCCGCGACTGCCTGCCGGCGCCCCCGCCCGTTGAGATCGAGCGCTGCGCATGCGACGGCGGCGACGACGATGAGGAAAAGCAGCCAGAGCCCGATCGTCGGATCGAGCGGCGGCAGCGCTGCGTCGAGCCATGCGGTCATTGGCGTGCACCAAAGCTGGAGGTGAGCCGGAAGCGGGCGCGAGGCTTTGCTGCCGGCCCGTAGAATTCGGCCAAGCCGAGATCGGCGAGCGCGTTCCATGTCGAGCGCATGAATGGCGCTCGCTCCCCGGCGGCAACGAGCACGCCGTCCCGGTCGAACAGGCCGTCGCCATTATGATCGGCCAGCCAATTGAATGCTTGGCGCTGGGCCTCGGTCATTTCGGCACCTCGCCGACATCGATCATGACCGGCGGGTGCTGTGTGCCGAGAATACGCAGGACGATTGGCGCACCGCAGACGATCCGAGCGATCTCGTCAGGCGTCGGAAGCCACGCGGTTTCCATGGCCGGCGTATCAGGACCGCCGACGGTGCAGTTGATCACGACGTCGCGCAGAGGGAGGCCAAGATAGCCCTGGCTCTGGCCGAGCACACGTGTCGCGCCCTCGATGCGGCCGATCATCATGGAACCAGGTCCTTCATGGAGACCTCAAGCGCTTCTGCAAAGCGCGCGAGCGTGCGCAGCGGCATGTCGCTGCGCCCGACTTCGATGTTGGCGATCTGGGCGCGCGACATGCCGACCCGGCTGGCGAGGTCCAACTGGGTCAGGGACTTCGCCTTCCTCATCGCAAGGATGAGCATGCCGGGATGGATGCTCTCGGCGGACAGCGAGCCCGTTCCGTTGCAGTGAGGGCACTTCACAGCCCGCCCTCCAGCTGCGGCTCGGCGCCGACCTCTCTAAGCTTGCTCCGCAGCTCGCCCAGGACATGGATCGCCCCACTGAAGTAGCCGTCGCCGAAGGTCTTTCGCTCGTCGGTCTCGGGCCGCAGCCGCCTTATCCATTGATGGGCCCAGTGATCGAGTGCGGCGGCGTCGACGACGATGCCAAGCTCGACATGCCCGACGATCAGGCCCTGATCCTGGCCGGCGGGATGGCGCAGGGCCGGCATGGCGGCCTTGCCGGCGCCGACCCAGCCGAGCGCTTCCCAGCCGTTCGTCTCATGCCAGCGCAGCAGATAGAGGTTGCCGTGCGCGTCGCGGCCGATGAAGGCGGAGGAAGGGCCGGCCGGCGGCAGGCCGGGCGTGAAGGGGGCGTGGAGCGGACGCATCAGAATTCGTCCCGCGTTGGAACGCGACCGGCAGCCGCATCGGCGATGCGTTGCTCGATTGCCTTGCGCACGATGGCGAGAACGTCATCGGTCAGCTCCGGCATTTTGGAGCCCGTCGCCGCGATCATGGTGCCGACCATCTGGCCGTACCATTCCGACAAGGCCGCTGCTGCGAGCCCGTAATCCCGGCTCCGGCGTGACTCGTCCTCGAACCAGCCGACATAGCTTTCATGGATAGCGGAGCCGAGCCGCGCCATGCAGCGGGCATAGGCGCTTCGGCTGCCGAGATGGTTCTGGATCTCGGCGATGTTGCTGCGAATGTTCGGGTCAGAGCTCATGCGACCTCTCCCACTGCCTGCAGATACAGATCGAGGATCGCCTCTTCTTCCTTGCGCTCATCGAGATCGCGGCGGCGCAGCACGATGACCTTGCGCAGGATCTTGGTGGCGTAGCCGTTGCTCTTGGCCTCGGCGT
Source organism: Allobosea sp. P4_H5 (assembly GCF_056400825.1). Taxonomy (NCBI): domain Bacteria; kingdom Pseudomonadati; phylum Pseudomonadota; class Alphaproteobacteria; order Hyphomicrobiales; family Alloboseaceae; genus Allobosea; species Allobosea sp. P4_H5. The sequence continues at coordinate 146,997 of NZ_JBFUKM010000005.1, read as the reverse complement.
AGACTTCCTTGATGTCGTCGGCGATCGTCTTCTTCTCCTCCTCCAGCCGCTCGATGCGCTGGACGATGGACTTGAGCTGATCGCCCGCAATCGGATCGTCGCCGCCGTCGTTCTGCGGATAAGCCATGGCTCAGCGCTCCCCCAGCGCTGCCAGCCGGGCATTCTGCTCGGCGACGATGCGAGTGAGATCGGCGATGCGGGCATCGAGCCGGCGGCGCGCCAGGACCAGCACCTCGAGGCGGGTGGCGCGGCTTTCGATCTCGCCGGCGAGATGCTGCTCCTGAAAGAGCAGCGCCTCGCGCTGGCGCTCGACCTCGGCGGCCGCCTCTTCCAGCTCGGCGAGGACGCGCTCTGCCTGCGGGGGTGACGGGCGGGCCGTGGCCAACCGGCCACCGAGGCGGATGTAAAGGCTGCGGCCGGCGGCGGTCTGCGTCGCGCATGCGCGCTCCTGCCCGTCGATGCCGGCATAGGTCTGGACGTCAGCCCAAGCGCGGGTGGCAAGCGCCTGCACAGTCGCATCCCGCACAAGCTGCTCGGGAAAGGCGCGGCAGCGCCACTGCCCGCCCGCTCCGCCATGGCGGTAGAGCGCGCCGGTGCAGAGCAGGCCGAGCGCGACACGCTGATGCAGCGAAGGCTGCTCGGCCTGCGGCACGCCGGCCTTGAGGGCGGGCAGAGCGCCCATCAGTGGACGCCCTTCTCGCGGGCGATGTCGGTGGCGGCGTCGAAATGCTTGTCGATCTGCGCGTCGCTGAACTTCAGCTTCAGCGTGTCGCGGTCAACCGAGCCGACGGCGGCGACGCGGTCGATGATGTAATCGGCCATCGCCTCCGGAACGGGGACGGGCGCAGGCTTGGGGAAGGACTGGGTGCGGGACACGGGCGTGCTCCATCGGGTTGCGATGGAGTTACTAGTTGCGCAACTTGCAACTAGTGTCAATGCGCTTCGCGCAACTACCTCATCAAGCCGCGTGAGCGGAATGCAGCTTCCATAGTACCCAACGCGCCTAGCACGTCAGGGCATCCGGTAGCGCCGGCTGATCGCTGGTAGTCAACGCCCGATGCGACCATTTGGTCGCGGAGCGCCATTGTCTTCGAGTCGCCGCCGGAGAGCTGCTCAATCAATGCCGCCTGGGCGGCCATGATCTCAACGAGTCGATCCCTGGAAGCGCCGCAAACAAGCGCGCGCCCAAGGGTAAGACTCGCGGTCAGGGCAACCTTCAAGGTGCTGGGATCGCTTTGTGCCGCAGCGTGTGGCCAGTTGCCGCCGGCCAACAAAAGCACCGCTGCGATAGGCGCGAGTCTCATGCAGACTTGCGCGGAAAAGCGGTTTCGAGTGTTGCCTTGATGCGCTCGATCTCTTCACGGGAGCGACGATCGAGGAAGCGCTTCAGCCAATCGTCGTCCGGATGGCGGAACAACGATTCGGGGTCGGTGTGGAAAAGCGCCGCAAGCTTCTCCTGCCAGTCCGCGCCTGGCGTTGTGCCATTAAACCAGCGGGACACGACGCTCTTATCGGCGCCGGTCTCGCGAACGATATCGGCTTGGCTGAGCCCGCGCGCCTCGGCCCAATCTGGGATGTGGTGCGGGCGCCGCGGCTGTTTGCTGCGGTGGATTTCGGTGACGTTCGGCATGGGCTGAACGCTACGCCCAGCCGGCCTGTGGGTCGTTATCGTGTTGAGCAAGGGTGAGGTTTGACTTTTGTTGCGAGTTGCGCAACTAGTCAACTCATGCGCGATACTCACCTGACCCGAACCCTTCTCAGTCGCGGCCTCCGCCTCGTCGAGTTTGCGCGCCTCGTCGGCGTCGACAAGGGCACCGTTAGCCGCTGGTCTGCGAGCCGCATTCCGGCCGAGCGCGTCATCGACATTGAAGCGGCCACTTCAATCCCCCGATCGGACCTGCGTCCGGACCTCTATCCGCCAGCCGCTAACGACCGCTCGACTTCCTAACCAACGTCGCCCGCCGGCGCGATGCGTATCGCGCTGCGCCGCACACCAGAGGCCCCGATGCGCAAGTTCGACACGGACTTCTACAGCCTGAAGGCCGCCACCACCGACCTGATCTCGCGATGCGGCGGCCAGGCGCGCGCCGGCGAGATCGTCGGCGTGACGCAGCAGCACATGAGCCGGATCGCCACGCGCGACGACGGCTCGATGCTGACGATCGTCGGCAAGCTGGCGCTGGAAGCCGAATGCGGCGAGCCGCTGCTGACCCGGGCCGAGGCCAAGCTGCTCGGCTATCGGCTAGAGCGCGAGGGACCGGCGCCGACCGACCCCGACACCTGCGCGCTCTCGGCCCATGCCGCGGTGATGCAGGAGGTCGGCGATCTCTGCGGCGCCTTCGCCGAGGCGCAGCGTGACGGGCGCTATTCGCGCACCGACGCCCTGACCGTCGGGCGCGACCTCGCCGATCTGCGACGCGCGATCGAGCGCTTCGAACGCGTCAACGCCGCCGTCATGGCCGGAGGCGCGGCATGAGCGCCTATCCTCCCTGCCGCGGGCGCGGCTACCGGATCATCACGCAGGACGGCACGCGCCCGGCCTGCATCACCTGCGCCGGCTCCGGCCAGCTTCACGTTCCCCCTCCGGCTGCCGCGGCGGCGGCCGGACACCTGCCGCCGGCCCGCGCCCCCTCGGGCCGGCAGCCTTTCCTTCTGGCCGGAGGGCGCGAGCATGCTTGACCGCGCCGTGCGTACCGAAGCGCGCTTCGCCTGCAGCAATTGCAGCGTAGTCGCCCCGATGGTGCGCCTGCCGATCGCCTCGCTCGCACCCGGCGAGCTGCAGAGCAGCGAAGGCTGGCTCGCCACCGCCGCCATGCTCGAGGCGACGGCCGCGCTGCTGGTGCTACGCACGCGCGGCGATGGCCGCTTCAGCCAGGCGCAGGCCGCCGACACCGCCGGGCGGCTGCGCGAGGCCGCCGCCGAAATCCGCGCCAACCTTGCCCTTGAGGAGATGGTCGTATGTCGCACGCGCTGACGGGCGGGCCGGTCATGGTCCGCATCGCCCTGATCCGGCGGGACGGCGGTACGCAGCCGCGCGCCTCGCTCGACCCGGCCACGGTCGAGACCTATGCCGAGGCGGCGCGCGAGGGCGTGCGCTTCCCGGCGATCGGCCTCGTCTATGACGGCACCGATTACTGGCTGTGGGACGGCTTCCACCGCACTACCGGCTTCGAAGCGGCCGGGATCGACGAGATCGAAGCCGACGTCATCGCCGGCACGCGGCGCGACGCCGTGCTGCTGGCGGCCGGCGCCAACGCCACCCATGGCCTGCGCCGCACCAGCGACGACAAGCGCCGGGCCGTGCTGCTGCTGCTCTCCGACGAGGAGTGGGGCAAGTGGAGCGACCGCGAGATCGCCCGGCGCGCCAATGTCGGCCATCCGCTCGTCGCCGATCTGCGCCGCCTCACTGGAAGTTCTTCCAGTGAGCGCACCTTCAGGAGCAAGCACGGCACCGTTTCGACCATGGAAACGGCGGCGATGGGCAAGCGCGCCGCCGATGTCGCGACCATCCGCTCGCTGCCTGTGCAGGCGTTCTACGACGTGCTTGCCGACCAGCGGGCGAAGCGGCAGGCGGACAAGGTCGAGCGGCGCGAGGCCAAGGAGCGCGCGCTCGGCGAGAAGATCGCCGCCGCCAATGCCGCCCTGCCGGCGATGGCCGCCGCCGGGCGGATCTTCCCGGTCATCCTCGCCGATCCTGAATGGCGCTTCGAGCCGTGGTCCCGCATCACCGGCATGGATCGCGCGCCGGAGAACCACTATCCGACCAGCGCGACCGACGTGATCGCCTCGCGGCCCGTCCACCTGATCGCCGCGCCGGACTGCACGCTGTTCCTGTGGGCGACGGCGCCGATGCTGCGCCAGGCGCTGGAGGTGATGGCGGCCTGGGGCTTTGCCTACAAGACACATTGCATCTGGGCCAAGCGCCGCAAGGGCAAGGCGCGCGGGCCGGGATACTGGTTCACCGGCGAGCACGAGATCCTGCTGCTCGGCACCAAGGGCAGCCCGCCGGCGCCGGCGCCGGGCGCGCAGTTCCCGAGCTTCTTCATCGCCGATGTCGGCGAACACAGCGAGAAGCCGGCCCGCGCCTATGAGCTGATCGAAAGCTACTTCCCGACCCTGCCGAAGATCGAGCTCAACGCTCGCGCCCCGCGCGAGGGCTGGGAGAGCTGGGGCGCGGAAGCGCCGGAAGGGGCGGTGGCGTGATGGCGATCCTGATCTCCGATCTCTCAGTCGACGAGCGCGCCGTGCTCGCGTCGATCGCCAATTCAGATGATGACGAGTGGCGCGCCGTGACCTTTGCCGGGCTGGAGCGCTTGACCGGGCTGCCGCGCAAGGCCGTGCGCGCCGCCTGCCGCGCGCTGCGCGACAAGGGGCTGGCGCGCCATGAGCGCGGGCTGATCAGCGAGTATGACGGCAGCTTCGTCGGCTCCGGCTACACCGCGACGGCGCAAGGCAGCCATCTCCACTGGGAGGCGACCGCCGATGCGTGAGCTCATCGTCGATTCCTTCGCCGGCGGCGGCGGGGCTTCCACCGGGATCGAGCTAGCGCTCGGCCGCTCGCCCGACATTGCCATCAACCACGATGCCGAAGCGCTGGCGCTGCACCGGATGAACCATCCCGAGACCTGGCACCTGCCGCACAATGTCTGGAAGGTCGACCCTGTCGCGGTGACGCGCGGCCAGCCTGTCGGGCTGCTCTGGGCCTCGCCGGACTGCAAGCACTTCTCCAAGGCGAAGGGCGGCAAGCCGGTCAAGCGCAACATCCGCGATCTCGCCTGGGTGGTGGTGCGCTGGGCCAAGCAGGTCAGGCCCCGCGTGATCATCCTCGAGAATGTCGAGGAGTTCCGCGACTGGGGGCCGCTGCTACCTGATGGCCAGCCCTGCAAGGAACGCAAGGGGCAGGAGTTCAAGCGCTGGGAAGGCGAGCTGAAGCGCCTCGGCTACAAGGTCGAGCATCGCGAATTGCGCGCCTGCGACTACGGCGCCCCGACGATCCGCAAGCGGCTCTTCCTGATCGCCCGGCGCGACGGCGAAAAGATCGTCTGGCCGAAGCCGACGCATGGCCGGCCGGACAATCCCGACGTCATTGCAGGGCGCAAGCTGTCCTGGCGCACGGCCGCCGACATCATCGACTGGTCGCTGCCCTGCCATTCGATCTTCCTCAGCCGCGAGGACGGCCGCGCCGTCGGCGTCAATCGCCCGCTGGCCGAAGCGACCATGGCGCGCATTGCCCGCGGGGTGAAGCGCTATGTCATCGACGCGGCGAAGCCCTTTGTCGTCAGCTATTACGGCGACGGCTCTGGCGGCCTTGATCGATCTAGCCCAGTCGACGAGCCTGTCAGAACCGTTGTCACCGAAAACCGCCATGGGTTGGTGACGCCCTTCGTCACGAAGTTCCGGGCCAACAGCGTCGGCTCGCCGCTCAATGAGCCGCTGCACACGGTGACCGCCAATGGCGAGAACCGCGAGCGGCCAGGCGGCGCCGCGCCGCTTGGTCTGGTCGCACCGATTCTCGCCGGATGCGGCGGGCGGGCCGGCCAATCGCGAGAGCGCTCCGCCGACGAGCCGACTGCGACCGGCACGGCAAAGGCCGATGTCTGCCTGGTCGCGCCGGTGCTGACCTATGCCCAGCAGGGCGGCCTCAACCGCTCGCCGGAAGAGCCGCACTCGACGATCTGTGCCTCGACGAAGGACCAGAACGCCCTGATCGCCGGCACGCTGATCCAGACCGGCTATGGCGAGCGCGAAGGCCAGGAGCCGCGCGCGCTCGACCCCGCCATGCCGCTTGGCACCGTCGTCGCCGGCGGCGTCAAGCATGCCGCGGTCGCCGCCTTCCTGGCGCAGCACAATACCGGCGTCGTCGGGCATTCGCTCGACAAGCCGGTCTCGACCCTGACGGCTGGTGGCGCCTTCGGCATGCCGCAGCAGGCGCTGGTCGCCTCGCATGTGCTCAACATGAAGGGTTCAGAGCGCGCCTCCAGCGGCCCGCATGATCCGATCCCGACGATCTGCGCCGGCACAACCCATGCGACCGAGGTCCGCGCTTTCCTGTCGAAGTATTACGGGCCGGCCATCGGCCAGGATGCGCAGGACCCGCTGCACACTGCGACCGCCAAGGCCCGCTTCGGCCTCGTCACGGTCGATATCGGCGGCGAGCCCTATGTCATCGCCGATATCGGCATGCGCATGCTCGCGCCGCGCGAACTCTACCGGGCGCAGGGCTTCCCCGACAGCTACATCATCGACCGCGGCCTGCGCGTCGCGCCGCGCGAAGGCATCGGCGAGGATGACGGCGAGGCCGAGGTCATCCCCATCACCAAAACCGCTCAGGTCCGCATGTGCGGCAACAGCGTCTGCCCGCCGCTGGCGCAGGCGCTGGTCGCCGCCAACTATCAGCCGCGCGATGTCGAGCGCCCGACAGCGCCGGCGGACATGCCGCTATTCATGGAGGCGGCGGAGTGATGTCATCGGATATCAATTCGAGTTCCGAACGCACGAAAGCTCTCCGGAAGCGCAAGGCTTCGCTCCTCTGCTTCGTCGTCGCTCTGCGGAAGCTTACGGTCAAAATTAAGCTGCTGAATGTCGGCGGCGCCGAATCCCTGCCGTCTCATGATCGCGTAGTGCCGCAAATCTTCGAACTCCTTTGCGAGCGCTTTCCAGTCCGCGATCACTTCGTTTGTGCGCAGCACCTCGTAGATCGCTGGCGTGCCCTGCCTGGCAAGATTTGCCGTCTGGTCGAGATCGATTGCAGAGAGCTTGGGATCAGGCTGCCGAAATTTAAGCAGCTCGACCAAGATTTCGTACGCTGCCGTTTGATACTGCTCGATCGCAACAACGGCTCGTCCGCAGGCTACGCGATAGCTGGCATCAAGTTCCGATTGGTGCGCCGCCAGTTGCTTAGAGATCAGCTTGTTTTGCTCAATCAGTTGGGAAATCTGTCGGACAACAAAATAGAGACCTGCGCCGCCCAGGAGAAAAGATGCGATTGTCTGGACGGTCGTCTGGTAACGGTTGAGCCAGAACTCGATACAGCCGTTTGCTTCGACGATCTTCATTCCGGCTCGCTTGTTGACGTTCGCGCAGGCAATGCCAGCCTTGTGGATCGCGACGATCAACACAGCCGCCAAAACGGTTGCGGCGCCGACGAGCGCGATCTTCTGCCACTTCTTCATGCCTATCCCCCTGCGCGCATTCTAGCGGCGCGCTCGCATTTGGCGAGGGCGGCATGAGGCTTGTCGTTCGCGAAAGTCCTAATGACGATGCTGTTGTGACCAGAATCGCCGGCGCGACCCGCATTTGTTCATTTGGCGAGAGTGCGGCCGTCCGAGATTTCCTCCAGCCGCCGAATTTCTGTCGATATCGAAGAGAGATCGAGCTCGATCATGAGCGTGAGATCAAGAGCTGCCATCTGAACCTGATGGCAAGGGCCTTGCAGGTCGGCGCGGGTCTGACTGACGCGTGCTCTGCGGGTCCTGAGCCAATGCTCAGTTCTCGGTACCCCCGCTGGCTGATAGGCTCGAATTGCAAGGCCAATCGCGTTTTCGAGCACCGCAAGCTTTGGGAGCAAATTATTGCGCGATTGAAGCGCATCAGCGCCAGCGCGATCGATTGTGCGGCTCATGATGAATTCGCGCATGCTCTTCAGTTTGCTTTGGGCTTCGAGAAGAACCGGGGGGGGGCCAGCATCAAGGTCTTCCTCGCCGAGGTGCATGAGCATTTCGAGCGCGGCCTTACCCAACTCCTCAACCTCCACAGCGAAGTCGGCGAGGCGCTTACGTTCGCCGTGAAAATCAGCGACGCGGTTGCGCAGCAAAGCTGCTGCGGCAGCGGCTACCTGAACCTCTGTCAGTTCCACCTGCCTGTTGGCTGCTTTGGCTTGCGAATCTGCGGCCCTTGCGGATCTCTTTGCGGCGTCGGCCTGGCTGCCCGCGTACCAAGCCGCCAGCGCCGCTATAATCGCAGCAATCATCGCGACGATCAGCGTCACGACCGCAATCGAATTCCCCCCGGCGTCCATGCACGTCTCCCGTTCTTTGCGAGTGATAGTCGCAACTATCGCTATTTGGCGAGGGCGGTATGAGCGCGGCCCTTCTCGGCCTGGCGCTGAAGGCCAAGCTGCATTCGCAGATGCGCAAGATGGTGCTGATCAAGCTGGTGGATTGCTGCCAGGAGGACGGCACGCGGATCTATCCCTCGCTCGCCACCATCGCCGAAGACGCGGAATGCTCGGTGCCGACGGCGCGGCGGGTGATGCAGACGTTCTGCCGCGTCGGCCTGCTGCGCAAGGTCAGGGACGGCGGCTCGGGCGCCAAGTCGACCAATCATTACGAGATGGATGTCGAGATGCTGGCGCGCCTGCGCCGGCCCGAACTGTGGCCGGCGCTGGAGGCGGCGGCGCTGCACGATCCCGCCCCGGATTCCGACGAGGACGACGTTAGCGGCCATGCGTCGGACGCTGGGTCAGGCCAGCAGGACGAAGCCAGCCCCAGCGCAAATAAGGGTATCACGGTGGAAGGGTATCACGGTGATAGCCTTCCAAATCCGGCGGAAGGGTATCACCCAGATGATACCCAACCCCTTAGTAGAAACCTTAGTTATGAGAGAGAGGGCGCAGGCGCGAGCGCATCCGGGCCAGCGAGCGAGCGAGAGCCTGACGCCCGGCCGGTGCCGAGCTTCGACGACTTCCTCGAGGCCTATCCCTTCGCCCGAGGCGACAATCGGGTGAAGCAGCGCGCCGCCTGGGAAGCGATCGCCTTCGACCAGCGGGCTGCGGCCATCGACGGGATCGGCGCCTTCATCACCGAACGCAAGGCGGGCGGCATCAAGGGCAGGTTGTCCAGCGAGGCCTATCTGCAGGGCCGCAGCTGGATAGGCCTCGAAACCAAAGCGGCGCAGCGCAGGACGAGCGAGGCCACCGGCGCGCCTGTCGTGGTGAACGGCTGGACCCGCGACTGGTGGCTCTTGCTGTTCGACCGGATCAAGGCCGGCAAGCCGCCGGGCTTCTGGGTGCAGCAGGCCGATGCCGGCAAGCCGCTCGGCTCCAATGGCGGCGAGCTTGCCGCTGCAGCCAAGCGCATCGGCGATCTCGGGGCCTATCGCTGCGACGGGCCGGAGATCGACGCATGGCGGCCCTGGCTGGCGGCGCGCGGCGCCCGCATCCCGCCGTTCAAAGGCGAATTCCGCGTGTTCCTGCCATCCCCCATGCCGCCCGGCGGCCGAACCGAGAAAGGCGATGACGATGTCGCGTTCTGACGAAGCCAAGCGGATCGCGCAGATCGACCGGGACGAGCGGGCCAAGCGGCGCGAGCGGCAGGAGGCCTTCGCGGCCGGACGCGCCGAAGCCAAGGCGCAGGCGAAGCGGGCCGGTGAGCTGAAGCTGCTCGACGATGTCAGGGCGGCGAAGGCCGCCGGCGCGATGCCGTCGCTGGCGAAGGTGAAGCATCGCCCTGTGGTGAAGCCGGGCAAGGCCCCGGTGCTCGGCACGCGCACGGTCGATGATCCCATGGAGGCCGGATCGAAGCTCAAGGCCACGGTGAACCTGGCCGAGCATCCGCTCGAGATGATGCTGGCACGCCGGCGGCTGACGCAGGCGCAATACGAGGCCGGCATCCGCTTCCGGGCGATCTATGAGCACGCCATGATCGGGCCGGGCCGCGGCATCGATCCCGGCAAGATCAAGGTCGATGGCGGCAAGATGGGCGATCCGCTGTCGGATGCGGTGTTGCATGCGCATTTCGAGTTGAAGCGACTGGCGCGAGAGCTTGGTCAGGTCGGCGAGCGGATCGTTTCCTCAATCTGCGGATCGGGTCTCACCGTGTCCGAGCTGGCGAAGCGGTGGCCTACACCCGATGCCGAGCGTGCACGCATGGACTATCTGACGATCCGCTTGCGCGAGGCGCTCGACCAATTGGCGGAAGAGGTATGGGGTGCGAAGGGACCAGTGAGAGGCCGCATCGTGGGCCTGCGCGGTCTCGGCACTGGCATCGTCGACGAACGGGCAACCGCCGTGGCCAACCAGACCTATTTGCAGAAGCGCGGGATACAATTGTAGTCTTCGTGCCGCCACATTTATGCTTAGAGTCACGGCAATTGCGATGTTTCGATGCCTATTCTTATCGCTATGAACTTATGAAACTAAGAAAGTTGTTTTAATGCCCCCATTTGCAAGATTTGTTCGTATCTCTGATATTAATGGTACTTCAACCCCTCTCCCACTCGAACTATGCCAGGCTTCTAATGAAGTGGAGGCCAAGATTGAGACACAGGCGTTGGTCGATCGCGAGCATGCCCGGCTGCGACGCAGAGTTTCCGCACGCATCGTCGGGAGCGATGGATCAGGCAAGTGCATCTCCGTCAGCGCTGGATAACTCAGTTGTGCCACGCATAGAGATACAAGTTGACGCTTGACGACTGCGCAGCTGCGTGCCCCTAAATAGATATCAGAACGAATCGCGCCCGGAGCCGGAATCGGCCTCCGGGCGTTGTCGTCAGAGGGCGGTGCTTGGGCAGGCTGAAGTCGATCGGCAGTCGCGTGGCTTCTGTGGCTGCCAGGACTGCGCCGCCGCAGAAGGTGGCCGATCCCTTCTACCTCTCGGCTGAGTGGCGTGAGTTTGCGCGCGCGGTGAAGCAGGCTCGCGGCTACGTCTGCGAGAACCCGGACTGCAAGCGTGATTGCAGTCATGCGCCGCGTGGCCTGATCGCCGACCACGTTGAAGAGCGGCAGGACGGTGGTGCTGACTTCGAGATCACCAATGTGATGCTGCTCTGCATCGCCTGCCATAACAGCAAGACGGCAGTCGAGCGGACGAAGCGGCATCGCCGACCCGTCTGAGACCCATGGGGGGCGGGTCAAAAGTCCCCAAGCGGCTAACCATCCTCACCGGCTATGGACTCATTCGGAGTTTTTTTTCTTGGACGACGCGAATCCCAGCGGCGGAAAGAAAGAAAAGCGTCCTGGCCGAGCTGCCTTCGTTCCGAGCGACGAGCAGCGCGCGACGGTGCGGCGGATGGCATCGGAACGGCTCGTCCATCCGGTGATCGCCGACGAGATCGGCATCAGCGTGCCGACGCTGCGCAAGGTCTTCGCCGAAGAGCTGAGGGACCGCGTCAGTTCCGGCGGACTGTTCGGCGACGGCGCCGACTTCGCCCAGACGCCGGTCCCGGCGACAGAAAAGCCGAGGCGGCGGGGTTCCGGGGGGCGCAAGCCCTGGCGGCCGTCGAGTGCCGATCATGAGAAGGCGGCGGTTCTGGTTGCTGCCGGCATGGGCGCCGAGCAGCTGGCCCGGATCTTCGACAAGGCCGAGCCGACGATTCGGAAGCACTTCGCGGCCGAGATCGACACGGGCGCCCTGCGCAAGCGGGCCGAGGTGATCGCCGCGATGCACCGCAATGCCCTGAAGGGCAACGTTGCAGCCCAGAAGGAAATGCTGGCGATCATGGATCGGGCTGACCTGACGGCGCTGCAGGACCAGGTGCGCGGCAAGTCGTCGGCAAAGCCGGAAGCGCCCGCGCCCGATCCGGTCGGCAAGAAGGAGCAGGCGCAACTCGATGCGCACGGCGTCGTCATGCGCGGCCCCTGGTCCACTCTGGTACGGCGCAAGCGCAGCTGATGTCCTATCACTTCGCGCAACCGGGCTGGGAGAGCACGCTCCTCGCCGGGCGGTCTCTCGTCCCGGTTCTGCCACTGGACGAGCTGGAGGCCGACCGTGCTGCGGCGATCTTCGACCGCCTGCACCTGCCCGACGTGCCAGGCCAGCCGACTCTCGGCGAAGCCGCTGGTGATTGGTTTCGCGATGTCGTGCGCGCCGTGTTCGGCTCGATCGACGAGGCGACCGGCATTCGGCAGGTGCCGGGCGTCTTCCTGCTCGTCCCGAAGAAGAACTCAAAGACGACGAACGGGGCGGCGCTGATGCTGACGGCGCTGCTCATGAATGAGCGGCCCAATGCGGCCTTCGCCCTGTTCGGCCCGACGCAGGAGATCGCAGACCTCGCCTTCGCCGCCGTGTCCGGCATGGTGGCGGCGGACAAGGATCTCGACACGCTCCTGCATGTGCGGGATCACCTCAAGACGGTGGTCAACCGGGTGACGGGCGCCAGCCTGAAGGTGATGACCTTCGACATGAAGGTCGCGACCGGCGGGAAATATGCCGGCTGGCTGCTCGACGAGCTGCACCTGCTCGGCAAGGTCGCTTATACCTCCCGTGTCATCGGCCAGCTGCGCGGTGCCCGCGTCGCGATCCCGGAAGCCTTCGGGATCATCATCACGACGCAGTCGGACGAGCCGCCGGCGGGGGCCTTCAAGGCCGAGCTCGACTACGCGCGCAGCGTGCGCGACGGCCGGATCGAGAATGCAACGATCCTGCCGGTGCTCTACGAGTTCCCGGAGGCGATGCAGACCGATCCCGCCAAGCCATGGCGGCAGGTCGAGAACTGGGCGCGGGTGCTGCCGAACCTCGGCCGCTCGGTCTCGCTGCCGGTGCTGACGCAAGATTACGCCACGGCGCGCGAGATGGGCGACGAGGAGGAGCGGCGCTGGGCCTCGCAGCACCTCAATATCCAGATCGGCCTTGCCCTGCATTCGAACCGCTGGGAAGGCGCCGATCATTGGGAGCGCGCCGGCAGCGAAAAGGCGACGCTCGAATTCATTCTGGCCGAATGCGAGGTCTGCACGATCGGCATCGATGGCGGCGGCCTCGACGACCTGCTCGGCCTCGCCGTGCTCGGCCGCCACCGCGTGACCAAGCGCTGGTATCATTGGGGCCACGCCTGGGCTGATCGCGGCGTCAAGCTGCTGCGCAAGGAGATCGCTTCGCGCCTCGAGGACTTCGAGCGCGACGGCGACCTGACCTTCGTCGACATCGCTGAACAGGAAGATGGAGCGAATGCCGACGTCTCCGGCGTCGCCGATATCGTCGAGCGCATTTTCAAGGCCGGGCTGCTGCCTGAGAAGGCCGGGATCGGCGTCGACGCGGTCGGCATCGCCGCGATCCTAGATGAGCTGTCGCTGCGCGAGATTCCAGACGACTGCATTGCGGCGGTGCCACAGGGCTATCGCCTCTCCGGCGTGATCAAGGGCGCGGCCCGCAAGCTGAAGGACGGAACCTTGAAGCACGGTGCGCGCCCGATGATGGCCTGGGCTGTCGGCAATGCCCGTTCGGAGCTGCGCGGCTCGGCCGTGCTGATCACCAAGCAGGCCTCCGGTACGGCAAAAATCGACCCGCTGATCGGGCTCTTCAACGCCTTCGATCTGATGAGCCGCAACCCGGAGGCCGCCGGCGGCCCGTCCGTCTACGAAACTCGCGGCGTGCTGGTGATCTGACGTGGCGCGCGCTTCAGTCCCTTCTGTGGTTTCCGCCGGCTGCTGGCGTATTCCGGCTCCGACTGCGATCACCCCGCCATCTGCTTCCGCTCCGCGCGCCGCATATCAGGACGCCGGCCCCGGCATCCTGATCCAGTCCTCGGCGGATCTAGAAGACTATCTGCGTGGCGGTCGCGAGAGCGCGTCCGGAGCGATGATCAATGCCGACAGCGCAATGCGGACCGCTGTCGTCTATGGCTCAGTCCGTCTGATCACCGGCGCGATCGGCAACACGCCGCTGCAGCTGAAGCGGCGGGTCGATGCCCGCACCCGCGAGGATGCGAGCGACGATCCGCTGGCCAAGGTACTCTGCCGGCCTCGCAAGGGCCGCCTGACGCCCTCCGCTTTCCGGCGCATGCTCACAGCGCATCTGATCCTGCGCGGCAACGGCTATGCTCTGATTGTCCGGTCGATGGGGCGGGTGATCGACTTGATCCCGATGCACCCTGACCGGGTCAAAGTCGATCAACTCGACGACCTCAGCCTCGTCTACACCTACACCCGGAAGAACGGCGGCCAGATCGTGCTGCCGCAGAGCGACGTTTTCCACCTCCTCGGGCTTAGCCTTGACGGCTATCGCGGCGTGACGCCGCTCACCTATGCCCGAGAAGCAGTCGGCATGGCGCTCACGACAGAGCGACACGGTGCCTCGGTCTTCGCCAATGGTGCTTCTCTCGGCTTGCACTTCTCGCACCCGAACAAGATCGGCAACGAGGCGAAAGATCATCTCAAGGCCAGCCTCGAAAGCTATCGTGGCGCTGAGAACGCCGGCAAGTCGATCATCACCGAAGAGGGCATGACGATCGCGCCGATCGGTATGACGGCGGAGGATGCGCAGTATATCGAGACGCGCCAGTTCACCCGCACCGAACTGGAGATGTATCTGGGCGTGCCTGGCTTCATGCTCGGCGACACCGAGAAATCGACGTCCTGGGGCACTGGCCTGGAGCAGCAGCGGAGCGGCTTCGTCGCTTATACGCTCGAGGACTACTTCACGGCTTGGGAAGAAACGATCACGCGCGATCTCCTGCCGGATGAATCGCCGCTCTTCGTTCGCTTCAATCGCAATGCTGTGGTGCGCGGCGACCTTAAAACCCGCTGGGAAGCCTATGTGAAGGCGCTGCAATGGGGCGTCTACAGCCCCAATGAGGTCCGCGCGCTCGAGGACGAGAACCCGCGCGAGGGTGGCGACACTTACTACGATCCGCCGAACACCGCCGGTCTTGGCCACAACGGCGGCCCTTCTCTCGACAAGGAAGATGGCAATGAGCCTGCGCAAACTGCCTGAGGCCCAGGCCTTCCACCGGCCCGAAGCGTTCTCTTGGGACGCGCCTTCGGATGCGCTCGACCGCTGGTCCAGTCTCTCGCCGCAAGCGGCCGAGGCCGATGATCCGAATACGATCTCGATTTATGATGTGATCGGCGCGGATTACTGGACGGGTGGCGGATTCACCGACAAGCGCATGGCGGCGGCCTTGCGCGCCATTGGCCCGAAACCGGTGACGGTCAATCTCAATACGCCCGGCGGCGACGTCTTCATGGGTCTGGCAATCTACAACCAGCTCCGCGAGCATCCCGCCGAGGTCACGGTGCGCGTCATGGGTATCGCGGCGTCGATCGGCTCGATTATCGCCATGGCTGGTGATCGGATCGAGATGGGCATGTCGAGCTTCCTCATGATCCATAACTCATGGGGCGTCGTCATCGGCAACCAGAACGACATGCGCGAAGCGGCGGATGTCTTCGCGACAATCGATACCGCCATGAGCGACATCTATGTTGCCCGCACCGGCCTGAAAGCGAAGGACATCGGCGACATGATGGACGCCGAGACCTTCATCACCGCGAAGGAAGCGGTGAAACTCGGCTTTGCCGATGCCACCACCAATGAGCCGGAGCCCGCGAGCAGCGGGCAGGCGCGGGCCGAGCTTTCGGCGCGGCGCCGGCTCGATTCCATTCTCGCTAAGCAGGGGGTGCCGCGCTCCGAGCGTCGTCGCCTGCTGCGTGAAGCCTCCGGCACGCGTGACGCTGCCGACGATGAGCCCATGCCCGGCGCTGGACTCGACCTCGCTGCCGCCCGGCAGCTGCTCGCAACCTTGAAGGCCTAAGCGGCCTCGATCCGGAGAACATCCATGAAGATTCGTTACCTGTTCGCGGGCCTCGCGCTCGCGGCGCTCGCTGTGCTGTGCCTTCCGGTCGGCCTTTCCGATGCCCTGCACCACGCCGTGGCGTCCGGGCCTGCGCCCGCCGTCATGGCCATGGGCATGATGACCGGCTCCTTCCGCGGCCTGCTCTTGGCGCGCGCCGACGCCGGCGACGCCAACAAGATCCTGGCCGAGTTGAAGACGACTTTCGAGGCCTTCAAGGCCGCCCATGAGGAAGAGCTCAAGGGCATCAAGAAGAACTTCGCGGACGTCATCACCACCGAGAAAGTGGCGAAGATCAACTCGGATATCAGCGACCTGACCAAGGCACTCGACGCCGTCAATGCGGCACTCGCCGCTGCCAAGCTCGGCGGCGGCGCCGGCAACGGGCTCGACCCAGCCAAGGCAGAACACAAGGCGGCCTTCGAAAGGTTCTTCCGCAAGGGTGCCGATGCTGGCCTGCGTGATCTCGAGGTCAAGGCGAAGCTGACGACGCAGTCGGATCCTGACGGCGGCTATCTCGTGCCGGAGGAGACTTCGGCCACCATCGACCGCGTACTCGGCACGATCTCGGTCATGCGCCAGCTCGCGACCGTGATGCCGGTCGGCACCTCGACCTACAAGAAGTTGGTCAACATGGGCGGCGCCGGCTCCGGCTGGGTCGGCGAGGAGCAGCCGCGTCCCGAGACTGGCACGCCGACGCTGCGCGAGCTCGTCTTCAACGTGATGGAGCTCTACGCCAACCCGGCAACCACGCAGACCATGCTCGACGATGGCATCATCGACATTGCGGCCTGGCTCGCAGACGAGGTCCAGATCGCCTTTGCCGAGCAGGAGGGTGCGGCCTTCATCTCGGGAAATGGTGTAATGCGTCCGCGCGGCCTCCTCACCTACGACACCGTCGCCAACGCCAACTACGCCTGGGGCAAGCTCGGTTACGTTCCGAGCGGCGCCGCAGCGGCCTTCGCCACACCGTCCGTCTCGGTCTCCCCTGCCGATGCCTTCATCGACCTCTACTATGCGCTGAAGCAGGGCTATCGGGCGAACGCCTCCTGGCTGATGTCCGACGCCGTCATGTCGAGCGTGCGCAAGTTCAAGAACGCCGAGGGCAACTACATCTGGGCACCTCCGACCGGAGCCGCCGAGGTGGCCACGATCCTCGGCAAGCCCGTCTACAATGACGACAACATGCCGGCTGTCGGCGCCGATGCCTTCCCGATCGCCTTCGCCGATTTCAAGCGCGGCTATCTGATCCCCGATCGCCAGGGTGTCCGGGTTCTGCGCGACCCCTTCACCAACAAGCCCTACGTGCACTTCTACACGACCAAGCGCGTCGGCGGTGGCGTCGCCAATTTCGAGGCGATCAAGCTGATGAAGATCGCCACGTCCTGATCGGACGCAGCGCGACGAGCATCTGAGCGGGCGGCCGGATCGGTCGCCCGCCCCCATCTGGCCTTCCATCCCATCATTCGAGAGGACCTTCCGATGAAGGACATCCATTCCGCCTTCAAGGCGGTGGTGGCGATTGCCGCCGCCTCGCTCAATGCCGACCCGACTCCGCCGGCAATCGATCTTCGCGGCTACAATGCCGCGGAGTTCCTGCTCGCCATCGGTGTCGGCGGCATCGCCTTCGACGCCACCAACAAGATCGAGTTCAAGCTCACGCACTCCGACGACAACGTCACCTATGACGCCGTCACGCAGTCGGACGTGCTGGGCGTGACCGTCGGGGCGAACGGCATTGTCAAGGCGCTGACCTCGGCCCATGCCGCCGCTGCCGCCTATCGCTTCGGGTACAAAGGCGGGCGGCGCTACGCGAAGCTCTTGCCGGACTTTTCCGGCACGCACGGCACCGCCACGCCGATTTCGGCGATCGCGCTGCTCGGCTACGGCCACGACAACCCGCAGCCGCACCAGGCCTGACCGCCTGCCGGCGGTGCGCCGCCGGCGCCTTCCCCTCTATAGACCTGGAGATCGATCATGCGTCTGACCAAGGCGTTCAAGGGCTGCCGCGCTGGCGAAGTCCATCCCACGCAGTTCCAGCCGGGTGATGAGTGCCCGAAGGAGCTGGAGCACGCCGCCGAAGAGCTCGGAATTCTCGAAACCGCTGCCCAGTTCGAAAAGCGCCAGAAGGCGGAGCGGGCCGAAGAGCACAAGCGGCTGAAGGCCGAGCGGGCTGCCGAGCAGGAGCGCCTTGAGGCCGAAGAGGCCAAGGCCGAGCAGCGCCTTGCGGCTCTCAAGCAGGCGGCCGAGGCCGGCAATGTCGATATCTCAGCGGCGACGACTGCCGAAGAGATCGAGACTCTGCTCACTGCCGCCGGCGTGGCCCTCCCGCAGGCCTGATCGCCATGCACTCCCGCGTCGTCGTGATCACCCCGCCGCAGCCGGTGCTGACGGCCGTCGCCGTCAAGGCTGCCATCCCCGCGCTTGCCGGCGTGGCTGATGGGCTGCTCGAGGGGTTGATCGCGGCGGCGACGGACGAAATAGATGGCCCGACCGGCTGGCTCGGCCGAGCCATCGGCCGGCAGACGCTGGAGCTGCGCCGCTCCGCCTTCCCTTGCCGCGGCGAGTGGCTGCGGCTGCCTTTGCCGCCCTTCGTCGACGTGACCGAGATCGCGTTCACCGCGCCGGATGGAACCGATGGCGTCGTGGCGAGCGAGGTCTATCGCGCCCGCGATGGCAGTGTCGGGCTTGCGCCAGGCAAGTCCTGGCCCGCCGTCGCCTGCGAACCCGGCAGCGTCCGGATCCGGTACCGGGCCGGTTATGAGCCCGACGCCGTTCCCGCCAAGGTCAAATCGGCCCTCGCGTTGCGGGTCAGCGAGCTCAGCCATGTCGGCGCCGGCGATCCCTCCCTGAAGAAGGAAGTGGTCGAGGGTGTCGGCTCGCAGGAGTGGGATCGCGGCATTGCCCGTCCCGCCATCAGTCAGGCCGTCGAAAGCCTGCTCTCCGGACTCAAGGTCTATTCGCTGTGACGCCGTCGATCGCTATCGCGATGCTCGATCGCCAACTTGCAGCCCATGGCACCACGGTGACGCTCACGCGCGCCGGCGGCGCTCCGGCTGATCTGACCTGCCGCGCCTTCGTGCGCGACTTCAAGCCCGACGAGCTGATCGGCTCGATCCAGCAGGGCGACCGGCTGGCGATCCTGTCGCCGACGACGCTGACGCCGGCTGGCTGGATCGCTCCGAAGGAAGGGGATCGCGTCCGCAGCAACGGACAGTGGTTCCGCGTGCAGGCGCCCGACCCGATCGCGATCAGCGACGTCGTCGTTCGCGTCGAGCTTCATCTGCGGGGGATGTGATGGCGCAGCAGCCGATAGCCCTGCAGTTCAGGGCCGCGCAGCTCGCGGCAGTGGCCGCCTGCCAGCAGGACCTGGCCGCCTTCGCCAAGCGCGAGCACGGCAAGGTGATGAAGGCGCAGCCGCAGCCGACGGCGTTCCGCCGCACGGTCGATGGCCGCCTCGGCGCGGCCGAGGAAACGGTCAAGCCCTTCGGCGTGATCGAGTATCGCTATCAGCGCCTCGGCGAGGTCGTGCAGTTCGCGATGGAGACGCTGTTCGCGCTGTCGCCCGTTCTCTCAGGCGACTACCGGATCTCGCACACCCTGTTCGCCGGCGGCGTTGCAGTGCGCAATCTGAAGGGCTGGGAGGCGCGCGAGGGCGAAGAGGTCTTCATCGCCAATCCGTTGCCCTATGCCCGCAAGATCGAGCTCGGCAAGATGACGATGCGCGTGCCCGGCAGCGACCGCGTCTACCAGCAGGCCGAGCTGATGCTGCGCCGCCGCTTCGGCAATGTCGCCGCGATCAAATTTACCTACATGCCGGTATTCGGACTGGTGCAGACTGGCCGAGCGCGAGGCCGCACTGCCGGGAAGCAGGCGCAGGATCTGCGCCGCCCAGCGCTGGTGATCAGGCCGCTCTGATGGCTGACTTTGCCGGCGCGAAGGCCGCCATCAAAGCCTACCTTGCCGCAAACTGGTCGGCGTTCGCGGTGGCTTGGCCCAATGAACCTCGACCGAGTCTGATCGATGGTTCCGGCAATCCGGTCGCCTGCTGGGTCTATGGCGAGATCGCCGGGGCCGGCGGCAAGATCCACGGGGTTGGTGTGCCCGGCGATCATGTCGTTGTCGACGATGGCTTGATCCAGTTCACCGCCTTCGTCCCGGCCGATACCGGGACCGATTTCGCAGACGTCCAAGCAACAGCGCTCGGCGAGGTCTTTCGGGTCAAGCAGTTCTACGACGCAGAGCCCGGATGCTGCGTCCGCACCTGGACACCGTCCGTCGGCACCGACACGGCCTCGGCCGATAGCGGCATGTGGGTCGGCATCACCGTCACCATCCCCTTCGAGTTCTGGCGCCGAGCCTGACCTCGCCAACGCCTCAGCAGCAGGAGCAGAGCCATGGCCTATCAATCCGGCCGGAACATCCTTGTCGCCTACAAGCCTGAAACCGCCTTCGGCGTGCTGCCGGACGGTGCGACTGGGTCAAAGGTCATTCGCCTGAACAGCGGTGGAATCAACCTGACGAAGGAGCCGATCCGCTCCAATGAGGTTCGGCGCGATGGGCAAGTCACGCGTGGACGCCATGGGTCTCGCTCCGCTTCCGGCTCCTATGTCGGCGACCTCTCGCTCGGAAGCTATGACGACTTCATTGAAGCCGTCTTCCGGGGCACGTTCGACGCGCCGCTTGCGCTGTCGGGGCTGGCTGTTACGGCCAATGCGGGGGGCAAGACCTTTACGCGGGCGTCCGGCTCCTGGATCGCTGACGGGGTGCGGGTCGGCGACGTCGTGCGCTTCGGAGGCTTTACGGCCGGCGGTGCTGCAAACAATAACGCGAACCTGCGCGTCGCCGGCTTGACGGCCACCGTGATGACGGTCGCTGACGACGTCACCACGATCGCAGAACAGCCCGCGATTACGCTATCGCGGCCGAAGAAGCTGCTGATGGGAACGACGCCGCGCTCATTCGCCATTGAAGAGCGCGAGATCGATATCGATGGCTCCGAGCTCCATCTTGGGGATCGGATAGGCTCTCTGCAGTTGCAGCTGCAGCCGAACGGTATGGCGATCGTGACTTTCGGTGTCATCGGCCAGAACATGGATGTGAAGACTGGCGTGGATTCGCCCTACTTTGCGTCTCCGGTCGCGACCACGTCGACCGGCATGACCGCCGTCGAGGCGATGATCCGACTGGGCAGCGAGGATGTCCTCGACATCACCGCGCTCAACCTCAACATCAACCTCAATGCCGCCGGCGTGCCCGTCGTCGGCTCGGTGCTGACGCCTGACGTCTTCACCAATTCGGCGACCGTCGAGGGCTCGATCACCGCCCTGAAGAAGGACATCAGCCGCGTGCAGCAGTTCCTCGACGAGGAAGTCCTGTCGCTGCACCTGCTCTTCACCGAGAACGAAGGTCAGCCGAAGGATTTCTGCTCCTTCTTCATTGGAAATCTGACGCTCGGGACGATGCAGAAGTCCGAAATTGGCGGCGACAATGCTCGCACCCAGACCATGAACCTGCTGATCGGCAAGGACGAGCGCGGCGGCGCCTATTCCGACTCCACCGTCGTCTATCAGACCTCGGCGGCCTGATCGGCTGGGGGGACCAGCAGGAGCAACACCATGAGCAAAACACAAGATGCCGAGCGGGCGATCCGCTCGGCCGCGCAGGCGCTCGCCGACGCGGTCGACCAGGGCCGCAAGGCGGGGCTCGCTGTCGCATGGCCGAGCCGGCCCGAGGATCTGGCCGCGATCGCGATCAGCGCGACCGGCAAGGTTGTCGAGCCCGAGCCGACGAAGCCTGTGCTCGCCCGGCCGGCCAAGGCCGGCTGATCCGTTCCGTCCGACAGCGGTCAAGCTCGCTCCGGCGAGTGTCGCGACAGGTGGGGCGGTGTGTCGGCGCCGCCCCGCCACCTTCCGACAGAGGTTCATCATGAAAACCCAGGACACGGCCGCCGTTGCGGTCGATCTCTCCGCCTTCCAGCCCGCCGATGTCGATGTGCTCCATGTGCTGCAGCCCGGCAGCGGCAAGCCGACCGGCTGGGTCATCACCTTCGCCGGGCCGAGCCATGACAAGACGCTGGCCTGGGCGAATGCGAATGCGCGAGAGGAGCTGCGCAAGCAATCGCTGCTCGAGGCGCAGATCCGCAACGGCCGCAAGATCAAGCCGGAAGAGACGGACGTCGAGCAGGTCCGCCGCGAGAACGTCGCCCGCGTCGTCGCCCGCATCGTCGACTGGACGCCGGTCAATCTCGTGTCGGGCGGTCCGGTCATCACCTTCAGCGAGAAGGCGGCGACCGAGCTGTTCCTCGATCCGAGTTTCGGCTGGGTCTATCTGCAGGCGCTCGAATTCCTCAATGACGAGCGGTCTTTTACGAAGGCCTCGGCGAAGAGCTGATCGCCTACGCCGAGGCGGAGTTCCGGCTGTCGGCGCGTGACAAGGATGGCTTCAGCCACCGCGAGACGCTGCAGACCCTGCTCGACCGGGTGCGGGACGGCGAGCGCCGGGCCGAGATCGAGGCCGAGCTCGCCGTGCCGCCGTTCCCGTCGGCGCTGGGCTATCTCTGGCAGGCCTTCAACCGGCTGGCGTCGCGCCGCGGCTCGACCGGCTGGGGGCCTGCGGCATTGAGCTGGCAGGATCTCGATGCGTTCTGCCGGATGACGGGGTTTCGGTTCGCGCCGTGGGAGATCGAGATTATCGAGGCGCTGGACGGCGCGGCTTTGAATAGCTTCGTCGCCAGACAGGAGAGTTAGGCGCTGCGCCCGCAACTCTCGATCTTCGACCACATCTGCTCGGGCCAGCTGCCTGCCCTTGTTCTGATTTCGACCCTTGATCGCCTATCGGCGAGTTTGCGGACATAAGCTTCCAACTGACGAACTGTCAGCACGCCAAGTGGTCCATAGGTCGTTACGTCGAAGGAAAGCCGGACAGCGTTGTCGCCCCTCAGGTCGACCAGTCGTATTTCATTCGGCCAGGTCTCTTCCAGTTTCTGAAATGCACACGCTGCGAAGCGCGTGTACTCGACCTCTACTTCCCGAGAAAACTGAACTTCACCTTCCGGGACAGTTGAGCAAGCGGCCAGTGTCAGGGCCAAACTAAGTATTCCAGCCAAACGCATCGTCGCAGCCTCCTGTAGAGCGGGACCATAATCGCATGTCTCAGGTCGTCACAACTCTGACGGTCGATGCTCGCGGCGCCGAGGCCGGTACCGCGCTGTTTATCCGCCAGATGGACGCGGCGCAGGCGGCATCTGACCGCGTGCTGCAGGCCGAGCGCAAGACAGCCGAAGCGCGCGAGCGCGGCACGCTGATCGCGATGAAGTCGGCGGATTCGATCACGGCGATCAGTCGGCGGTGGACGACGCTGTCTGCGTCGATCGACCCGGCGGTGCGCGCGACGCAGGCGATCGAGCGGGCGCAGTTGCTCGCCGATGCGGCTTTTCGCGCGGGTGTGGCGACCCAAGCCGAGGCGGCGCGCGCGGTTGACCTGGTCCGCCAGAAACATGATCTCGCGGCCGGCGCGGCCAATGACAATGCGACGGCCTTTGCGCTGTTGGCGCAGCGCGCCGAAGCGTTCAGCCGTGCGGTCGATCCGGCCTACGCGGCTCAATCGAGGTTCAACGCGGCTGTCGAGGAAGCTGAAGACCTCTATACGGCCGGCGCGATCTCGCTGGAACGCTATCGGCTCGGCCTTGCGAAAGCGGCTGCCGACATGAGCGTGGTGACGCAGGCCGGTGCGCGGCAGGCATTGGCGCAGCGCCAGGGTGCGCAGGATGGCTTCAACCGGCAGCTCGGAGTCCGGACCGACTTCGGTACCGATGCGCGCGGGGAGGATATCGCCGCCTACGGCGCGGCGCTGGACGCTGTGCGGGCGAAGTACGATCCGCTCTTTGCCGCGCAGCAACGCTACCGCGCCAGCCTGACCGATCTGCGGGACGCGAGGAAGGTCGGCGCGATCGATGAGACGGTCTACGCCGCTCGGCTTGCCGAGACGAAGCAGGCCTTCGCCGAACAGATTCGCGTCATGAACGGCACTGCGACCGCAACGGATGGCCTCACCCGCGCTCATGGCCTTGCCCGGCATGAGCTGATCAATCTCAGCCGGCAGGCGCAGGACGTCGTCGTCTCGCTGAGCTCCGGCCAGGATGTCATGACCGTGCTGATTCAGCAGGGTTCGCAGGTTGCGGACGTCTTCTCCAGCTCCGAGGGCACTGTCAGCGGCTTCTTCCGCCAGGTCGGCGGCTGGCTGGTGCGGATCGCGCCCTGGGCCGCGGCTGCCGCGGCGGCGATGACGGCGCTCTATTCGGCGATCAGCGTCGCGGGCGAGCGTCGGCAGCTCGACACCTCGCTGTTGGGCTCCGGCCGCGGCGTCGGATTGACCGGCGGCCAGTTCGACCAGCTGGCGAAGGCGAGCGCCGACACCGCCCAGATCACGGTATCGAATGCCCGGCAGATTGCGGCGGAGTATGCGCGCCTCGGCCAGCTGGCCGCGACGCAATTGCCGCAGTTGACTCGACTGACGAAGGACTATGCCTTGATCACCGGCCAGGGCATGACCGACGCGGCGCGCGAGCTTGCGACGGCCTTCGCCGATCCCAGCCGCGGCGCCGAGCAGCTCGCCGGCAAGGTCGGCAATCTCGACAGCGTGACCGTGCGCTCGATCAGGACGGCAGAGATGTACGGCGATCGGCTGCGGGCGCAGAAGCTCCTGATCGACGGCCTGGCGCAGTCGATGGATGGCGCTTCGAATGCCCAGAGCAAATGGGATCGCTTCGTCGAGCAATATGTCAGCCGGCCGGTAGATCGCACGAAGAACGCCATTGCCGAACGATTTCTGCCGCCGGAGTTGACCGAGCGACTGGAGCGCAATCGCCAGGCGCAAGCGGCAATGCAGCGCACGCTCGACAATGCGATCCCCGGCGACGATTCGCCGATGATCCGCCGGACTCGGTCGGATCTCGCCACGCTCCAGGAGCGCGCTGCGGCGATCGATGCCGAGATCCAGAAAACGCAGGCCCTGGCCAAGGCTCGGGGTGAGGCCAATGAAGCGAACCGAAAGATCGCTGGCGCGGAAACCGTGAGCCGCGAGGTCCGCCCCTTCGGGCCTGAGCTGCAGGAACTGGAGAAGCGCAACAGGCTGCTGCAGGAGAGCCGCGACCTTGCCGAGAAGAACGCGACGGCGACGCTGCTCGACCATAGCAAGCCGCTCGACAACCAGCGGCATGAGGAACAGCTGAAGCAGCTCGCGGATCTCGAAGTGGCCCTGAAGGTCTCGACGCAGCAGCTGAACGAATACCGCGAGGCGCAGTCCGCTGGCTCGATCGAGGCCGATAAGGCGGCGCGGGCGCAGGAGATCCAGAAGCGCTATCTCGGTCAGGTCTCGGCGGAATCGAAGGCGGCACTGGCGGCCGAGCTCGCGCTCAACGATGCGCGTGGCTCGACCATGACGGCGGCCGAGCGGCAGGCCTCTGCGGAGCGGGCACGCATCGACGCCATCATTCAGACGACGCGGGCTCAGGAGGAGGCCAAGCGCGCCAGCAATGACAACATGTCGTCGCTGGAGGCGCAGGCCAAAGCCGCGAAGTCGGTGGGCTCGGAGTTTGCCGAGGCGGCACGCCTGCGAAAGGAGGCGGAGCAGTTCGCCGAACGCAATGGCGGCAATGCCGAGGAGATCTATCAGCGCCGCCTCGCCGAACGGCTGGCCGAGGTCAACAAGGAACTGGCGGTCAAGACGGCGCAGACGCGGGAATCGGCTGCAGTCGAGAACGCGGTCAATGGCCGCTCCGGCAATCTCAGCGAAACCGAGCGTGCCCAGCTGCTGCAGCGTCAGAACGCGCTGATGCAGGAGCGGCAGCGCCTGCTCGCCGCCGGCGCAACGGATCAGGCCGCCGTCAACGCCAAGCTCGACGAGTATGGCCGAGCGCTCGACAGCGTCGTCTCAGCCCAGACGCGGGCTCGCGCTCAGGGCATGGTCTTCGGCCAGCGCGAGCAGATCGCTGCGCTCGAGCAGGAAGTCGCGCTGATCTGGCAGTCGGCCGATGTGCGCGAGCGCCTCGTCGCGGTGATGCGGGCCGAGCAGGAGCTGAAGCGCCAGGGCATCCCGTTGACCAGCGCGGAAGGGCAGGCCTATGTCGCCAACGCGGCGACGATCGCCGGCCTCAACACGGTCAAGGACTCGCTGGTCGATATCCAGTCGCTTGGCCGCGATGCGCTCAAGGGCTTCATCGGCGACCTGCGCGCCGGCAAGTCCGGTGCCGAGGCGCTGCAGAATGCGTTGAGCCGCGTTCTCGATAAAATGCTCGACATGGCGTTGAACAGCCTGTTCGGGAGCAAAGGCGGCTTCAACCTCGGGTCGCTGTTCGGCAGCTGGTTCGGCGGTAATGGCACCGGTGGCAGCTCGGGCGGTAGCGGCGTCACCGATGTCGGTGGCACGGCCGGCTTTTGGCCCTTCGCTAGCGGCGGCTACACCGGCGCCGGCGGGAAGTACGAGCCCGCCGGCGTCGTGCACCGTGGCGAGTATGTGTTCTCGAAGGCGGCGACGGACTATCTCGGCGTCGGCAACCTCGAAAGCCTGCATCGGCAAGGCAAGCGCGGCTACGCCGATGGCGGTCATGTCGGCATGCCGGCGAACAGCAACGCGCCGGCGGCAGCCAACTCAAACCGGTCGACGCGGGTCAACGTCCAGATCATCAATCAGACCAGCGGCGAAGTCGAAGGCGAGGCCGAGCAGGTCCAGAATTCCGACGGCTCGACCGACACGATCGTGCGCCTGGTCGAAAGCCGCATGGGTCAGCGCGCCGGCCGCGGCCAGGGCAGCCTCAGCGCTGCCACGCGCGCCCGTGCCGCCAACAAGCATCTGCAGGGCTGACCATGGCCGTTCCCATCTGGCCGAGCACGGTCCCGCATCAAAGCGAGGCCGAAGGCGCAACCGCGTCCGGTTCGTTCACACCGCCGGCGGTCTTCAAGACCAATGCCGGCCCCTCGATCAAGCGCCCGCGTCCGGGTCCGCGGGTCACCACGATGAGCTGGCGCAGCATCCCACTGACCGGCGCGCAATGGGCGGCTCTGGATGAGTTCCTGCGGGTGACGCTGCATGACGGGACGCTGGTCTTCGACATGCCGGTCTATCGGCCGGATCTCGGCTACGTGACGCGAAAATGCGAGATCGCTGAAGGCACGCTGTCGAGCGACTTCAGCGCACCACCCTGGACGCGCGTCGCCTTCACCCGCCTCGTCTACAACTGGTGATGCGATGACCATGTCGGTTGCCCTGGTCGAGGGCTACGCCGCGGCCGATGTCGATGGCGACGTCTGGGAGACGGTCCAGTTCGACAATGCCGTCCTGATCGAGCCGCTGCGCTTCCTAAACGCGGTCCCGGTCAAGGACGTCTTCGAGACCAAGGGTTTCCCAGTGACGTCCGGCGGGCCGCTGCTCCCGTTCCAGGTCATCCCGTTCAGCTGGACGCCGCCGAGCCAGGAGGAGGATGGGCCCGGCCAGGCGCGCCTGCGTGTCAGCAACATCTCGGGCCATCTGCGCGAGCCGCTCGAGTTGGCGGTCACCTCGGATCAGCCCTTCCTGGTCACCTACCGAGCCTATCATTCGAAGGATCTCAGCAATCCCGACGTCTGGACCGGGCTGCGACTGAAGCGTGTTTCGGTCAATGCGTTCTCGGCCAGCGGCGAGCTCACCTATGTCGAGATCGCGCTGAAGGCCTTCCCCCGCAAAACCTATGATCTCCAAACCTACAAGGCGCTCCATGCCCTGTGATCCCGCCGATTTCGTCAACCGGATGATCGGCCGCCCCTATGAGCCGACCGGGCTGCATTGCTGGGAACTGACCCGGCTCTGTCAGCGCGAGGTCTTCGGCCGCGAGCTGCCGATCGTGGTGGCGGCGCCGCAGAGCAGGCGCGAGCTGGTCGGTATGATGGCCGAGCGCGACCGGCATGACGACTGGCGCGAGGTCTCGGCGCCGTCGCATGGCGCGGTCGTCTTCATCGGGCGCGAGAGCCTTGGCCGGGTGCGCGCCGCAATTCATGCCGGCGTCTTCCTGGCGATCGATGGCGGCGGCGTTCTGCACACCGACGATCCGCACGGCGTTGCCTTCGAACCTCTCGCCGTCCTGGCCGCGCGCGGCTGGGCTGCCCCCAGCTACTACCTGCCTGCCTGATGACGACAATTCTCTTCGAACGCCTCGACGGAAAAACCGACCGCAGCCCGATCGTGCTCGATCGTGGCCGGCGGCGGCTGTCTGCGATCATGCGCCGGCATGCCGATCGCGCGCGCCCGCATATCGTCTGCGTCTATCGGGCTGGCCAGCCCTGGGCGGCGACCGACTTCAGCGTGCGCCTGCGCAAGCAGTGGCGCCATACCCGGGTCGGGCCGAACGACACCGTCGCGATCATCTACGCGCCGCGTGGCGGGTCCGGTGCCGGGAGCAGTCGAGGCGGCAAGGCGGCGGGCATCGGCATGCTGGTCGCGACAATCGCGCTCGCAGCGCTTGGCCAGTTCTGGGCGATCGGCGCGATCGGAGCGGCGCTTGACGTCAGCGCAAAGGTTGCCGGCTTCCTCTATGCGGCCGGCTCGGCGGCATTGCTCGCCGGCGGCGGCTACCTGCTGTCTCGCGCGACGCAGTCCAAGGCCAACAAGGAAGAGGGCAATCGCCCGCTCTATGGCGTCTCCGGTGGCGGCAATCTGGCGCGGCCCGGTGATCGCATTCCCGCCCTCTTCGGCCGCTGCTGGACGACGCCGGACCTGTCGCAGCCCGACTTCACGGTCTTCGAGGGTGACGACCAGCTCCTGTACAAGCGAATGACAGTCGGTCTCGGCAAGCATTCGATCAAGAAGATCCGCATGGGCGGGGCGGTGATCTGGACCCCGGCAGGCGTGCAGCCGCCCTTCACCGGCGCGCAGGTCGAGATCATCGACCCGGGCGGCTTCTCCGACCTGGTGCCCGGACAGGTCGCGCAGGCGCAGGCCGTGGCGAGTATGGAACTGCCGCGCCCCGGCGACAGCCCGGATTGGGCCGGCCCCTTCACCTTCGGCAGCAATGCGGCGCCGCAGTCCCGGGTGCAGCTCAACTGGACCTTGCCGGCAGGCATCTATGCGATCGGCAGCGGCAAGTACGAGGGCAAGCAGTTCCCGACCGACTGGGGGGTGCTCTTTCAGTACGCCCACGTCAACGAGGATGGCGATCTCATCAGCGACTGGTCGGAGCTCTATCGCGAGGAGGGCAATACCCAGACGACGCAGCCGCGCCGGGTGACGACCTTCGTGGATATCCCGGCCGGCCTCTATGCCTATCGCGCCTGCAATCTCGGCCAGCAGCCGCAGAACGGGAAGATCGTCAACACGGTGACGTGGGAGGGGCTGTTCTCGCACATCCCCGAGGGCATCTACCGCCCGCATGTGACCGAGATCGCGATGCGGGTGCGCTCGGGGCCCGGCGTCGGCGTCACCGCCTATGCCAATATCGAGGTCGAGGCCGCGCGCATCCTGCCGGTCTGGAACGGAAGCGCCTGGATCGACACCGAGACGCGCAAGGCGGTCTGGGCGGCGGTCCATATCCTGCGCGACGAGGTTGCCGGCGCCGGCCAGCCCGACAGTCAGATCGATATCGCGACCTTCGCCAGCTATGCCGCGAGCGTCAACCAATACGACACCTATGATGGCGTGATCCGCGGGCCGATCTCGGTCTATGAGGCGCTGCAGACGGTGCTCGGCGTGATGCGCGCCTCGCCGCTGCGCCTCGGCAATCTCTGGACGATGGTGCGCGACGACCAGAAGCTCGTGCGAAAGCACGTCATCACGCGGCGCCAGATCCTGGAGGACAGCGACAGCGAGGACTTCAATCTCGACCTGTCGGACGGCGCGGCCGACGTTATCGTCGAATGGGACGATGACGGCGACCCGCGCAAGCATCGCGACTATCCGGTCCGGTTCGGCGTCGACACCGGCAACCCGCGGCGGATCAAGCTCGAAGGCGTCACCGAGGGGGCGCATGCGATCCATCTTGGAACCTGGGCGGCTTCGACCGCTTATCGGCGCCGGCGGACGCGGACCTTCACGCTCGAGTTCGCCGGCCGCCCGATCCTGCCGAACGACAAATGCCTGATCGACAGCTGGTATTTCGACGAGCAGGACACGGTAGGCGTCTACGGCGGCAGCGGTCTCAACCTGCAGATCGACAAGCCCTTCACTCTGCCGAGCGCAACCTGCTTCGGCTATCTGCGCGCCCGCGACGGTCGATCCTGGGGACCGGTGCAGCTGTCGCAGGTCGATGAATACACGCTGGCGATGAACCCTGACGACGTCGCCGCGGCGCAGGCGCAGACGGGGCTTGCAATCGGCCAGGTGCTGAGCACGGCGACGCAGGCGCCGACCTCGATGGTGATCGGCGAACTCGACGTCATCAGCAAGGACTGGCTGGTCCGCGCGATCCGCTTCCTCGATTCCGAGCGGGTCGAGATCGAGGCGACGTTCGACGCGCCCGGCGTCTGGAGCGATCTCGGCGAGGCGATCGTCGCGCCGCCGCCGCCACCGTCCTCCGGCCTGGTCAATCAGGCGGCGATCGACATCGCCTACATCTTCGCCGATGCGCGCCAGAGCGGCACGCAGATGTACATGGACTGGTCGGCCGGCCGGCCGCGGGTGCCGGTCAACTATGTCGTGCGGATCTCCTACGACAATTGGGAGACCTATGAAGACGCCTATCACGGGCCGGCCTCATCCGGCCGTTATCCGGTTCGCGATACCAACGACTTCATCCAGGTTCGCGCCTTTGCCTATGCCGACGATGGCCAGCGCAGCGCGATCCGCTCGACACAGTTCAGCGCGCCGCAGGCCGTCATTTCCGGCAAGACCAGCATCATGCGGGTCGACTATGACGAGCTCGTCGCCGGCATCCGCTACCGCACGCAGCAGATCCCGAGTATCGATCCGCTGTTCTCGACCGTGCTCGAAGGGCTGGTCGACGGCTTCAACGCCAATCGTCTTGCCGAGACGGGCCTGCGTCGAACCGAGGAGGTCAGGACCGAACTGACGCAGGCGCTGGTCACCACCAGCTACGAGCTCAGGACCGAGTATCAGCAGGGCTTCGCCACGGTCTACGAGCAGACCGCCGCCCTGGCGCAGCAGGACCAGGTCATCGCCGGGCAGCTCACGCAGTTCAACACGCGGCTTGGCGACAACGAGGCCGCTCTCGACACCGAGATCTTCGTCCGAACCAACCAGACGTCGGCTCTGGCGCAGCAGATCACCAGTCTGACGGCCACCTTCAACGGACACGCTGCAGCAACCAACCTGTCCCTGCAGGCGCTGGCGACGGCGGACCAGGCGATCGCGCAGCAGGTCAGCACCGTCTCGGCCCGGCTCGGCAACCTGATGGCCGAGGGGCTGGTCCAGTTCGCGGCCGTCGCGGCGCCGGCAGGGGTATTTGCCCGCTTCGCCGTCCGTCTGCGGGCCGAGGCCGGCGGCGCGGCCTACGAGACGGGCTTTTATCTGGAGCTGATCCAGCAGGGCACCACCTTCTACAGCCAGCTCTTCATCGATGTTAACCGGTTCATTCTCGGCAACCCGTTGACGCGCACCGTGCCGTTCTCGGTCGTCGATGGCGTCACCTATATCGACGACGTCGTGATCCGCACCGGCACGATTTCCCGCCATGCCAGCGCCGACAGTGGTGGGCGCAACGCGGTGATCGCCCTGCCGGTACGCGTCGGCTCGCGCGTCAATATCACCGGCGTCTACCAGGGCGGCCAGACGGGCGTGAACGGCTCGGCAGCGCTGATGCGCATCAGGCGCAACGGCTTCGATATCAAGGTCGTGCCGGTCAGCTACGTCACCTACATCGTCAACAACGGCGCCTCGCTCGCGCACTACAACTGCACGATCGCCATGGCCTCCTATGACGTCGGCTACACCGGCACAGACGTCATCGAGGTCGTGACTGATCAGGCGGGAGTTTTGGGCGGCGTGCAAGACTTGAACGGCGTCAGCGTTCAAGGCGTCTGCTTCAACAAGTGAGGCCGGGATGAGCTTCGGAAACGTTATCTTCGCCGAGAATCTGTTCTTTCAGGGCGGCCTGGTCACGGTGGTCAACGGCAGCGTCACCGTTATGGGCTCGCTGAACGCGGTCGACGGCACCTTGACCGTGTTCACCTCGGCGGCGCTGGAAGGCGACACGATCGCCGTTGGCTCGACCCGGCACTACATCAAGCGGATCGTCTCGGATTCCGAGGTCGAACTGACGGAAGGCTGGAGCGGGCCGAGTGCGAGCAATGTCGCCTATACCGGCGCGCGCCAGCCCTGGCATCTCGCCGATCGCGCCCTCGCCTACAAGTTCGCCAAGTTCCTCGAGCAGGACGCCACTGCATCGACCACGGCTCGTCAGGCAGCTGACGATGCGCTGGCCTATCGCGACCTCGCTGCGGCATGGGCAGCGCGGCCGATCAATACCGATGTCACCACCCCCGGCACGCGCTCGGCGCTGCACTATTCCACCGCCGCCAGCACGTCGGCGGGCGCGGCCGCCGCATCCGTGACCGCAGCCGGCGGCTGGGCGCAGCGCGCGGCAGATTGGGCGGAAAAGCCGAACGGCGAGGATGTCTTCGGAGCCGGCACCCACTCGGCCAAGCACTGGGCGGGCATTGCCGGCGGCCATGCCCAGACGGTAGCGAGCGACAAGGCGATCGTCGCCGACGACAAGGCGACCGTCGCCGGCTACCGAACGCAGACCTTCGACGCTCGCGACATCGCGATCGACAAGTCTGCGCTTGCCCAGGAATGGGCCGAAAAGCCGAGGGGCCAGGCCGTGACCGGCACGGTCACGGGGCGTTCGGCCAAGCACTATGCCGCGGAGGCGTCCGATTCCGCCGCCGCTGCTGCGGCCATCGTCTTCGCCGCCGGCAACCTGATCGACTACGGCATGATCACGGATCTGCCGACCGACTATGCCGATTACGGCACCGTTCCATGAACGACGAGATGAGCGGGGTCGTCGTCGACGTCGACGGCGCGGCGGAGTCGATCGCCGCCGAGCTCTGCGTCGCGGAAGTCGATGCGAGCGTCGTCCTGCTCGTGATCCATTCCGGACGCGACCAGATCAGGATCTCGGGCCTGCAGCCGTCGCATGCGCGACTGATCCAGCTCGCCTTCAACGCCATCCACGAGGATTAAAAAATGGCCATTCAGGTCCAACTCCGGCGCGGCACGGCGCTGGCTCATTCGGGTTTTGTCGGCGCCGCGGGTGAAGTTACCTGGATTACCGATGAGAAGCGCCTAGTGGGCCACGACGCTGCGACTGTCGGTGGCATCAAGATGGCGCGCCTCGACGAGGTTTCGAGCGAAGTGCTGCGCGCCGTAGGCAATACCAGCTTCAGCTTCCAGATTACCGACCGGCTCGTCGTGTCCAACACGGCGTTCACCGCGCCGCGCACCGGCACGCTGCCGGCCGCCAACGCTGTCTCGGCCGGCCGCACCATCAGCTTCTTCGACACGCTGCCCGCCATCAACGGCGCCAACACTCTCACGATTGCTCGCGCCGGCAGTGACACGATCAACGGCGCGGCCTCGTTCGTCTGTGCGGTGCCGGGAGCTCGCTGGGATCTGGTCTCCGATGGCGTCTCGCGCTGGAGCGTGACGTCTTTCATTGTCGACGGCGACAGGGGGGATGTCATCGTCTCCGGATCGGGCGCGACGTTGACCGTCGACAGCAATGTCATCACCAACGCCAAGCTGGCGGACATGGCCACGGCGAGGATCAAGGGGCGGGCAACGGCGGGCGACGGCGACCCTGAAGACCTCCTGCCGGCGCAGGTTCGCGCCGTTGCCCAGATCGATACCTGGAACGGTGGTCGCAACCTGATCATCAATGGCGATTTCAGATTGAACCAACGCGCATTTGCGGGCGGGGCGCTTAGCGCGGGGGTGTATGGGCACGATCGGTGGAAGGCGGACACCGGCGGCGCCAACTACAGCGTGTCTGGGCGTGTTGCGACGATCGCTTCGGGCTCTCTCGTCCAGGCGATCGAGGGCGCTTCGATCACTTCCGGCACCTATGTCGTCAGCTGGGAGGGTTCAGCGACATGCACTGTGGACGGGGTCGCGAAGACCTCCGGCCAGTCCTTTGCGCTGACTGCCGGCACTAACTGCGTCGTGAAGTTTGGTGCCGGCACGCTCGGCAAGGTGCAGATTGAGCCTGGCGTGATTCCGACGGCCTTTGAGGTTCGGCCCTACGATACCGAGCTGATGCTTTGCCAGCGCTATTACGTGCGCTTCGGCGAGACGACGGCGATCACGATCGGAACCGGTTTCGCTGCCGATACCTTGAACGTCGTCGCATGCGTGGTGCCTCCGCGGCCTATGCGTGTCGCACCGGTGTCTTCGGTGTCGGCCGCGGTCAATATCTTGGCTGTCTCGGCTGGCGGAACGGCTGGCACCACGTCTGTCTCGGTCAACTCTGTTGGTTCGCCGGGAGGGCGCGCAGCGATCGATCTGCTGGTCGTGACCTCTGGTAGTTACACGGCTGGGACTCCGGTCTCTCTCCGTGTGGCAGCGAACAACTGGCTGGCTCTGGACGCGGAGATCTAAGATGGAACTGCGCTATATTTCCGACGCGTCGATCGCCGTGATCCTGGTCGAAGGTGAAAGCTTGCATGCCACCGCCGGGCCTTGCGAGGTCGCCTTCTCGGCAGAGCCAGGCGATGCCTATTTCGAGGCCGCGCTCGCGACAGGATTGGCGATCGCGCCCTATGCAGCACCGCCTGCGCCGGTTTTCACCCGCATCCCCAAGGCGGAGGTCTGGCGCCGGCTGACCGACGAAGAGGCCGAGGCGGTGGATGCCGCGCTGCAGGCCGCGCCGCTGCGCCTGCGCCGGGTCTTCGAAGCCGCGCAGTTTCTCGATACCGCCGATGCGGACTATCCCGCCCTGCGCGCCGGTGTCGAAGCCGCGCTTGGCGCGACCCGCGCCGACGAGGTGCTGGCGCCGACCTACTAGGCCGCCAAGCCTAGCCGGTTTGCCGTCAGATCGATACGGCGCCGAAGACTCGCAGGATGCCGAGAAACAAGGCGGCGGCGCCAAAGGTTTGTAGCAAAACCCACGCATATCCGACGATAGCGAGTGCGGTTGAAATAATGGCGAGGATGAGCGCCGGCCAGAATCGTCCAGTCGCCATCCAAACGCCAAGCATGGTGCAGGCGAAGTTCATTGCCCTGGCAAGCCAATGCCGCAAATCGTCGTCCATGCCGCCTCGATCTACTGCCTAGGTTAATCAGGCGCCCTTTCTACACGCAAAAGATGCGCACGCAATGCGCGACTGAAAGTCGCGCACTCGCCATCTGCGCACAATTCTCTAATCCGGAGCAATCTCATGACTGCGCAGAACTACGCGCGGGCGCTGTCGCGCGTCCTCGTCCATGAAGGCGGCTACGCCGATCACCCCAAGGACCCGGGCGGCGCCACCATGAAGGGCGTGACGCAGGGCGTCTATGACGCCTATCGCAAGCGCCGCGGCGAGGCCAAGCGCTCGGTTCGCCAGATCACCGAGGCCGAGCTGCAGGCGGTCTATCGCCGGCAGTATTGGGATGTCGTCAAGGGCGACAGCCTGCCGGAGGGTGTCGACTATGCCGTCTTTGACGGTGCCGTGAACTCCGGCCCGTCGCAGGCGGTGAAGTGGCTTCAGCGGGCGCTCGGCTCGGTCAAGGTCGACGGCGTGATCGGCGAAGCGACGCTGGCGGCGGTCGAGGCCTATCCCGATCATGACCGGCTCATCGCTCTGATGCTCGGCCGGCGGCTCGCCTTCCTGCATGCGCTGAGGACCTGGTCGACCTTCGGGCGCGGCTGGAGCGGCCGCGTGGCGCAGGTCAAGCAGATCGGACAGGCCTGGGCGACCGGCTCGGTCGGGCCCGATCCTGTCTTCGCCGCCGGCGGCAACGCCAGGGCGTCGATCGACCAGGCCAAGCCGCTCCCGGCCAAGGCGGCAGCCGATGCGACCACCGGCGCGGGCATCGGCTCCGGCGGTCTTGCCGGCCTGCTCGACCAGGCCCGCCAGCAGCTCGACCCGCTGGCGGCGAGCTCGCAGCTGATCGGCAACGTGGTTGCGGCGCTGGTCATCACCGGCGTGCTGCTCACCGCCGGCGGCTTCGCCTATCGCTGGTGGGCCGCGCGCAAGGGCAAGGCACTCGCCGATGCGCTCGACCTGCCGGAAGGCGTCGCGGCATGAGCGCCCTCTGGGCAGGCGCACGCCTGGTCGCGGGCGCGCTGCCCTGGCAGGCCTGGGCCGCCGTCGCGCTGGTCATCGGCGCCGGCGCCTATGGCTGCCAGGAGTATCGCCGCGGCGAGCGGGCGGCCTCGATCACGCAGGAACGCAAGCAACAGGAGGCAGCCGATGCGGCGCGCAAGGAAGTGGATCGCCTGCACGGTGGCGCTGACCGCAGCCGGGTGCAGCAGTTCGACCGTGACTGACGGCTGCCGGATCTTCGCGCCGATCTACGGCTCGACGCGCGACACGACCGAGACGCGGGCGCAGGTCGACCAGCACAATGCCAAGGGCGTCGGCGCCTGCGGCTGGAGGGCTGGCCGGTGATCATCGTCAGGGTCGCGCGCGGCATCACCGACCATTTCCCGGCGCGGGCCAGCGAATGGGGCTTCGCGGCGCTGCTGATCTGGCTCGGCTCGCTCTTCCTGCAATACCCGGCGCTCTTCGACGTGTCGCTGAGCTATGGCGGGCTTGCGAGCATTGCAGACGAACTCGTCTGGGGCTGGACCTGTATCGTGATCGGCTCGCTCCGGCTCATCGCTCTCGTCGTCAACGGCACGTTCGCCGGCAGCTGGTACGGGCGCTGGTCGCCGCATGTGCGCGGCGCCTGCGCCTTTCTGTCCTGTGGCATCTGGTTCCCGGTCTTCGCCGGCTTCCTCGCAACCGATCGCCCGCTGCTGATCGTCTGCTATGCCGGCGTGGTTCTCGGGCTCGATGCCTACAATATCCGGCGCGTCTGGACGGACGCCGGCCGGGCCGAGAAAGCACATGCCGATGCCGCCGGGCTTTGAATGGATCGCCGCCCTCCCGCCCGGCCTGCAGATGCTGGTCATGCTCGGCGTCGGCATCGGTTTCGTCTTCCTCGGCTGTAGCGGCTATGTCGCCGGCAAGCGCGAGCCTCCCGTCAGCGGCAAGGACGTCGTGCTGCAGGCGGCCAGCATCGCCGACCTGACTGTCGTCAAGGAGATCGCGACCGCCGTCACCCGCCTCGCGCTGGCGCAGGAAAAGGAAGCGGCGGAAACGGGCCGCTGCGCCGACGAACTGGGGACGATCCGCCAGATCCTCGCGGAGGATGCCGAGGACCGCCAGGACTATCGGCAATGGCGCAAGGGGTTCGAAGCGGGCCAGAAGCGCGACCCGCCGCCGCGTCGTCGGACCTAATCGAATTCGGCTCCGCCGATCCGCGCCGGCGGCCTCCGGTATCAATCATCAGGAGTTCTCGAATGACCACGACCGTGATCGTGAAGGCCAACCATGGCTGGCCTGTCGATGTCAGCGCCAAGGACCCGAAGAGCGGCGAAGTCGCATGGACCCAGCGCGTCGAGCCCAACACCGAGCGCAGCTTCGCCGCGCACAGTTCGGCGGACCTGCATGTCCATGAGGTTCAGCCCGACGAGAACAAGCCGGCTGGCTGATCTGCCATTGCCGTCCTTCGGCGGTTCCTCCCAAACGACTTGGCCCCGCCGGTTTGCGCCGGCGGGGCCTTTTTGCGTCGTATTCGGCGTCACATCTTACGAAGGATAGCGCTCAACATGTGCGCCGTGTCGTCGGTCTTCTTCTCATTCGAGACGAGCATGCCGCTCTCCTCGTGAGGCACCACGTAGCGCTTGGTTACAACCACCGAATGATGAACCAGACGCGTGGTCGCGGCTAACGCTTGATCAAAAGCTGCTAGCGCAGCCTCGATTGTCGGGAAGTTGCCGACCAATGTCGTGTTCGGCAACTTGAGCGGTGCGCCGGACTGCATATTCATCCAACGAGACCATCCGTGGGTTTCTGCCTGCCGCAAGAATGGAGTGTGCGGGTCCGGCAGCCGTGACTGCAAATCGTAGCAAACAAGATATCGGTTCATTTTTCGTGCTTTCTATTTTTCACCACGAAAAATGGTTGACAAAAAAACTGTGATGCCCATTTACAGAGCCTGCAGATTATACACAGCCTTCGTGGCCACCCTTCGTGGTCGCGCTTAAAGCCGGGGCTTCGCCTCGGCTTTGCTTTGCGGGATGCAAAGCCTTGTGGAAGTAGGTACCCCTTTCGGCTTACGCAAGGGGAGCGTTAACGATTTATTCACGAAATGTTCTAGTTGGCCCGGCGCTGGGTTACCCGGCCTGCCTGTATCGCTCGATCTCGCTGACGAGCTGTGCCACCGCGGCGTCGCCGCGATGCTGCTTGATGCCCCTCGCACTCTCGTCCTGGGCGCCTTGTACGCCGTAGAGCATCGCCTTTAGCTTGTCCGGCTTCAGCCCAGCGAGATAGGCGATTTCGCACTCATCCTTCCACTCCTCCGACCGGGTCGAGACCTCACGTCCGGCGAGGCGGGAATAGGCCATGGGTGGGTTGTCGGGCGGGTACTGCATCGGCTGGGCTCCTTAGATTGAGCCTCTACCGGCAGGGAGCGGTGAGTCGCCAGCCGCGGCCTTCAGTATTTTCGCCCTGCTTCAGCGCGCGCGCTGACCATCGCCATGTGCTCACAGTGGTGCTGCCAGCCTTCGGCGCCGCTATACTCTCGGCACCGTTCGAAGCCCTTGCGAAACGCTGCCATCGCCAGTTCCCGCGTTTCCGCAGACCCCTCTTGGATCGGCAATCCGTTGCCGAAGCGGCCGTCATGCAGGTGCACAACCCACTGCCAGACCGGGAGGCTGTCTGAGCGGCCTTGGTGGAGCGCAATCGAGCCGACGTAGACGCCGTCACAATCCACCGCCCAAATGCGGTCGCGCTCCTTCGCGTCGTGATGGCCTGGGCAGCTCCGCCGTAGCCGCAGCTCGATCACTGGGCGCGCGGGTTTGGCGCCGGCGTCATTGATCACTGCTGCGGCTGGCTCGGGCGCAGCGTCTCCTCGATCAGCATGGTGAACTGCTCGACGGCACGCTCGCGAATCTCCGCCTCGCCGATATCGTTGACGGCGCGTTTCTCGCGGGCCTCCTTGAGGAGCATTTCGGCGATCATCCCAGCGGCTCTCCGGGTCAGGGCTGCTCCGTCGAGATCCTCGCTTGTGATCGTCACGCTGACCAGCTGAACCGTTCGGGCGAACCCCTGCATGACGTGCTGCATCAGGTGAAGCAGGTCCACCAGCTGTGACTTGTGCATGTCCGCCAATTCCGTCGTGTCCATCTGGCCTCTCCCTCGATGGCTTGACTCCGTCGCCGTTGGTACGTTCTACTTATGTTCTCGTTCGAGGGCAAGAACGATGTCAGCGCTGCCGGCCGACCAGCGGGTCGAAGACACGTCCATTGATGCGGAAATCACGGGCATGGTCGCCATATTGTTGGAGGAGCACGGGTCGGAAGCGGCGGCGCTGCGCGCCCTGGCACATGACTTCCTCGTCCTCCTCGACGATGCCGATCGGTCGGTTTCGCGCGGCTTCCTGCGCGGGCTGTTCTCGGAGGGAGCTCGGCCGCTTCCGAGCGATGACTAGGCGTGAGCGCCGGCCGGTGACGCTGGCAACGACGATCGGGCACTATCCCTGGGTGGCGCTGCACCTGCGCTGTCACTACTGCGCGCGGGAGGCCAAGGTTCGCCTGGCGGTTCTGGCCATCGAGTACGGCTTGAGCGCGCCGCTTGGCCGTGTGCTCCGCACCTTCGTTTCGGAGTGCCCATATGACCCGCTCAATCCGAGCTGGAAGCCCCGGAAGTATGGTCGCAAATGCGGCGCCTATTGCCCCGATGTGATGAGCCCTCGACCTCCCGATCTTCCGCCCAGTCTATCCGGCTTGACCTTGATCGAAGGCGGCAAGGCGGACATGCTCCCGGCCGAGCCGAGCGAGCCAGGTCGCCGCCGGCGTGTCGGCGAGGGCGATGATGTGTAATCTCTACAGCCACACCCGGAACGTCGAGGCGATGCGCAAGCTATTCGCCCCGTTCAACGACGGCGGCCCGAACCTCGCCAACCTGCCGCCGCAGCCCGGCATTTTTCCCGACTATCAAGCGCCGATCATCCGCAATGAGGATGGCGAGGCGCGCCTGGCGCTGACGCGCTGGGGCATGCCGTCGCCGGTCTTCGCGCTCGAGGGCAAGAAAACGGACCCGGGCGTGACGAACGTCCGCAAC
The DNA here is from genome assembly GCF_056400825.1 of Allobosea sp. P4_H5. NCBI lineage: Bacteria > Pseudomonadati > Pseudomonadota > Alphaproteobacteria > Hyphomicrobiales > Alloboseaceae > Allobosea > Allobosea sp. P4_H5. Next base: position 107,197 of record NZ_JBFUKM010000005.1, on the reverse strand, counting down.
ACCAAGAGCCCGCACTGGCGCCGCTGGCTCGGCGTCGAGAGCCGGTGCCTGGTGCCGTTCACGTCGTTCAGCGAGTTCAACAAGGCCGAGGGCGGCGATATCTGGTTCGCCTTCGGCGAGGAGCGCCCGACGGCCTTCTTCGCCGGCATCTGGACGCCGCAATGGAAGAGCGTGCGCAAGGTCAAGGAAGGCGAGGTTCACGCGGACCTGTTCGCCTTCCTGACGACGGATCCGAATGCCGAGGTCAAGGCGATCCATCCAAAGGCCATGCCGGTGATCCTGACGACGCCGGAGGAATGCGCCGGCTGGATGACGGCGCCATGGGATCAGGCGGCCTCGCTGCAGCGCCCGCTGCCGGACGGATCGCTGCACATCGTGGCGCGCGGTGCGAAGAAGGATGGGCCGGCGGATATGCTCGCCGCCCTGGCCGAAAAGTCGACGCAGGCGACGCTGCTCTGATGGCCGATGACGGCCGTTGTGATAGCCGGGTATAATACCGGATATAATCGAATCTTGCGGTGAAAATTATTTCATTCTATCAATAAGATAGAACTATCTATGTGACAGACGCCCTGTCCGCCAGCTAGTCTTCAGACCCCAGCTCTCAGCGCAGCCCCTCTCGAAATATCCGGTATTTCCGCGCCTTGAAGGCGCCGCGCCGTTCTCTGTTTCGCGCTGACCGAGAAAATTTGGACACCTTGAAGGGCCGATTCTCCGCTGGGTCTCCCGCTACTGCGGTTCCGCGCGACAACCGCAGTGGCCAATTTTCTGTCGGGAGTTGGCCCCTTGCCGACATCTGGGGCGTCTGCTTCGGGACCGTTCAATCTCGCGACTAATCGGGTTTGGATTCCAGTCTCTTCGATCCAGCCAGGGACGACTGCTGTATGGCGCTTCAGGAGTTCGGCGACTTGTCATCTTGATGGCGACTGGCATCAGTTCTCGATCGCCACCATCGATACGTATCTGACCTCGGCTCACTCCGCCCCTGGTTCCTCAGAACCGCCATTCACGATATCTGTGAGCTCCCTCGCCACGACGAGGCCCGCTCCGTGCATGTCACCCAGATCCTTCAAGAACGGCTCGTACTCGCTCGAAACCATCAGTTCGATGCTTCGGAAATCGACCTGCGTGCAGGCGAACGCAGCAGGATTGCCAGTCGAGCGTTCGAATACGACGTCCGCAGTCCAGACCATCAATCCTTCCCTAAACCGCAGGTGGTCGACGTACACCCCATTCATCGACGAAGGCGTGGAAGGCGGGAGCTCGCCGTTGACCGTGAAACCGAGGGTGACGTCAGCCTCGCCGGTCATGATCGCGTACGCTGATGCGATGCGATCTTCTTGCGACGTCAACAACTCCATGCTCAAGGTCGGCTGTTCCGTCGTTCCCGCCTTCGTAACGAGCCCGTCGAGCCTACCGGCCACCGTGAGCCAATGCGTGAGACTCCGGACATCGAGTCCGGCTGCGCCCGGTAATTCCTGACGAATTCGAGGATGACGTGGATTCCGAGGTCGAATTTCCAGGATTGCTCCCTTGGTCCCGAGAGCGGTGAGAAGCAACAGATGGTTTCGCCAGCTTCCCACTGTCATCAGAGGGCTTTCGGAAATGATCACGCCTGTCTGAAACTTCATCTTTCCGCCGCGAAACTCAATTTCCAATTGATCCGCGGAGATCAGCATCCCGAATTCGACGCCGGCAACCTTGGGGGTGGTATAGACTGATGCCTTCACCGTCGCCGGCTCGGAGTATCGATCCCGTCTGACGATCACGTCGCATGTATCGATGGGAACCGGCTTGATATGGATCCGAGTACCCGGTTCGAATTCCTGGAGCGCCAGCTTCACGCCGAAACGAGTCTCGAACATCCGCAGATCGTCGGCGATGGCCGGGGTGCGGCCGAGCCAAACGTTAAAGAGGTCTCCGCGATCGCCGACCGAGAAACAGACGTTCATCTCCATTGCCAACGGCTCGTAACCGAGCGTCTTGATCTCGGTGAGTTTGGCCGCTTCGTAGGCGGCCTGGTTGCCGACCGTCGACTGGAGTGCCGATCGAAAGGCATCCCCGTTGAACGCGATCGGCACGCCGACTTTGCTCGCGTACATGTAGTGATAGGCGCGGTTCACGGCGAAGCGATTTGCCGCCTGCTCCGTCCTGAGGGCTTGCAACACCCCGGCAAGGACCTCGCCGCGGAGAGGGATGAGAAAGGCTCCGCTGGGCTCCCGCCGCTCGTCGACCTTGATGACGAAGACGAAGGAGGGGCGGGGGTCCTTGGCGAGTCGCTCCAGGGACGACAGCCTGAAACGAATGCGGTCATTGCGATGCCACATCGTCTTCTGCTGGAAAATGCAAGAGATGGGGTTCGGCCGCTTGTCTAAATCGCCGTCCCGCAACGGATCCATAGGGAACTCGACGATGAAATCCCAACCGCTCCTGTCCCGCGTCGCCTTGTTGCAAAACAAGCCGGCCTTCTCGCAGAGCGCGGCGAAGAGGCTTTCCCCATAGGCGCCAAGCTGGTCGGAATCGAGATCGATGTCCGGCTCCTCAGCCTCGGTCGTTACCTGTTCGATTTCCGCCATCCGCGCGCTCCGATCCGATTGTGCCCATACGACCGATTCGTCGCATGGGTTGTCGCCTCGCCTCCAAAATCGTGTTCGAAGCGGCGACAGCCGACGACCGGGGGGCCGGGGCCCTCATTCGCCCGCTATGCTCGTCAAGAGCGCATCCCAACCGTGCTGGAACTGAAACCCCACCGCCGGGGCCGCTTCGAGAATGAAGGCAGCCGAACCGGACAAGGATTGCCCGGTCATTCGCGCGAGCCTCGTCCGTAACGCCGGAACGGCGCCTGCCGGGTCCCGTAGTAGAAACGTCTGCTGGTTGATGACCAAACTCCAGCCATCGATCATTCGCCGATTAAGCAACGGTGCGAGAATGGCTTTGGCCGGCGATGTGGCGACCTGTCGGACAAGCAGCATGTCGCGATAGAGGCGCAGATTCGGATCCTCGAGGATGGCTCGCTCCGGCAGCGAGATGGCGTAAGCCGAGACGAAGGCGATCGGATGATGTGGTTCCGGCTTCGCCTCGCCGAACAGGATCCTCACGACAGTCGGGAAATCTCCGCCGAGCTCGAAAGCGCTTTCGCTCAATTCCGATAGGGACGTCCGGATTTCGTCGTCCGGGGATTTGCCGCTCGCCAGCGTCCGATGCAGCACCACGTCGAGAAGCCCCGAGTATGCGGCATCGTCCGCCATGGCGTCCGGGCCAAGCGGTGTCGCGCCGGATTCTTGGAAATCGAACGGCGGAACGCGTTTCGGTCCGATGCCTCCGCCGGCGTCCTGGATCGCGCGTTGAACGCCGACGAGGGCAAAGCGGCAGCGAATGGCGCTTGCGAGATCGCCGGCGATCAACGCATTTCGATATCTGGCTTCGATCAACATGATCTCCGCTCCGGCAAGAACGGGACCTGCCAGCTTGGCCCAGGACCGTCGCTCCAATCCGAGATAGATCCCCGACTGCGCCTCCAAGGCAGCTAGTAGTCTCCAGACGTCCGGCAAAGAACTGAGAACGGCTCCCACGAGTGCCTCCTCATCCGACTCGAGCACCGAGGCGTCGCCGGGGAAAAAGGACTGCCGCGGACGGAGGTCCTCGAAACGATCGCCCAGGAATAGGTTGATCAGAGCGCGTGCATACTGATGCGTGCGCTCGGCTTGCCTCGACCCAGCGGCATCGAGGGCTTCGATGGCGTCCAGAGCATCGGCTGTCTCAGCGAGAGCGTCGGCAGTCCGATCCGCCCGCCAGAGCACTAGGGCTCGCTCGATTTTGAAGGCGGCGAACCAAGCCGGTCTGCTTGACATTTGCGACTGCTGCTCCGCCGCCTTACCCCACAGGCGCAGGGCGTCCTCGTACCGTTCGGCCTTGGCGGCGCTTACCGCTCCGTCCCGAAGCGCCAAGGCTCGCCCGAACGGCGATTCGGCCCCGACCACGTCCTCGATCTCCAACAGGAGTTTTGCCGCGGCGGCGTGGTCGCCGGCATGACCCAGAACCTTGGATTTCTGGCGCAGCAAGCCGACCTGGTTTCCGTACCGTCCGATGGCGTCGTCGAGGACGGCGATGGCCCGATCCCGGTCGCCGAGACCCTCGTCGAGAATGATCGCCTGGGCGCAGACGACTTCTGCCTCGATGTCGAGGCGCTCCCAAAGCCCGACGATCTCCGCGATCTTCCAATAATCCGCCAGGGCCGCGGCCATGTCGCCGCCGTCGAGCTGCACGCGGGTCCAGCCGCTATGCACCAGCACGTCGTTACCTTCGTATATGGCGCTGGCCGCATCGAGGAAGCGATTGCGCTCCGCCGGCGGCAATGACCCCAGTGTTTCCATCAACTCGACGGCATCGGCAGAGCCTCGGATCCGCCGCATGATAGTCGAGAAGAACAAGGCGTCGGCAGCGTCGACTTTGCCGCGCAGCTTCGGCGGCAGAAGATCGTCTGCGCCGGGTTCCGTCTCCAGCTTCACGGCAAGAAGGGAGACGCGCAGCAGAATCGTCAGCCGGATACGCTCCGCGATGGTGACCCCGGCAAAGTCCGCTCTCAGGACCGCCATCGCTGCCGGCACCGTCATTGCTATCGAGAGTTCGCTAGAATCGGCCCCGAGCGCATCGATCTCTTCGAAAAGGCGCCCCGCGATACGTCCTGCGGCCTTCTCGTCCTGGATGGCATTGGCGGTCTCGAACTGAAGCAACCGCAGTTGTGCTGCCACGGCCGGATTCGACCGCAGCAGGGATTGATCCGTCTTGAAGGCCGCGAATGGCGAGAGCAGCGCGGCCGCACCCTGAAGTTTCTCCGGCGGCATCGTCGCCAAGGTCGTGCAGAGCACCATCAAGATATACGGATGGTCGCCGAGGTATGCGTTCCAGAAGCAGAGCGGCAGCGTTCGGGCATCCAGCCTTCGACCCTTCATCCATCGTTCCGCCGCTACACGACGCCATTGGTTGGCTTCGGCTGGTGGGACCTCTCCCACCATATCGGTCAGTAGCGGCGACAGCCGATAGTCGCGTCCCGGCAGGCCTTCCAGCCATGTGCCTCGCAGCACCGCCAGCGCGTCTCCTGCGTTCGGGAGGGCGGGGGCCGCTTGCGCCAGCGCTCGAACCAGATCCTCGTCGACACGATCGAAGACGCATCCGATCCTGCGGAGGAGTTGCCCAGCTTCGAGCGACCTCGTCTGATCGAGTGCCCTCAAGTCCTTCATGAGGGATCGCCGCGCGTCGTCGCGCGAGATCCGAAGCGCCTCGCTGGTGTTGCTCATGAGGTCCTCGACCAGCGCCTCCCTCGGCCAGCCTCGGGCTCGCAGGCTGGCTATCTTGGCCGCTGCCAGCAGCGGATGGCCGCCCCCGGTGGACATGCGGATCATGGTCGCCCAGGCACGAACCATCTCCGGCTCCGGTGGATCGGAGAGCCGTACGAGTTCCTCGACGTCTTCCTCGGAGAAGTACGGCGCCTGGACCATCGCGTCGGGCAAGGCACCGCACTCAGCGAGCAAGGCCGGTGATGGCTGATGGTGGGAGGTCACGATCACTCTCGCCCCCCTCGAAGCCGATATTAGGCAGAGAGCGATCAGCCGGGAACGGAGACCGCGCGCCGCTTCGTCGTCGAAGTCGTCGACGATGATACCGTCCAGAGGACCGGAGCGGGCGATCGAGCTCACGAGCTCCCGCCAGGCGGCCACCGAACCGCTTGGCTCCTTCTGGACGGGTCGGAGATCGAGCGCGAGCCAGCGCCCCTGGCGCCGCTTCGCCAGCAATCGGGCGAACGTCGACTTTCCGACGCCGTTCGTCCCGTGGATCCAGATGAGCGGCGAGGCGGCTAGGCCTCGGGCGGCGGTCTCGATGGCCGAGGTTCGCAAAGCGACGCCGGGCACGTCAAATTCCGGCTCGGTCACGAGAACGCCGGGGACGCTCTCCGATGGGGGAGGCACATGCCCGTGGCCGGCCAGAAATGCAGGTCCTGCCACGCTCTCCAGCGCTAGAGCCAAATCCATTGCCGTAAGCCGGCGATCGGAGGCCGCCGGCTTGGCCGCCGTTTCGAACGCCAGATCCACCAGGGCCTTTACTGCAGACTTCGCGGCGCTCAGCGGCCATCCGCGTTGGTGGAAATTCTCCCTAACCTGCATTTCGAGGTCTTGCGCAAGCTCCACCTCGGACCGCGAGGCAAGTTGCCATTGAACCCGTCGCAGTAACCTGCCGCGCAATTCGCCGTCGCTCGGTTCGGTTGCAAGCCACCGACCGAGTTCTGTTCCTCGCATGATGTCGCAGAGCGTGGTCCGCAATGGACCTGTATCCGCCTCCAATGAAGCTGCGCCCCAATAAACAAGACCCGGTGAGTCGCCCGGGAACAAGTGATCGCGTTCACGCGAGGCCCCGCCGCGGGCCAGGAAGATCAGATGGCGATCGAGATCGCCGCCTGCACTCGTGACCCAGTAACGATCGAGCGCCCCGCGAACTTCGCTGGATTGAAGACTGTATGGCCGGGGTCCATCCGACGCCTGGGAGTTCTTGACCTGGACGTTGGTCGCGCTCGCTCCAGCGGCAATCGAGTAGTCCTCCTCGATCTCCAATAAGAGTTCCTCGCCATCGCGAATGGCGAGCAGTGCGGCCACCGAGTGCAGAAGCTGATAGCGAAAGCCCGCCATGACATGGGCGGCGCTGGAGGTTGCCGACCTCGACCCCTGACTACGATAGGATGGCGCTTTCGAAGACATGGAATCACCCGAACGATCCGTTCTCGCATTCCATTCTATCGATCTCGGGAACTCTATTCGCTTGCCGGCCATATGAAGAATCGTGGTTGCGGGAGATTGTCAAATGTTAGCCAGCCCAGGGCCTGAGCTCGATGCGAGCTTGGAATTCGCGCGCTCATTCCTCCGCTAGCGCGGCAGCCTGCTTTCAGTGCAAAAACACTTGATGCGCGATTTCAAAGCGCTCGGCGATGTTAGATTGGGCAGCGTGAGCACTCTACTATCCTCCCACCTTCAAGCCCTACGGCAAGCCCTGCTAAGTCTGAAGCCGACGGGACGGCTCGGCTTTGAAGGGCTGATCGGTCTGGCTCTGCAGGAAATCGTGGGTACACCGTTCAGCCTTGCCGTGAGCGGTACCCAAGGTGGCATCGATGGGGCCTCGTCATTGGAACGCCTTGGGGTCGTTTTCGAAGGGAAGCTGTACGCCGACGCCATCCCCCGGGAAAAAATCGTGACCAAGGTCGCGGACTTCGCGCGCAATGTCCACGACGCGGATCTCGTCTGGGTGCTCGGTGCGACGATCGAGGTACCTTCGCAGCTCGTTGGCCAACTACGTCATGACGGGAGGAGATCAGGAATATCGATCCTGGTCCTGGACTGGATAGAGACGCCGCTTCCCAAACTTGCGCTGGCACTCGCCATGGGAGGTTCCTCCGTCGAGACCTTCCTCGCGGCGAATGTGATCGAACCGGCCTTGGTCACTCTAGCGGCCCAAGCGCTCTCAGCGATAAAGGACTTGCCGTCATTTCCGGAGCAAGCCGCCCGCCTCGAGTCTGAGCTGAACGCGACATCGATGGGCTTCGATATGGCCCGCCGATCGAACGCCGATCGCTTGAAGCTGATTCTTTCCGATGGGCGAAGGGCGCGCTCGAACCTCGGCCAAGCGCTATGCCCGCTTGACGCCTCGCAGGCCATATTGCCCCGAGTGGCCCTCCAGTTGGAACTCGCGACCGCATTCGACAGCGCTCCGGACGGATCGGTTACCGCGATCCTTGGGGACGAGGGGTGCGGCAAGTCCTGGTTCTCGGTGCAGGGCTGGCTGTGCGTGGAAGACAAGCCGATGCTGGTTTTCATACCGGCCAACGCATTGGATAGAGCCAAGCTCGCGTCGGACCTCGAACGCCTCCTGGTCGCTCAACTGCTTACGCAGGCGGGCGACGAACCAGACGAGCGCAACCGCAACCGGTGGACCCGGAGACTGGCGACTTGGCGTCGGCAGCCTCCTCCGATTAAGCCGCGCATCGTCGTGATCTTGGACGGCATTAACCAGCGGCCCGACGTCGACTGGAGGCAAATCGTCGACGCCATGAGCCTAGTACTCCAGGAGATCGGCGGCACGTTGATCGCGACCTCTCGGCCCTCATTCTTTCAGGATCGCGTAAAGGGCCGGCTTTCCGTCCCTGTCAGGGAGATCCGCGTCCCCGAGTGGACTGTAGCCGAGAGGGACGAAATCCTTCTGCATGGTGGCATACCGCCCAAGTCGTTGCGGGCTCGCGTCGCCGAGAGGCTGCGGAACCCTCGATTGCTGGGCATCGCTCTCCGGCTGCTTAACCACGATGCCATCGCGTCTGTGGCCGAGCTCGACGTCAGCCGACTCCTTTTCGAACATATTCGACTTAGCGAGCCGAGCGCGTTTGGCCCGAGCTCGCCGGCCGACTTCGCGAGGCGCCTTAGCAATGACGCGCAAACGATCCTCGACCGCGTCGTCGAACGACGAACGGAGGACCTTCGGATCTTCGACGTGGAGCTACCGTGGGTCGCCGACGGTAGGTTCTTCCACGAGGTGGAGGGCGACTCAGGAAAGTACGAGATCAGGGAAGACGGACTTACCGTTGCGCTCGGTCTGGCGGTGATCGCCCGATTGCAGAAGGCGAAGCGAAACGGCGTGGATCTGGACGCCGCACTGGCGACGCTGCTGGATCCGGTCGCGGCGCTGGACGACACGGCCGACGTCATCCTCGCGAGCCTCACAGCGACCTTATCGACAGACATTGACACAGAAGGCTCCGTCGCCCAGGCCCTCGTTCGGGGTTTCGCCGGTTTGCAGAATCCGGACCAGGCTAAGTATCCAACCTTCAGCAGGTTGGCGCGGGAAAAGCCGCGACCGTTCCTGGGCGCCGCGCGCGAGCTTTGCCTAGCGGAGGCGATATCGTCCAACTTGGATTGGCTTCAGGACGCGCTTGCGGCGGCGGCCAAGGGCGGCAGCTCGCAGAGCGTAACGGCGATCCTCGATGAAGCCGCGAGTTGGCTGTCTGTACATACCTTGTCACCTGAGATCGGCCTAAGAGTTCGCCACGACGAAACATCCGCGTCCATCCAGGAGGAACGCGAGAAGCGCCGGCGACAGATATCCGAGCGGATCGACGCACTCAGTGGACCCGAAAGGGACATATTCGGCCGCCTGAAGATCATAGAGCCCAGCCACAATGCGCTGGCGAGGTTCGCCTTGCATCTGCTGGCCGGGCATCCTTTGGCTGGATTCGCTCATCGGCTCTTCGATTGGTGTTTCGGCCAAGCGCTCAACTCTGACCTAGGCTCGCCCTATCGGGAGTTCCTCGATCTCGTCGGAATGAACCCTGTCGATTGGGCCGAAACACGCGACGCCTTACTTCGTCAGACCGCGTCCCTTCCGATCGAGGCCAGTTCGATAACCGGCAAGTGGGCATTGATCGCGGCGATGCGCGCAACCGGGCACCCGGACGATGCGAGCCTAGCGGACAGCCTGCATGACGAACTATTGAGCGAACGTGACAAATTCAGGGATTGGAGGAGAATCGAGGATTACTGCGCAACCGACCCGTGCGATCCCTCCTCCACGGAGCCGGACAATCTTCTAAAGACCGCGTCGGAGTTCAACGAGGTTGATGCTGGGAAGCTCGCTGTCAATGCAGGCTACTCGGAGGAAGACTTCTTCCTGGAAGGGGCCGGGCTGGGAATGGCCCGCTTCCGACTGTCTGAAGCTACCGAGAAGTATCGTGCATTCGCCGACGAACTGCTACGTCGGCGAGGCTTCCCCCTGCGCCAAGGCCTCATGTGGTTCCGCAGCCACGTGTCGCTCCTAACTGCGGATCAAGGTCGTCTGCTCGCGAACCAGGAGTTCGATGCCGGACCGAATGGCAATCTGAATGGCCTGTCCGACCAGGATAGCTGGCTTGTTCGCCAGTATCATCTCCTGCTGTCGTTCCCATCGTTGTCGAGTTCCGAACAGCTCGATGCGCTTCTCCGCATCCCGCCCGAAGACCTTGTGCTGCTCGACGTTTACGCTGCCCTGAAGGCGCCCGATTCCCACGAGTTTTTTCAACGCCTCCTAGACGCCCGCGTTGAAGGCGATACGCGGAAACAGGAGTTGCTGATTGCCGTGGCGAAGCAGTTCGCGTTTCCGCTGGATCGTGATGAGCTGGCCTCCGCAATCTCGTCTTCATCGCAGCGGTTGCGTTGCCAGGCGCTGGCGTACATCGCGGAGCATGGCGATCGACGATCCCTTCGTGAGATCGTGGAAACGTGGACGCTCCCCCTCGAAGAGACCGAAAGCGGCTTCGAGGAGTGGTATGGTTCGATCGCTTTGCTTCGCGCAGTGCAGCTGGGCCTCGCGCGCCCAAATGATGTCCTCGATCGAATTTCACCCCGCGTCCTTGGGCGGGCGGCGCGAATGCTCGGCGGCGACGCTGTTCGCGCGATCGCGAGGCGCATCGACGCCTCGATCCAGCGTGCAGCCCTGCTCGACTCAGATCCGATGGTCCATGCGGTGGAATTGCGTGTGCGCCAGCAAGAGGACAATGAACCCCACCTGATCAGTATACGGGAACCGGAGCGCCTCGCGATACCGTCGCTGTTGTCGCGCCGGCTCGGCAACGAGACAATGCAGGACTTCGAGGCGACACAGCGCCTCAACTACGAGGCATATCTCGCGTTCAAGAAGCGCCTGACCCAGGCCGAGGCGCGTATCGTGCTCGACTATCTTGCCCTGGACGAATTCGCGGCGATCGTGGCCGCTGACAAGGAGTTAGCGGAGAGCTGGTGGGTTCGATTGTCCGCGCAGCCGACCGAACGTCTGCGTAGCGTGCATAACTTGCTCGTGCTGTTGGCTTATGCGTTCAGCGAGACCCATCCCGATCGCAGCGAGCGCCTTTTTGAGATCGCAGATAGCGGCACGCCGATCGTGAAGAACTCCTTCGGTTACGCCGGTGTTGATCTGAAAGCGATGGCCGTTTGGAGTTCGCGCGACGGCGGCCAGCTCGACGAGCTCCGTTTCAGCAGGCTGGACCGGGCCGCAACGGATCGAGAGATTGCCGGCGAGGTCATGGCCGCACTACTGAGCGGTCGAGACGAAGCGCTGCGCCGTTACGTCGAAACCCGCGTTGGCACCGGAGAGCCCGCGAAGATGTCGCGCGCACTCATGGTCGTAGGTTTCGCGAACCCTAGCGAGGCCGGCGAAGCACTGCTGTCCCATTTCGAAGCCATGCGCGGACGCCTGGGCGATGCAGCCAAGGCGGCGCGGTACGCATACCAACGCAACTTGTGGTCGCGACATTGGTACGAGCGGATGTGCCAGCGCGACGATCCGGCGGAATACTGGCAAGCGAAACTTCTGCTGAACAAGATCGTCGATCGCCGCTTCGAAAGCTGGTGTGACGCATTCCCCCGAACGGGCACGGCCATTTCACATTTCCGGACCGCCTCGGATAACGACTTGAAGCGGCGCTACGAAAGATGGGATCAGCATCGGAGCAAGAAGCTATGTGGTAGGGACGCCCCCTCTCCAACATTGCTGAACGCATTGTTGAACCCGGCAAGATCGTAGGTTCAGCAGCAATAGGCGCTTAGACCCGATCATCGCGAGACGTGTGCGACCGTGTCGCTTGACCGCACCTCATCGCAAGCCCTCATTGTCAAAAAGCGGTTCGTCCACTCCCGAGCAGCGCTTTGATGTACTTTATGGCATAAGGCTTCAGCCGCCTGCGGTGCTGGGCCTCAGTAGAAGCTCACGATCAATGATTAGCGGGTCAAGATAACGCGGAAACTTCAATATCACCTGGAGAACACTGCGCAGGGTCTCAATGGCCAGATGACGTCCGACTTCAGGGTCTTGAGCCTTGATCGCTTTGGCGGCCTTTTTTCCTGTCACCCCGTGAACGATGGTTGATCGGAGGTCATAGAGCTTGGCAACATCAGCTCGGGTGGTGTCGATCCGCGCTTGGTCGCCGCCGATCCCTGCCAGAGCACCGGCTCGCATACGAAGCTTCCAGCCGATCGCCTGATTGTCGGCATCTCCGAGCAAAATTTCCAGCGCGATGGTCGCATCGAGGATAGCGTCGGACGGGTCATCGCGGGTGGTTGCAGCGTTGAAACGGCGCAGCGCCAAATCAAGTCGCTGCCCAGTGTGGCTATTCATCGCTTGGTAGGCGGTTGCGACCTCTTTCATCTGTGTAGAGGTCACCATAGGGATGCCGTCGCGGTTCCAGCCGAAGTTGTCAAAGGCCTCGGGGTAGCGCCGGGCTCCGACTGCGAAGACCTGCGGCCAGTCCATATGAGACCAAGTGCGCCAACCCCGCGCCAAGTATACTTCCTGAGCATAGCCAGTCTGAACGCCGGTTACCAGTCGGAGGGCCGCAAACAGTACCTCAATCGCTTCGCGCGCGGCGGGGGTGCGAAACGATAGCGTCTGGCTCAGGGCCCAAAAGTTATCATTGGGCACGCTCCAGCCGGTGAGCACGAAGGCGTGAGTCGCTGCAGCCAACACCGCATCGTGGCCGTTAGCGCCATAGGCCTTCTCAGACCAGCGGGCCTTCTGGAGCTGTGGCGACATGCGCATTATAAAGGCGTTAGAGGCCAAACGCAGGCGGTCAAAATCGAAGTGGGTAAGCGCGACTGGGGCGAGGATCGCTAGGTCGAGCGTCGCCTTGAAGAGGCCGTTCATGAAGGGACGCAACACTGCCGCTCGGGAAGCATCCGTTGTCGCTACTGGACCGAACCGGTGGAAATGGAGATCCGCCGCAGCGGCCACTTGAAGCTGAGCGTGGACCTCATTGAGGGTGCTCTGCCCGATCCCGGTCAAGCCAGGTGCGTTGCTGGTGTTTCCTGTGATCATGGCAGTAAGCGTGTGCAGCATCGGAAAGCGATCCGCGGGATAAGCGCCGCGCCGACGCGCTTCTTCGTCGCTATAAGGCGGTTCCAGAACGCTGGAGTATTTTAGTGGGCCAGTGGGCGAGAAGTACGAGCCGTCTGTCAGCCTGGGCATGCCGTTGTCGTGCCGAGACAGTTCGGGTTCGCGATCGGGCGCGGGTTTGCGGCCGTCCGACAAAGCCTGCAGAATCGCACCGACCATTTCTTTGAGCGCACTATCATAAAGCTTCGCCAGATCGGCGTGACCTGCGGGGTCTCGATCGTCATAGGCTCAGTCCCGAGAATGAAGACTCATCCTAGGCGAGGCTGGGCGGAACCGCTCCCGTCGGATGACTGCCTGTGGCCGCATAGCCTGCCGAATGGCTTGGAATGGAAGGGTTGCTGTCAGTGTGTTCTCAAGTGCAGATCTCAGGATGCGGACAGAGGAAACTGTCTTGAAGCCTCGCTAATTCGGCTAAACTCATCGAAGAAAGCCATAGCCCTCGAGTAGAAATCGAACATATTCAGGAGTTATTTCATAAATTTGCCTTGATACAAGCGCGCCGTCAGGGTGGGCTTGGATGTGTTCATCCCTTTCAACGTCGTAATGATTGAGAGCGACTTCTGCAGGCCATTGGAATTTTGTGTCAAACGGCACCTCTGCATACGGATTGAAATAAATCTGAAGCCCATCCAAATGGGTTTCGCGATAAAACGATGAATGCTGAATAAATACATCTGCACCGCCGATCTGATACTCACTCTCTCGTCGTTGCGTGAGGAGGCGATTTAGAGCAGCGAAATGAAACCGGCGCGTCCCGACTTGCCAGAGCTCCGAACCGGGCGCAATCCTGTTCTTGTCGATCACCCTGTAACGGGTCGCTCGGACGAGCCTTTCAATCTTACTTTCAACGACTGCTTTTCCAAAGGTCCCGACTGTAGAAAAGAAAACAGCACTGATCTCTTTGAACGAATCGTTCGTAAAAATACCCATCTCAACTTCGGCACCCGAAGGCTTTAGGAGAGAGCTTATCTTTTCTTGCTTTCCCAGGTTTGGCCCTTCGAGCACGGGCGGCGCCAAGCCATAAAGGACCATGTTGATGAGTTCGTTGTTTTGAGTGAGCGAGAGGTCGCTGTCGAAGGGAGCGATTGCAATGACAAATGGCCGATTGCGCACGTGGCCCATCGTGGAATACGAGTGCTTCTTTCCATTGCTTCCTCGGTAAAGTTCAAGCTTGTCTTTAATCTTCCCGGCAAGCTTCAGCGCACCACGGGTTTTGAAATCTTTCTCATTAAAGTTCTTCTTCTGTTTCGCAGGAAAAGGCTGATCAGAGACAACTGCCTCAATGTTAAATTCATAATTTCCGGGCCCTCGAACGAAGAAATCCGGCGCTGATTTTGAAAAATCGACGCTGCATCCCAAATCCGTCAGTGCTCGGTTCAGATACAGTTCCCACATCGAAGAATTGAACGTCGTCTGAAATTCGTTGATGAATTTTTGGCTCTCTCCCCTGCGATCCAGCAGGCCAGTCGCCCACCTTTGAATAATAATCTGAACCTTTGCGTAATCAGGGGACGCCGCGATGAGGCGAAAGTGATTGTGGAGCTTTTCTTTCCGGATTCGCGGAGTAAATAAGTCCAACATCCCTATATCGTCCGTGTGTTTCTCTCACGCATCGCGCTGGTAATCGGCACTATGGGAGCCGGGCTTTGACGATGCCCCTTCCGCATCTGGAAAGGCAAAAAGCACTACCTTGAAATCACTTAGCGTCTATGAAGCATGGGTACACGAATCCGCAATGGCAGACCCGAAGAACCATCATTGGTTTGCGATGGGGTACGGTAGCTTACATCGTCGATCGAAGAGACTCCCATATCTGCAAAGGGTCGAAAGCCGGCATTACCTCTCAATGCCGCGAGCGTCCGCTTCCGGGCGACAAGCCAATGTCCGATTATGGCGCGAGCCGGACGCCGACGGCTGGCGGCAGATCAATTTCGGGCCTCAGACGACTGAGCTTTGTTGACTTCGCTGATTGGATCCAGCGACATGGACACCGATTGTGTCCCGCGCCTGAATGACACGGCGCGCGCGGCGATATGCTCAACGAGCCAGCCATCTACGGACGTCCCCACTGACACCCGTTGAGCTTCTGCGTTCTGTCCCTTCCGTTCGATCAGAGCGGTCGGCGCTGCGCCTTCTACCATAATGATTCCAGTTACTCGCCATTGAAGCGGCTGCGCTTCGGGGAGGAAGGAAGCCGACGTAGCAATCGCGGTAGGCAGCGCTGACTTCGGCGCCTGCGAAGCGTGTGCAATGAAGTTCCTGGCGAACAGTGGCGATTGAGGAGCGGAGAAGTTTGACTGACTCACTTGAGCAGTAGCGGCTGCAACAGCAGCCGGGCCGAAACCGGCCGTTTCCTCTTTAAACTGTTGAAACGCGACCGCCAGCACTGCGGCTGCGAGAGCCCCGTTCAAGCCGATGAGACCGAGCACCGGGGAACCGGGCCGCTTAAGGCCTGGGATTCTGATCATCGACGATAGCTCGCCCGTTCACCGTGACCTGCAGCATCCTCGACTCGGTCGGGACAGTTTGTGGCGTTGCCAGCCGTATATCAACGCGATCGATCAACATTGCCGGCGGCAGCCGCTCCAGGTTGAACAACCAGCGTTCCAGCTCGCGCGCAGGCAATTGGATAGTCGAGCTAAAGGCGCTGATGTCAGAACGTTCGCCCTGTCTGCGTTCCAGAAGCTGCAGCTGGGTGATTTGAACAGAGCCCGTGCTGGATTGCTCCAGCCGTTGGCGCAAGGCCGCTGCCAGCGGCTTTTGCGGCGACGGCCGAATGAAGGGCACCGTTGTAGGATCGTTTTCGGACTTCAACTGGGTGCGCAGCCTTCTTGCCTGGGTCAGGCGCTGCGTAACTGAGTCGAGATCGGAGCGCTCGGACGCAATTTCCAACGCTTTGAGGCCAATTCCCAGCACGGCAACCAAGATCAGAAGACCGCCGCCGAGCCATGGACCGGCCCGGAGGATCTCTTTCGCCGATGGCAAGGAGAAGCGGTTCATTGCGGCTTCGCCGAAACGAGAACCGCCGTGATCGTTGCTTGGTCTTGCGACACGCGTTCGATGGCGACCTTCTCGATGCCAGCCTTGCCAACGAGCGCGACACGTACGGTCTCCGCTAAATCCGAGGGAACAACCAGGCGCAATGCGCCGCGCTCGACGGTCAGCGCGCGAGGGGCGACGGATGGCGGAAGCGTCTCCGCGAGCAGCAATACGACCTCCCCTACTGTTCGATCGGCCTGATCGGTGACGAAACGGCGAGCATCCTGGAATTTGCGCAGCTGAGCGATCTCGTCGCCAATCTGGCGCAGTTGGGAGATGGTCTGGAATCGGCTCTGCTGAAGGCGCTGCAGCTCGGCCTCCTGGCGCCAGTTGATGACAAGCCAGAGGCAAAAGGATAGAAGCACCGCCGTTAGCGACAGCAGCCGCACGCGCTGTCGCCGCCGGATCAGCGCATCAGTAGTTGCCTTGTCGATCACCGACAGCCAAGCGCGGTCGCCCAGCGCAATTGCCGTCAGCGGGGTGCCACGAGCAGCCAGTGAGTCGATGATCGGTTGCACCTGCGAACGCAGCACATAGCGCAGATCGAGATCGAAGGTTGGGCCGCTAGCCTGCCCCGCACGGCGTGCAACCAGTACCTCATCTGCTGAGAAGGGGCTCCACTGCGACAGGTTATGCTCGATCGCCTGATCAAGATGTCGTCGCAGCCGTTCCGGCAGGCTCAAGGTCTGTGTGAGCACATCGTGCATTGGCAGTTCGAGCACGTTGAGCGCCGGCTTGGCCGGTACAGCGCGGGAGGCGTTGGCGGCGGTCGAGGCTATATCTTGAGGGCCGATGAACGAGAGTTCTTCGCTCGAGAGTGCTGCTTCAGGGGACGGGCGCAACCAGCCTCGCAGCGAATACCAAGCCGCGGCAGCCATCTGGCGCGGCTGCCACTGCGCCGCCATCCGCAAGACCGTGCTGATGGAGCCTGCCGGCATTACTGACCCGCCATCCTGAGGCATTGTTCCGTTAGGCAGAAGGCGAGTGGTTGCGGGCTCAAACGATAAACGAGCTCTACCTCAGACGGCCGAGCTGCGAACTTGGCGACCAGCCGCAACGCGCGGGGCATGGCATCTCGTCGCTCCCAACGTTCCAACCAGCGCTCTTCCTCGTCGCGCGACGGCGCTCCAAAATACGAAAAGCGCAGCGCTGCATGAGCGGATGCAAAGCCGTCGCGACGGCTCGCGTCCGATCGTTCGAGCGACAACGTAGAGGCGCTGCCACTGCTGTCGATGCGGACGCTGATAGGTCTGATGGAGTCCGCCAAAAGTGCCTCCGGTCCCGCGGAAACGAGGGTAAATCCCGCCGCTGTGCCCGAGAAGCTCGGTTGGTATCGCTCGGTCGAAGACACCGCCAACCTATCGAGGAGTGATCGCAAGGTGCGGTCGGTGTCCAGCAGGAATGTTGTTCGAGCCGCGGTATCGCGCACGCCCTCATATGTCCGCATCGCCAGGAATATCGCAGCTGTTGCTGCCACTCCGACAAAAGCGGTCACAACGAGCGCGACCAGAGTGTCGAGCAACGAAAAGCCGGACTCTTTGCAATGATCAAGGTCGCTCATCGCGCGATGGCCGGGGCGATCGGCACCTCAAGCGTGACAAATGGCGCTGCGGATTCGCGCTCCCGTGCGACAAAGCGAGCCTGCAATCGCTGCCCGGGTGGCTGTGAGGTGCCTGCAAGCCCCACCTCGAACTCCCAGGCAAAGTTAGCCTGGATACCACGGTGCTGTTGAGCCACAGGGCGCAGGTCGAGCCCTATGCGCGCGATCAGTGCTTCGGCCGTCTTGATCGCGAGCAGCCTACGCTCGGTGTTGGCGATCCGATCGGTCCATGCCGAAAAAGCCGTCAACGCAACACCGATCACGCCAGCGCTGATCGCGAGCGCTACGGTCGCTTCGAAGCTGGTAAAGCCATCTCGCCGCGTGATTGCTTTACTGAGCATTCTGGAACCGGCCATTCTGCCAGCCGAGCGCGGCCTTTGCGGAAAGAGGACCTTTGCTCAGCCAGAATTCCGCACCGCTAGATGAGCCATCGGGAAAGAACGCGATGGCAGCTTGCGGGCCCAGCCCCACTTCCTTCGCCGTTACGACGCGCAGCGAGATACCTGCAGGCATTTCCATCCGCCGAGGAAGGGCGCCGATGCTCAAGGCGTTCTGCACCAAATCGATCGTCAGTACGGTGGCATTGCCAGAATTGATCGCTTCCGCACGAGCGAGCGCGGTCATCTGGCGAAGGGTCGAGAGCCCTTGATCCAGGGTCGAACGCTGCGCTGCTGACTGCAACGCGATACCGAGCCCTGCGCTTGTGATCGCCAACAATGCGAGCGTTACGAGGACTTCAAGAATCGTGAAGCCATCCTGCTCAAGGAGCAGCGGAGTTGGTCTCCGGTCTGCGTTGCAGATGCGATGATCGGCAGTTCTCACAGCAGGTCAGCGTTCTCGCCGCTCCCTCCAGGCGCCCCATCGGCTCCGAGCGACCGAACACGAAACTCGCCATTCTCAGCCGCTCGGCCATACTGGTAAGGGCGGCCCCAAGGATCCGTCAGCGCCTTCTCGGTCTTGAGATATGGCCCGCGCCACGCTTCGAGATTTCCCGGCCGCTCGAGCAGCGCCTTCAGCCCTTCCTCCTCGTTCGGGTAGCGGCCGAGATCCAGGCGCAATAGATCGAGCGCGGCCGTCAGCTCGCGAATCTGCAGCTTGGCGGTGTCAGACTTGGCACGGCCGAGCAGCCCGAAGAGCTGGATTGAGCCCAGCGTTGCAAGTAGCCCGACAATGACCAGAGCAACGAGGACCTCCAGAATCGTCATGCCGCGCTCATCGCCAAGCGTGCGCAAAAGCGCCCGTTTGGCCTGCGATCGATCCGACATGCAGCAAGGCCCCCATCTCAACCGCTGCTAGGATTCTGCGTTAGCTGCATCAATACAATGACGACAGCTCAAGCCGTTGTGGATATCCGCGGTTGTGAGCGCAGCATCGTTCCGCCTCGTGCTACTCGTTGGAGCTGAAGAGTCCACCGAGGCAAGCTGGATGGCCATTAATGTCATTGAGCCAGCGTTGCATGCGGTGATCCTTGGATGCCTTGCACGGGCCTCCTGGATCGACATGCACTCGTTGAAGCTGCCGGACATTCTGACGGCCACCATCGCCATCACCGCGCTTCTTCTGGCTGCTTTGTTTTCTCGGACATCTCTGGCATCTGCCGTTCTCGGCATGTTTCTCGCTGGAGGGCTGACGTTCATTTGCGCCATTGCGGCGAGCCGGCGAGTTGGGATGCAGGCCATGGGCGGCGGAGACATTAAGTTCGCCGCTGCCATCGGTGCGTGGGTTGGCGCCTTCGATGTGTCCTGGATGCTGCTCGGCGCGGCCCTGATCGGCCTCATCGTCTTTGCCCTGAGAGCGGCGGCTGGGATCGGCAGCGGGAAGCGGATCATCCCCTTCGGACCTTGCCTTGCCATCGCGGGCTCGGCCGTCGCGATCATCGCGCCAAGCCAAGTGCTGCAACGACTTGTGGCAGGGGCATTCCAACTTTGACTAGCCCGGCCACCTCCCCTGGCGTCACAAGAACAGTCGATCTCCGAAGCGAGGTCGTGTCGCGCTTCACCGAGCGTTCAAGGCTCGACCGTCAGAATCTCGACCGGGCTGCCCGCGTAGCGGAGCGCTCCGGCGAGAAGATCGACGTCGTCTTGAACAAGCTAGGGCTTGTGAGCGACGAGATTTTTGTCGAAGTCTGGTCAGAGGCCGCAGGCGTCACGCCCTTTTCAGGCGATATCTCCGGACTTCGCATCGATACGGTTGGTCTTACGCGCGCCTTCATCGAACGATCCGGCGCCATCCCACTGGGGCGCAAAGCCGATGTTCTAACGCTCGGCGTCACCGACCCGCTCGATGAATTCTCGCCGCGCGCGATCGGCACGAAGCTGAGATGCGAGGTACAGCGCGTCGTCATCAGTCCGACTGCGCTGGTAACCCTTCTTCGCGGCCTGCCCGCTGCGTCTTTCGACGATGGTGGCGAGACCGCCAACACCGACGCCATCGCGACCGACGTCGAACGATTATCCGACATTACCAGCGACGCGCCGATCATCCGCCTGGTCAATCAGATCATCGAAGCCGGCTTGGCGCTCAAAGCCTCGGACATCCATATCAGCGCGACCCGCCACGGCGCTCGACTGCGGTACCGAGTGGACGGCCTCCTGCGGGACCAGCCCGCGCCGCCGGCGAGCGCGATACCGGCCATCCTGTCGCGGCTGAAGATCATGGCAGGCCTGGATATCGCCGAGCGGCGCGTTCCTCAGGACGGCCGGATCAGGACGTCGTGGCAAGGTCGCGAGATCGACCTGCGGCTCGCCACCATGCCGCATGTCGATGCCGAGGGCGCGATCCTCAGGGTTCTCGACCGCACGACCACACTGCTCGAGCTCGACGCGCTCGATTTCACTGCAGCCACTGCGGGTGGCATCAAAAGATTTCTTGGTCAGCCACAGGGCATGCTGCTCGTCACCGGGCCAACGGGCTCGGGAAAGACCACGACCCTCTATGCCGCGCTTAATCATCTCTCTGGGCCCGGCCGCAACATCATTTCGATCGAAGACCCGGTTGAAGTCTTCCTGCGGGGCGTCAATCAGGTCCAGGTAAACCGAGCGGTCGGCCTCGATTTCTCGCGAGCCTTGCGCGCTGCGCTGCGACAGGATCCCGACATCGTCATGGTCGGCGAAATCCGCGATCGAGAGACCGCTACGATCGCGATTCAAGCTGCGCTGACGGGGCATCTCGTGCTGGCCACGCTGCACACCAACGATGCCGTCTCGGCGATAACCCGCCTGGTGGACATGGGCGTCGAACCCTTCCTCGTCGCGGCAACGGTCAGCGCCGTCCTGGCGCAACGGCTGCTGCGAAAAACCTGCCCGGTCTGCCATGGCACAACCACCGCACCGACGTCGGAATCGCCAAAGCGTTTTCAATGCCTGGGCTGCGAGGACACCGGCTTCGCAGGACGAACCACGATCGCCGAACTGCTGGAAGTGACACCGGACATCCGCAACCTCATCGGACGCGGAGCTGCCGAGCGGGACATTCTGGCTGCCGCCGTCACGTCCGGCTTCATCTCGCTGGCGCAAGATGGCTACGTGAAAGCTGAGCGAGGTATCACGACCCGCAGCGAGGTCGTTCGTGTCATCGGGCATGCCGGATGACGGTATACCGGTATGAACTGCTCACCGGCAGCCATGCGGTCGAGACCGGAACGATTGAGGCTTCGTCGCCCGACGAGGCCCGCCGTGCTCTGGCGGTCGGGGGCAAGCTGATCCTCGCTCTTCGGGAGGAATCCGGCAGGAGCAGGCTCTGGGAGCGGCTGAACCAGGACATTTCGGCACATAGGGCAATCGACCTGCCTGTGCGGGCGGCTCTAATGGAAGAATGGGGCCAGCTGTTCGATGCAGGCCTGCCGATTGCCGAGGCCGTATCGATCACTGCGGCAAGCGCGCCGCCAAAGTTGAAGCCGAAGCTGACGATGATCGTCGAAGCGCTGCGCCGCGGCTCTGGTCTTGCGGGTGCGCTCGAGCAACTGGGCCCGGCATTCCCGTCGCGCGAGATCGCGATGATCCGTGCCAGCGAAGCCTCCGGGACGCTCGCGGCGACAGTGCAGAAACTGGCCACCGAATCGAGCGAGCGCGTGCGGTCGCGTCGGGAGGTTCTCAACGCCTTCGCCTATCCCGTTTTCACCGTGCTCGCGGCCATCGTCGTCGTCGTGATCCTGCTGGTGACGATCGTGCCGGCGCTCGAACAGTTCATCGAAGGGCGAGCCACCGCGGAGCTGCCATTGGCCAGCGTCGCCGTCATTGCGCTGAGCCGTCTCCTGCGCGAGCACGGCTGGGCCATCCTGATCATTTTGGTGCTCACAGGCGTCGCCTGCTGGGCTCTCCTCGTCACTTCGCCCGGTGCAAAACGCGCAGTGGAGATGGTAAGCTTGCGCCTGCCCCTTATCGGCCGGGCGAGCCAAGCCTTCGAGTTCGCAGCCTATCTCCGCTCTCTCGGTACGCTGGCTCAGCAAGGCATGCCAACCGGGCCGGCCATGGCGCTCGCCAGCGAAGCCTTCGGACGACGCGGTCTGCGCGAGCGGGCCGAGCAGGCAAGAATGTTGGTGATGCAGGGCAAGCCGATTTCGGAAGCCTTGAAAGCCAGTGGCTGCTGTCCGCCGGAGACCTTGCGGTTCGTGACGGTCGGCGAGCGGACCGGCCGCCTGGCTGCAATGCTACTGCAGGCGGCGGCGGTCGAGGAAAGCCTCGGACGGCGCCGGATGGATGCATTCTCGCGCGCGCTCGGTCCGGCCCTGACCATTGCCGTCGGCCTACTCGTCGGCGTGATCGCCTATACGATGATGTCGACGATCCTCGCGATCAACAATCTCGTCGGAATATGACGCCGCCCGTCCAAACGCCGGGCGCGCGAGACGTGGAGGGCGGCTTCGCGATCCTGCTGGCGTTGGCGCTTCTCGTGATCCTCTCGGGCGTCATCGTCGTGATCCAGTCGATCGGCTTCGCGGCTGCAAGTGACGCAGCTGTCGAGATTCGTCAGGGCTCGGCCCGCCTGGTTCTCGATGGCGCCATGCGCAACCGGATCGAACAGGCCTTCCTGTCGGGAGCCGCCGATCTCAACACCGTCGCGGTCAGCGCCGACGCACCTGCGGGCAGGTTCGACTTCCAAGTCGGTTTCGAGGACGGGAAGGTCGATGTGAACAGCGCTCCGCCGGAGCTGGTCAAACTCGCGCTACAGGCCGCCGGCACCGACCCGGGCACGATCGAGGCCGTGCTGGCTGCCGTGACGGAGTTGCGCCGGCGACGCATGGCGGTGGCGGACCCTGTTCAACTTTTTCCGATCGAGAATCGTGTCACGGGCCGCACAGCCAAAGACCAAAGTCGTTTCCTGACAGCGTTTTCGGGATCGCGGGGCGTCAATCTGACGGTATCCGATCGGACCCTTCTTGATCACGTTGCCCCGAACAGCGCAGCTGCACTTTCACAAGGGGGAGCGGCGCTCGCCAACGTCAGCCCGGGACCGTGGCAGAGCTGGCTGAGCTCGACACGCACGACGATCGCGCTCACCGGGATCTACAGACACCGGGATGGGTGGACGATGCAGCGCAAGGCGGTCTTTCGCATCGATCGCGGGCGCCAGACCGTCCAGTTTCTGGCCTGGCGCACGATCTGACGGTCCGTCGCCAGGGGCCCTGCCCTGCTCCTCTAACGATAGAGCGCCGCCCCCGCGCCGCTCATCCGCGCCTTGATCTCGCGCGTCACGGCTTGCGCGTCGATCGTGTTGGCCATGATCGTCGGGCGGATGATGACGAGAAGTTCGGTACGGTTGCGCTCCAGCGCCGCATTCGAGGTGAAGGCGGCGCCGAGCACCGGGATATCCTTCAGGAACGGCACGCCGCTCTTGCCGGTCTCGCGCCGGCTCGAAATCAAGCCGCCAAGTGCGATCTCGGTGCCGCTCTGCACAGCGACCTGGCTGTTGATCTTGCGCTGGCGAATGGTCGGGGAATCGATCGAGGAGGTCGTGGTGCGCACGACGTCGCTGACCTCTTGCGAGATGTCGAGCACCACGGTGCCGCTGGCGTTCACCCTCGGCGTCACCGCCAGGATGATGCCGGTGTCCTTGAGCTCGATATTGTTGACCACCGGCGCGTCGGAGTTCGTTACGCCCTGCGCCGTGCGCGTCGCGATCGGCACCTGATCGCCGACCTTGAGATTGGCGGTCTGGTTGTCGAGGACAGTCACCGCCGGCGAGGAAATCACCTCGAGATCGGTGATCTGCTCGAGCGCACTGACCACCACCTTGGCGTTGGGAATCTGCCAAGTGTAGTTGAAGCCGGGGAAGGTCTCGCCGGTCGAGCCGGCATTGCTGTCGGTCAGGATCGCGCGATGGTTCCCGCTCTCGAAATACCAGCGCACGCCATGCCTGAGCGCATCGTTCAGGCGCACTTCGGCGATCGTCGCTTCAATCAGCACCTGCGTCAGCGCCACATCGAGGCGCCGGATTGCCGCTTCGACGCGCCGGAACTCGTCCGGCTTGGCCATGACGACGATCGAGTTGGTCGACGCGTCGGCTCGGATCTGGACGTCCTGACGGCCGGTATCCGCCGACGCACCCATCGGGCCCTGCGCAGCGGCAGGGATTTCGGCCTCAGGCAATTGCATCGCGGCAGACTGGGCCGTGGCTGCTGCGCCTGCTGTTGATGCGGAAGAGCCCGCGGCGCTTGTCGAGGCCGAGGTCGGGGTCAGCTTCGGCGCCACTGCAGCGCCGCCCTGTGATCCCCCCGACGAGAACATGCCGCCGAGCACCTGGGCGATCTCGGTCGCACGGCGGTGCTGTACGGGGTAGACGAACATCCGGCGCCCGTCGCTGCGGTCCGGCTGGTCGAGTCGCCGGACCCAGGCGCGGGCCCGGTTGAGGCCTTCGATATTGCGGCTGATCACCATGACCGCATTCATGCGCTGGATCGGCAGCACCCGCACTGAGGAGCCGAAGGCTTGGCTCATCTCGCTGGCGACCGCAGTCGCGCTGCCGTCCTTCAGCGGCAGCAGCACCAGCGACTGCCCTTGCATCTGGTCGACATCGAGCGAGCCCAGGACCTGCTCGACCGCGTCGACATCGGCGGGCGAGCCGGCGACGACGAGGTTGCGGCCCTGGACGCCGATGCTGGAACCGGGGCTGAGGAAGGGCTGCAGCGCGGCGCGCGCCTGCTCGCCATTGATGTGGCGCAGCGGCAAGGTACGCACGCCTTCCGCGCGCGAGCCCTGCCCTGCCCCGTCGCGCCCGCTGGCGCGGCTGACCCGGAAGATGTCGCCATCCTGCAGCAGCACGCCGCCGTTCGCCTGCAGGGCGTTCTTGACCAGGGTCAGAGCGGCGCTGCGCGAGACCGGCTTGGCGGTGCGGATTGTCACCTTGCCGGTGACCTGCGGGTCGATCACCGCCGTCACCTTCAGGATCTCGTCGAAGACGACGCGCACGAACTCCTGGACGTCGGCATTGACGAAATTGAGCGTGACGTCCGGCCCCTCCAGCGCCGCCTCGGCCGAGCGCCCGCGCGGATTGCGGACCGTGCCGGTACTCTGGGCGAGATCGGAGTAGCCGGCGCGGCGGTCGAGGCTGCGGCCGCCATCGGCGACAACGCTGAGATCGCCGCGCTGCGGCAGGCCTGCCGTGACATCGCCGCCGCGATCGCCGAGCAGGCCGAAGCCGGTGCCAGTGGAGTCGGGCTTGCGGGCGCTGTCGCCCGCACAAGCCGACATCATGCTCGCCGCCAGACAGATTGCGACGCTGTGCCTCGACCGCCTCAACTCACGCCACCATGAAAGCCAGAATTGCAACCTGAAGGGACTGTCGGCGACCCGCATGACGGGCACAAGGCGGCCCAGCAAGTTATCCGCAGGGAAGCTCAGCCCGGCGCATGATGTGGGTTTCGGGGCCCGCACCAGAGCCCCGTCCTGGTGATGCTGACGGCATTGCCATTGGCGTCGTAGGCGATCAGATGAGGTGTCAGCCGCGGTCACCGCATGTGGGCGCACCACGCCCGTCCCTTGCGCCGGATAGGTATAGCTGCCGACCCCGGCCATCGCAGTGATGCTGTGGGAGGTGTCGTAAGCGATCGTCCGGCTCAGCCCGCCGACGCCGGCATTGCTCACCTGCCTCAGACGGTCGAGCTCGTCTTAGGCGTAGCTCCAGCCTCGACGACGCTGAGATCGCCGCGCTGCGGCAGCCCGGCGGTGACACCGCCGCCGCGATCGCCCAGCAGGCCGATGCCGATGCCAGCGGAATCGAGCTTGCGGGCGCTATCGCCCGCGCAAGCCGACATCATGCTCGCCGCAAGACAGATTGCGACGCAACGCCCCGACAGCCTCAACTCACACCGCCTGCAAAGCCAGAAATGCAACCTGAGGGACTGTCGGTGACCTGACTGATCGGGACAAGGCGGCTTGGGGAGTTATCCGCAGAGCAATTTATGCTGTCTTCTGTGACGCGCCCACCAAGCATCCTGAAGCCGGCACGCGCTCATGCTTGCGCCATTGGCCGGCGACCGGCGCGCCCGTGGTCGTGCCATCCGCCAACGGCACCTCGAGATCGGCGCCGAGATAGAGCATGGTGCGCAAGGCAGCGCCCGCCCCGCTCGTCTTTTTCAAGCGCCGCCCGTCAGGACCATAGATCAATTGCGTCGTTGCGCCGTTGACCGTGATCGTGACCGGGCGGTTCTCGCCGTCATAGGTGAAGACCCGCGACAGCCCGGGGCTAGTGATGCTGGTGGCATTGCCGTTGGCGTCATAGGCGATCGCATGTGTCCCCGCCGCGGTCGCCGCGTGCGGACGAACCGCACCGACCCCTTGCGCCGGATAACAGATTGCGACGCCGTGCCTCGACCGCCAGAATCGCAACCTAAAGGGACTGTGGGCGACCTAACTAATCGGGATAATGCTGCCCGCAGCTTATTGGCAGCGGCTCACGCTGTTTGTCCAGCGGCGGGGAACGCATAGCTTATTCTTAGAAATTCTCCAACTTTTCAATCTTTATTTCATGAATATTGCAATCTCTGGGAAGATCTTCCCTGTCATCCCATTTCTCAATCTCAATAATTCTATCTGATAGAATCAATAAATTCAAAGGGAAGAACTTGTTATTTATCAGCAATTCAACTCTGAATCTTCCGTGCCTTGTCATAGGAATTCTAATACTTTTTTTAAATTCAATTTTAAGGTAAAACAAACTAAAATCTCCTGTCCTTTTGACAGATTCAATATCATCCTTTTCAATATGATATTGACCTCCAAATACTCCAGTAAGTATTACTGATACAACAAGAATTTCGCAGTTCGTAATCATTATGCCACCTTAAAATGCACGACTACTGACGTTCAGCGTTCCAAAATTAAAGGATCCGCTTTTATCGATAAATCCCTCATAGCCCATCTTACCTGTTCCAATGTCAACATACCCACTCACAACACCACGCTTATCAGCAGATACAATACCTTTATTTACTTGACCCTGAATTTCCTTCCCAATTCTTTCAGCCACTGCTCGCCTATCCCCGTGAGCAGCATCAACTGCAGCCTTTAATTCGGGATTATAACTGCTGAGTCCGCGCGGGTTCTGATTATCCTCATGATTTGGGTCCAGTTTCTTATCGGCAACTACATGGCCAACCTTTTCATCAGTCATCGGGGCCGGCTGAGGGCCCTCCAGCGCTTGATTAAAGGCTTCAGCGATAGACAATCCAGCCCTTAAGCCGTCTTCCACCTTACTCCCGATCTGCGCCCCTCTGGCTGCACCGGAAGCACTCCTTGTAGCAGCGCCACCAATCACACCACCAATAGTCGCACCAACTGGCCCCGCGAACTGGTCGCCCCGCACGCCTGCGTCTTGCTTATTGCCATCGTCTTCTCCTTTAGTGTCGCCATTCGCGTTCTGCGAAGCCTCACCGGTCGTATGCCCCGACGGGTCGCTCTTGTTGATGGGATCGTTGAGGGAATAGCTGTACCGGTTCGTGCCCACACCCGGCAGCCAGGGGTCGAGCGTATCGGGCGTCAGGAAGCGCGCCAGCAGCGGGTCGTAATGGCGCGCGTTGAGATAGAGGAAGCCGGATTCCTCGTCCCGCATCTCGCCGATATAGCCCTTGCTCTCGCCGTCGTTCGCGGCGGGGCCGGTGGGCGCGCCGATCAGGTCGCCATAGGCCTGGTAGTGCTGGCGCTTGGCCAGCGTGCCCGCGGCATCCGAGGTCACCCGCACCGAGGCGAGATGGTCGCGATGCAGCCAGGCATTGGTGGTGCCGACCCGGCGCGCATCCGCATGCACATGCTTGCGCCAGGCGCCCACAACCGGCTGACTGTCCATCGTGTACGGGAACTGGAGCGGCACCTCGACGTCGGGGCCGAGATAGAGCGAGGCCTTGGTCACGCCGCCCGGCCAATTGGTCCTTTTGTAGAGCAACCGCCCATCGGGACCATAGGTCATGGTCGTACCGGGCCCATTGGTCACGGTCGTGTTGTCCAGCCTGAATTCCCCATCAAAACTCACCGTGCGGTTCAACCCCGGCCCGGTGATCCGATAGGGAATGCCCGTCCCGTAGGCAGTGTCGTAGAAAATGGTGTAGGCGCCCGCCGTGTTGGCCGCGTGCGGCCTTTTTACGCCCGGCCCCTGAGCCGGGTAGGTGTAAGCACCGATACCCGTCATGAAGGTGAGGTTGTGCGCCGCATCGTAGGTGAAGGTCTTGCTGAGCGCGCCGGCGCCGGCGTTCGTGGCCGAAGTCAGCCGATCGAGATCGTCGTAAGTATAGGTCCAGCTCTCGGTGGGCTCTCCTGCGGTTGTCGCCGTCAGGACGCGGCCGCGCACATCATGCGTGTAGTCGACCTGCAGCAAGGTACCGGCCGAGGCGAGATGCCGAGCTTGCGCCAGCCATCCCTTGACCCCGCCATAGGCATTGGTCGTCGTGACGCCGTTGGGGTAGGTCGCTTGTTCGACCTGGCCCTTGGCGTTGTAAGTCATCGATGTGATCAGACCCGGGATCGATTTCAATCGCCCCGCCGCGTCATAGCTATAGGGCGTCCCGGAGCCCGCGACCTGTCCGACCACATCATTGTCGGGGTAGCGCTTGCCGATCATCTGACCAAGCGTGTCGCGCTCCGTCCTTGTCATATAAGGCGCACCATTCATGATCTTTTGTGCGCGCTGAACCTCCAGACCGTTCTTGTCGTAATCATACGAGAAGACTGACTTGGTCGAGATCGAGTAAGAGTGCTCGGTCAGCTTGCCGATGTTGTAGAAGCCGGCTCGAACCTGATCGTAGATCGTCGTGGTAGAACGCCCCGTAACCAAGCTAGTTCCAATATAAAAGTCCTTTTGAATCGGGCGATTGATCGCGTCATACGTGAAGCGCCAAGTCTTATTTGCAGCATCTTTACGGCTGAGCAGATTGCCCGCTTTGTCGTAGGTGAACGTCCAGATGCCCATATTCGGATCGTGGCTGACGGTCCGGCGGGAGAGCATGTCGTATTGGTAGTTGAACTGGTTGCCAGCGGGATCGCTCACTTGCGTGATACGGTCGAGCCCGTCCCACACCCGCGAGACGCGCGAGGCAACGCCGCCCAGGAAGCGCTCCTCGACGCCGATGCGCTCATAGGCATCCAGATGCAGATTGCTGGTGCGGCCGAGTTCGTCGGTCGTCGTCACCTTGGCGAAGCGCAAAGGCGAGGAATCATAGCTGCGCGTCACACTGGTCGGGGTCAGCGCCACTCCGCCCTGGGTAGAATTGTTATAGACCAGGATCTCGCGGTCGAGAAGATCGTAGAAATGGATGGTATAATAGAGGTTGCTGCCTGTCGCCTGATAGTCGCCCAAATAAGGTTGGAACGCCGCAGCGACCGATCCGCGTCGATGGTAGATAACACGCTTGCTGTGGATCGACTGCGTCGCATCCTTTCCATTGCTTTCAGCAACGTAGGCACGTCCGAAACCATCGAGATAAGTCCTGATGAAGGATTCGGTGACGCCGTCCTTTGCTGGCCCACGCTCCCAGATATGCTGGGTCGGCGGCGCGCCGAGATCAACATAGGAAAAGGCCTTCCAGCGCCCGCTCGGCTCCGTCACGCTCGCCGGGCGGCAGAGCGAGTCATAACCATAGGTCGTGACCAGGCTGTTGAGATCAGTCGTGCTCGACGGCATGCCACAGCGGTGATCCCAGGCTGTGGTGACGCTCTGGTTGAGCGGATTGGTCCGTGTCACCGGTCGCAACTTGTAGACCGTGTCGAAGACGAAGCTGGTCAGCTTGCCGTTCGGATCGATCTCGCTCGTTCGGTTGCCATAGGCATCATACGCGAAAGTGGTGTCGGCGCCGTCGCTGGCATCGAGCATCATGAGGGACTTGGTCGGCCGCGCCCGATCGGGCACCACCCCATAGCTCGGCCCGTAATAGAAGCGACGGTCCTCCAGGTCGGTCGTGCCGACCGTGACACGCCGGCGATAGGGTTGATCGACGATGTAGGCGCTGGTGTTGGGCGAATAGTCAGTGGTGATGACGCGCTCGTCGCCGCTGACATCGGCATCGCCGTGCTCGCTGAGCACGGTGAGGTTCTTGAAGCCGTCGAAGGCCCTGGTCGTCAGCTTGCGGCGCTGGCCGCTGACGAAATAATCAATCAGCTCGCTCTGCGTGTTGAGCGAGGTGTAGGGCGCAACCGTCGGATTGACGATGTATTGCTCGCGCCGCTCGCGATAGAGCCCGCCGGCGGTATCGCGATACTTCAGGGTCTCGACCAGGCCGGCGGAGGCGCGATCCTGCCTGAAGACATATTCGCGCACCGGGCAGGCGCTGTCGCCATCATTGCAAGGCAACGTCGCCGTCACGTAACGGAAGCCGAGGAAGCGCCGCTCGCGCGCATCCCAGAAGCCGCCGCCATAGCTGAATGTGGTCAGCGCCACCGACGAAGACGCCGAGCCCAACATGTCATTTGTGGCGACCCCGGACACCGCCTGCAGCACTGACGACATATTGCCGTTCGGATAGATCGAGGACGGGGCGTAAGCGATGGCGGTCTGCCCCCCGAAGCTATTGGAAATCCCGGTCAAGAGATCCGCAACACCCCCCTGGACCAGATAGATCGGTCCAATGGCGACTTGCAGTCCGCCGCTGCTCGGAAGCGTCACGGCACCAACCAGATCGGTCTTGCCGTCGCCATTGACGTCCGCCAATTGCACCGGCCCGGAAAAGGGGGATGCATGAGCGACAAAGCTGTTGTTGCCACGCGAGAGCAGGATTTGGCCGCCCACGGCACTGTTCGAACTGGAAAGCAGAAGGTCGGCCCGCCCGTCGCCGTCTATGTCGCCGACCTGGATGCTGTCGGCCATTCCCGACAAGGGGCCGGTCCAGTCCTGCTCGATGAAGCCCTGCCCGGTCGACAGCATGACCACGGCCTTGGGCGCATAGCCACCGCCGGTGAAGACCTGCTGGATATGTGCGATATCGGCCTTGCCATCGCCATTGAAGTCGCCGACGTGCACCCCCTTCTCGGCAATATACGTATAGGCCGTCGTCGACGTGACCGGCGAGGTGGTGAAACTGCTGCCGGTTGACAGGAGCAGCGTGATCGAACCATCGATAAACTGGACGATGTCGCTTTTGCCATCGCCGTTGAAGTCGCCCAGGCGGGTCAGCCGCTGAGTGGCGTTCCCGTTACCGGTATGAGGATATTGGGCGATTCCGCCGAAGCCGGTGGCCGAGGTCGACCAAGTGCCCGTGGCCAGATAAACGAGACCGTCGACGAGAAGATCAGCTTTGCCGTCGCCATCGAAGTCGCCGATCGCGATGGCCTGAGGCTGCCCGTCCTGGCGGACCGTGATCATGCTCAGGCTGGAGAAGGGCCCGCCTCCGCTGGCAGCGATGACCTGGCCCAAGCGGAAGCTGTAGATGAAGGCCCGAACATCGGGCATCCAGTAGCCACCCATATCGCCGCCCTGCTGCTGCCAGATGCTGTAGCGGGCGATGCCGAGGATATCGACTGCGCCATCGCCGTCGAAATCCCCGCTCAGCCATTGCATATCGGCATTGCAGGGCACAGTCAGTGAAGCAATGGCGGTGGTGCTATAGGCGGAGAAGCCCAAGCCATCCGAAGCGGAGAGCCTAGCCGACATCGACGTGAGCGGGAAACCGCTACCGTCCTGAACGCAAGTCCCGAAACCTGCTTCCGAACCGCCGGCGACAACGACGTCGGTGCGCCCATCGCCGTTGAAATCTCCGGTCAGCGTCGTGGTCGTAGGCGGCTGGAGACTTATTCCACCGCTTCCATTCGGCCCGGTGCCGCCCGAATCGGCGAGCGCGAACGGAGCATCGCTATAAGCGAAACTGGTCCCGGGCAGTGCCGTACCGCCAGTGATTTCGTTGTGCGCTCCGAACGTCGCATCGTGGCCGAACTCGCGTACCGACGTCAGCCGCGACAGCGCCGTCGACGCACTCTCGGCATAGATAAGCTGATAGGCGCGAACCCGTTGATCACCGCTCCAGACATCGATCGTCAACAGACGGTTGAAGGAAGTCGCGAAGCTCGCGCCCGTCGCCGAGTTCAACCATTGCTGGGCCGGCCGCTGGTCGTAGTAGAATCGAATTGCGCCACCACCGGCGCTCGAATCCTGGTTGCGGTAGTTGATCAGCGCGATCGAGCAATAGCTGACCGAGGCGCAGTTATATCGATAATCCAGCTTGTTGCCGTAGGTATCGGAGATAGCAAAGAGCAGGTAACGCGTATTGCTGCCGAGATACCCGCCGGTCGGGTCGGTGGTGTCAGCGGGCACCTGCGTGCCGGAGACCGATAGAGCTGGATCGATCGAGGGGCGATACTCGTAGCGCGTGCCGTCTCGCGCTGTTACCTCCCAGGTGTTGCTCGCGGAAACATGGGCGATCCGCTGGTAGTTCTCGATGCGGGTCGCATGCGTGCCACCGCTGATGCAGCTCGGTGCGTTGAACGAGCCATCGCAGACAAGGAGCTCCTCGCCATCCAGCGTGAAGGTGTCACTGCCGTCGAAGCGTGGTGCGCCGCGGCCTGGCGAAACCCGCAAGATCTCCGACAGGCCACCGAGTGACCAGCCAACACCGAACTCGCCTGGATTCGAACCACCAGCCCGCAGGCCACGATTCGAATCATAGGTCAGCCGCAACTTGGGCTCGAGGCCGCGGAAAGGCGGCACCTTGATCGGCAGGCTATAGGTATAGCTGCCATTATAGGCAGCATCCGGCGGGCGGACCATTTTCGGGTCGGTCGCGCCGTCGGCAGTGGCATTGCCGGTCTGAGTTCCGCTCGCTGTTTCAGTCGTCTGGAGCGCGTCGGCGCTCGCCTCCGCGCCCGACGCTTTCGCGGACTTCGCCTCCCGCGCCTGCCCCTGCGAATCGCTGGAGCGAGCCTGCGACGCTGCATTCGGCACGGCGACTGCATCGGTCTGAGACGCTGGTGGCGCCTGACCGGCGAAAGCATCCGGCTTCCACCCTTCCGGAGGCTTTGCCTCGGCCTTGTAGCCAGTCTCCGGCTCCGAGCCGGAACGCTTCTGAGTTTCGGCCGAAGGCGGCGGGAGGATGACAACCTGCGGCAGAGCAGGCGCCCCCTGAGCATAAGCTTGAGCAATCGGCGCAACACCGATCACAAGACTTAAACCGCCTACTACAATTTTACGAACAATTCTTTCAATAAAATCTCTGCCACGTATCAATTTTGCCATGACACCGCCTCGAATATTTAATTCTGTAAATGAGATCTAACGTGTGCAATGATCACCCAGACAAAATCGATGGGCGCCATTACTCGACGGCGCTTTCGTTACAGGCAGCCGACGCGCACCGACCCACGCGAGGCAGTATCGCCGCGCGTAGCATCCGGCATTCGAATGTTCGCTGTTTGAAAGCAGTCTCGACCGCTAGAGATCGGCGATCAGCAATCCATCACTCAGTCCGCATGATCTGCGGACGCGAGCGAAGGTCGGCGCGACCTGTATGGCAAGGAATACGTGATCCAGCTCATCCAGTCCCCCGAGCGCATACCATTCGCCTCAGAATCTCAACTCGCGGTTGAGACAATGCATCGAACTGGGATTGAGCGCGCGTGTCAAGCGCACGCTATGCATGTGGATCGATTTATCCGGCATCGAGTTTCGCTGCCGGATAAATATCGAGACGGCAGCGAAGCGACCGTGTGCCTATAGCCGCTGGGAAGTCAGCTGTTACGTCGCGGTTGATTGCGCACCTAGAGGCACGCCTTGTCGCCTCGTTCCTGGATGTACCGTCTGCCGAGCCGTCCCATGCTGCAGCCGACGGATACGCGCGTTTGATCGAGCGGGAGATTGAAGTCGCAGCGCTTGAGGCTTTTGATCACCAGCGCATACTGGGAGCGTGTGGCGCGAACTGGCCAGTTTCTGATGCAAAGTGGCGGTTATCGAGGCCAAGCAGGCTCTGCACCAGCAAGTTGGCTTTCTGCAGCTCCCACGCTGCGGGCAGCGAAATGCCCTTGGCAAGGTCAGCAGCCGCAATCGACAACTTAATCATACCGGCCACGCTGCCTTCGATTAACTCCGGCTTCAGGAACGTCAGCGGGAGCAGTTGCGCCACATAGCGCTCACTAACTTGTTCGCGCTCGGCGATCTCGCGCATCGACGTAGCGCGTCCGCTGACCAGATCGTCGTACCAGCTCACCGCACGCGCGATCGCCTTGACGATTGCCCCGTCCAGCCGCGCGCCTTGGTCGATGCTCTCCGCCGCTGGGATCACAAGATGCAGATTTTGCCCCTTTTTCGCAAAGCGAACCGGGATCTCGATTTTTCGACATGTCCCCTCACCTACATCGTGTGTATCGCAATTGTTCTGCTGCCCCGTGTAGCCGATCCCATCTGGCCGCAGCTCTATGTGAAGGCCCTCACGACGAACGGTGATGCGCCGAACAATGCGCTGCAACGCCTCGCGCTGCCGCCCTGGGATCGGATGCTGCAGGTCGGCCGCGAATGACGTCGCTTCATCCATCAGGCACCGGATATCATCCGGCGACGTATCTGCCTCGGCCAGCACTGCGGTCAACCAGGCGCAGTCGGCAAGCCGAGCAGCTAGCGTCTGGACGACCAGCGGCTCAATCTCACCGGCTGGTATGCGCATCGGCTCCGCCGCGCCCGCCTTGGTGACGTAGTAGCGATAGCGGCGAGTTTTCTTGACGGCGTGATCCATGCCGAAGGCGCTTCCGACGGCATCGAATAGCAAGCCTGAGAGCAGGCTGACTTCGCCGCGCAGATAGACCGAGCGCTTGTTGACTGCGAGGTCGCTTTGGACGGCATCGAAGGTCTCCCGGCGCACGATCGCCGCATGTTGCGCCTTGAAGCATTCGCCTTTGTGAGCGATCTCGCCGACATAGATTGGGTTGGTCAGGATCAGCCGCAGATGTCCGAGGCTGAAGGGGCGTCCGCCCCAGTCTCGGTTTGAAGCCGATTTGAAGGCTCTCGTGGTGATACGATCGCGGTCGAGCTCTTCCTTGAGACGGCGGATGCTGCCGAGGGCGAGGAAGCGCTCGAAGATGCGGCGGATGACGGCGGCATCCTCATCGACGACAGCGAGGCTTCGACCGTCAGCGGCATAGCCCATCGGCACGAATCCGCCCATCCAGAGGCCCTTCTTCTTTGAGGCGGCGATCTTGTCGCGGATGCGCTCGCCGGTGACCTCCCGTTCGAACTGAGCAAAGGACAGCAGCACGTTGAGCGTCAGCCGCCCCATGCTGCTCGTGGTGTTGAAGGACTGCGTGACTGAGACGAAGGAGACTGCCTTCCCATCGAAGACCTCGACCATCCTGGCGAAGTCAGTGAGCGAACGAGTGAGGCGATCGACCTTGTAGACCACGACGATGTCGATCAGCCCGGCATGGATATCGCCAAGCAACCGCTTAAGCCCTGGCCGGTCCATAGAACCGCCGGAGAAGCCGCCATCGTCATAGGCCGTCGCCAGAGCCTTCCAGCCTTCATGGCGTTGCGAGGCGACATAGGCCTCGCAGGCCTCGCGCTGGGCATGGAGCGAGTTGAAGTCCTGCTCCAGCCCCTCTTCCGAGCTCTTGCGCGTATAGATGGCGCAGCGGATCATTCGCACCTTGCCACTGACCCGATCAAGCACGGTCGTCAGCTCCAGCTTCGGATTTCGCTTTGGCAGCATTCTTGTTGCGGCCATCGCTGCGTTTCAGGCCGAAGAACAACCAGCCGTTCCAGTTCGTGCCGGTGATCGCCTTGGCGATGCTGGAGAGCGAGCGATAGGTCCGGCCGTTCCAGGCGAAGCCATCACTCATAACCATGACGCGATGGGTTTTACCCTGCCAAACCCGGAGAAGCAGTGTTCCCGGCTTGATCGCTGGCGTTCCCAAAGCGTCATCGAAGCGTCCGTCGCGCGCTGCCACCGCAAGATCGCGCAGGCGACGCTTCAGCGCAGCAGACAGGCCGCCATAGGCGGCGACTTGGATCTCGTAGGCCAGTGCCGGGATCAGCAGCTTGCGCCGAAACGCTCGTGGCGCCGGCTTCCCAGTTATCTTGAGCCAGTGCGAGCGCAGGGCGTCGAGGTCAAGGTTCTCAAGCTGTGCCAATTCGGCAGCCAAGGCGAGGGCGCTGCCCTCAGCCTCAACGCGAGCGGGGCGGCCCATTATGATCCCTGCCCGTCCGTCGCCGCCACTGCGCCAGAAGTCAGGTAGTAGGCGGTCGCGCCATCCTCACGCTTGCTCCGAACAACCGCGATGCCGCGCTTGCGCAGTCCAGTCAGCGCGGCACGAGTCGTGTGCGCCAGCCAGCCAGTGGCGCCCGTCAGTTCATCTATGCTGGCGCCTTCCGCGCGCTCTAGCAGCGAGAAGACGCTGGCGAGCTTGGTTCCGGGCCGCGGCGCCGACCGGGCTACGGGTTCGGCAGTGTCTGCGTCCGCCGCCTCGTCACCCTCTGGACCTCCGCCTGACCCAGTCTCCTGCAGCTCTCCCAAGCCCAGACTCGCAAGGCCATGCTGACTGATCCGAAACGCAGTAGCGCCCGGCTCATCAGGTTCGTGAAGCGGGCGCGGCTCCTCCACCGCAGTCATCGCCTCGATCAGCCCTTTGTCGGCGAGCGTCGCCAGAACCTTCTGAGCAGCGCCGCCGCGCAAGCGCTCGGGCAGAATGATGCGCAGATCCTCGCGCTGGGCAGCGGCCGAGAGTAGCACCAGTTGAGTATCGGTAAGGGTATGCGAACTCATGATCAGATCTCCGCTCGGTTGCAACGGAGCGCCTGCCCCGTCACCAGCCGAAGCCCCGGACCGGACAG
The DNA here is from genome assembly GCF_056400825.1 of Allobosea sp. P4_H5. Taxonomy (NCBI): domain Bacteria; kingdom Pseudomonadati; phylum Pseudomonadota; class Alphaproteobacteria; order Hyphomicrobiales; family Alloboseaceae; genus Allobosea; species Allobosea sp. P4_H5. Next base: position 70,383 of record NZ_JBFUKM010000005.1, on the reverse strand, counting down.
CGCCGGCGGGGCAGATCTGATCGCGCGCCGCCTTCGCCGCGGCGACGACCATAGCAATGCTTGCCGTGGCGGCGAAGTGAAGCGAATTAGTCGCCGCTCTCCATTCGGCTGCGAGGCGCCTCGGCCTGCAGCTGATCGAAAAAGCGCTCAAGTTCAGATCGCTCGACTTCGAGCCAGACCGCCGGCCCACTCGGCCCGCGGATGCCGCCTGCCCAAGGCCCGCCCGCCTGGACGACCACCAGCACCTCAAAGAAATCTGGCGGCTCGCCGTCCCCGACCTTGCCGCGTCCCAAGATATCGCGACCGATCACCAGCCGGATCGCAGGCTCCAACAAGTCCTCGATATCGGCTGTGCGCCCGGTCGCGAGGACCTCACGCAAGTCGCGCAAGATCTGGCAGTCCTCGCTCTCGCCATAGAAATACCCGTCTCGCAGCGACTGCGCAGGAGCGTCTTCGCGCGCATAGGCGGATCGGTTGAAGAGCGGCACCTCACCCAGGAATAGGCCAATCTCAAAGGCTGAGGACAGGCCGCACGGCAGATCAGGCGTCGGCGTGATCCGGAGCCAGTTTATCAGGAGCCGCAAACGCTGACGCGGCGCGTCACCCGGTTCGCAATAGGCAAGTAGCTCGGCCATATCCGGCGCCCTAGAAGCGGAAAAGGAATGCCTGACAACGCGTGCAATCCCGTCTTTTCTGCGTCGAGCAAGGCCGCGTTCGTAGCTCAGCGCCACTCATCGATGAAAGCATGCGCTTCTTCATCGAACTCTCCACGCCTGATGGCCTCGGCATCGAGCTTACCGTCTCGAAACGCTGCGATCAGCGCGAAACGCAATTCCAGCGCGTACCGGACCTGGTCCAACGACGGGAACGACAGGCCTCGCTGACGATGGACGCCGAGAGCGCGCCAGCTTTGAAAGACATCCTTCAAGAGCTGACGTTGCGAGGCAGCCTCGTGCTGCATCATCCGCAGTGTCAGCAGACCCTCGCTGATCTGCAGTCGTTTGGGCAGCAAGCTGTTGATGACAACGGCCAATAGCAAGGCTCCACCCGGACGTTCTGCTGACCGCCAGGTACCGCTCGCCACAGATAGCTTCTGGTCAAGCGCGTCTTGCAGCAGCAGCACGTCACGCAGCCGGCAACATTCATCGAATTTGACAGCCTGCTCCTCGTTTACAGGGCCGATGAAACGCACGCGCTGGCCTGGCTCGATGACGATGTCATCCGGGTGCGGCAGCACGGGCTCGATCGCTTCCCCAGTCTCCCGGGCGGCGATCAACTGGCTACGGCGTCGATCCTGATACTCCTCCCAAAACGTGTGCTCTTCAGTGATCTCACGCGCTTCATCCCGTTCTGCCCGGTCGAGCTTCTCCAAAAGCGTGCGCTGCGCATAAGGATGCCCTTTCAGCGCAGTGGCAAACATAGCGCGGATCAGTCCCTCCCCGGCACTGATCTGCGAATGCGTCTCGCCATCACGAATCTGAACCGGCCGTTTTGCCGCGCTCAGCAGAAGGGCCATCGTCGGTTGCATGCCGATCGGCACGGCAGGCTCCTGCGAGCGCCTTGGCCGACCTTTGGGATTGCCAGATTGGCCTTTCTGGAAGCGTCCATTATTCGGCGTAGAGTGCGTACCTGCGAAGAAAAGTCCTTCCTTTAGGTCCTCGAACGCTCGTTCCCTATCGGTGCCGCGGCGGCCCTTGCTCTTCGACATACGCGTGCGCTCAAGCTGCGACGGCGGCGCGGCGCCGCTCGTCTGCGACATCCTCGAAACGCTGACCGGTGCTCACCAGGGTCGCGTGCTTTCCCGTGAACTTTTCCCAGCGTGCGATAATGGTGTCGCAATAGACAGGATCGTATTCGAGCAAGCGCGCCACGCGACCGCAGGTCTCGGCCGCGATCAACGTCGTGCCAGAGCCACCAAAGATATCCAGCACGATCTCGCCACGGCGGGTGCAGTCCTTGATCGCATCAGCGACGAGCGCAGATGGCTTGACAGTTGGGTGCATCGCAAGCTCGTCCATCCGCGCGCTGCCAACACTGCTGATCCCCGGGTAGTCCCAGACATTGGTACGGTAGCGTCCGGTTTCCCCCAGACCAAAGTTATTGGTGTGCGGGGCCGCGCCAACCTTGAACGCGAAAATCAGCTCGTGCTTCGAACGATAGAAGCTGCCCATGCCGCCATTGCTCTTATTCCAGACACAGAGGTTTTTGAGTTCACTGAAGGCAGCTTCGCCAGCATCCAGAAGCTCCCGCATATGGCGCCAGTCCATGCAGACGAAGGCAATCGCACCATCTTTGCAGACGGCCGCAGCATTCGAGAGCGTGATTGAAAGAAACTGCGCAAACTCGGCCGACGTCATCTCGCCAGCGGCCATCGCAAACTCGCGATGTCGGATGGCGCCGAGACCGCCGACATGACCGTCGATAGGGACGTTGTAGGGCGGGTCGGTGAAGACGAGATCGGCACGGCCATCGCCAAGCAAGCGATCGATGTCCTCCCGCGAGCGCGCGTCTCCGCAGAGCAGCTGGTGACGACCGAGCAACCAGAGCTCGCCACGGTGCGTCGTCGCCACGCTCGGCAGAGATGGTACCAAGTCAGCTGATTGCAGGTCGTCAGTCTTGGCGTCGCGAGCCTGATCAAGCGTCAGGTCGATCTCGGCCAAAGAGAAGCCGGTGAACGATACGTCGAACTCAAGGTCGATCAAAGCGCCCAGCTCAATGGCCAAAATTTCATGATCCCACCCCGCGTTGAGGGCAAGCTTGTTGTCGGCGAGGACGTAGGCGCGCCGCTCGTCAGCCGAAAGATGCGATAGTCGCAAGGCCGGCACCGTCTCAAGGCCAAGCTCTTTAGCCGCCAACACTCGGCCGTGCCCGGCGATGATCTCGCCATGGTCGCTGATCAGCACCGGGTTGGTGAAGCCGAACCGCTGCATGCTCGCGGCTATCTGGCGGATCTGCTTGCGGGAATGGCGCCTAGCGTTGCCGGAATACGGACGCAACGCAGACACCGCCATCATTTCGATATTCGGGCCCTCCGATTTCATACGGAGCTCCTTGCTCTGCTGCCTTGAGTACATAGGCACGCCTAAAAAGTGGCGAAGAGCAAGGCAAAAGAAGCTTACTCGGAAAACTTACATAGGGCTGGCTAAATCTCTGTTTGAAACGCGTTTGAAAGACTCTTCTAAAATTTCAAAAACCAGAAATACTTCAAAAAATCCAATCCATCCTCTTTAAAGAACCCTGCTCGCTACCGAAATTGTCGCTTGGACTGCCGCTGACCGCACGAATCACTCGCGGGCGCCCGAGATTAGAAGACAGACCTGAGCCCAATCAGTATCATCCCACCAAGCGACACCTTCGCTCGCAAATCAGCAATCCATCTTCAGCTCAGCGCAATCCGAATACGCGAAATAGCGATCCAGCGGCGCTCGCCTACAATCTCGTTCGGCTCGACGCCACAGCGGTCTCGCCAAACAACAATCGCATCCCGGATAGCGGCAATCGCATCCCACCAACGCGCAGCAGCAAGCACTGTTCTCGGTGATGAAGACGAAACTCACAGCAGGGCTAATACCTCCATGCAGCCCTAACTCACTGTCCTGACGAAGAAAACTTCATTGCACCGCGGTTGCCTGTTCGCACCGGACTTGCCTGTTCCCAACGAGAGCAAGTCGGACCGCTAGGTGAGCAGCTCCTGCTGGGCTCGGCGTGAATGATGAGAGAAGAGTTCCCGCCGACCTGCCCCCACCGCCAGCTCGTTTCTTAGCTTCAGCTCTCAGCGCAGCCTTCCTCGAAAAAGCCGGTACTCCCGCGGCTTGACGGCGCAGCGTCATTCTCTGTTTCGCGCCGACCGAGAAAATTTGGACGCTTTGAAGGCCGTTTCTCTGCTCGGCCCCGCGCGACTGCGGTTCCGCACGACAACCGCAGTGGCCAATTTTCTGTCGAGAATTGGCCCATTGCTGACATCGAGGGAGTCTGCTTTCGGGCAGTATCCTGAGGCCCGCAACCGGGCAGCCGGAGTTGGCCCATTCCTGACTTCCGGAGCGTCTGCTTTCCGGGAGTTCGCCATGACAAGGCAGATTCAGTATTCTAGGCGCTTGATCGATGTAGCGGTCCAAGATTGGCCCTTCAGCAGCCGGAAGGCCAGAGACGGATTAGCTTCGGAATCAGACCGTTTCGCAACTCGGTTATGGCCGCGTATGGCCCATAGCTGACTCTGCCAATGTCCGGTTTCGGGGAAGCCGATGGCCAGGCTGAAACTGGTGCATATCCGAATTGGCGAACGTCACGTTTCCGGCGCTCTGGTTGACCAGCAGGCCGAAGGCTCGATCATGACGGCAGCCGAATTATCCATTCAGCGCAGCGTCGGGTCGAGCCTGTCGCGCAGCCAGTCACCGACGAGGCTGACGGCGAGCGTCGTCAGCACGATCGTGCAGGCCGGCGCCAGCATGATCCAGGGCGCGCGGGTCAGATATTCGCGGCCATAGCCCACCATGTTGCCGAGGCTCGTCATCGGCGGCTGTACGCCGAGGCCGAGGAAGGAGAGCCCGCTTTCGAGCAGGATCACTTCCGGGAAGGTCAGCGTCATCGAGACGATCAGCGTCGAGGCGATGTTGGGCAGGATGTGCTTGAGATAGACGCGCGCCGGCGAGGCGCCGATCTGGCGCACCGCGCCGGCATAGCCCTGCGCGCCCGCCGATATGGCGAGCCCACGTGCGATGCGGGCATAGCGCTCCCAACCATAGAGCCCCATCAGGCCGATGAAGAGCGGCAGCGCATTGCCGAAGAAGGCGAGCACCGACAGCGCCAGGATCAGGAACGGCATCGCCGCCTGGAAGTCCGCCAGCATCAGGACGAACTGCTCGACGATCCCGCGAAAATGCGCGGCAAGGAAGCCCATCAAGGTTCCCAGCACAGCCGAGATGATGGTCGCGCCGAACGCCACCAGCAGCGAGATGCGCACCGAAATGATCAGGCGCGACAGCACGTCGCGGCCGAGCTCGTCGGTGCCGAGCCAATGCAGCGGATGGAAGGGCAAGGCCAGCCTGTTGCGCAGGTCATAGGCGGTGAAACGGTAGGGCGTGAGCCAGTCGGCGAAGAGTGCGACGATGATGATGAAGGCGATCCAGATCAATCCGCACCACACCAGCAGCGGGATGCGGTGCCTGGGCTTCGGCCTGTCGGCATCGGCGGCGGGCAAGGCGGTCACGGTGACATCGGCCATCTTCAGTGCCCTCCGGCCTTGGCGCTGCTGCGCAGACGCGGATCGAGCACGCCGTAGAGCAGGTCGACGATGAGATTGGCGCTGACCATGGTCATCGCGACCAGCAGCAGGACGCATTGCACCACGGCAAGATCCCGGTTGGCCACGGCGACGACGAGCAGCCGCCCGACGCCGGGCCAGGAGAACACGCTCTCGACCACGACCGCGCCGGCGATCAGGCTGCCGACCATGAAGCCGACGACCGTGACCGTCGGCACGGCGGCGTTGGGTAGGGCATGGCCGCGCACGACGCGAGGCCATGGCACGCCCTTGGCGCTGGCGGTGCGGATATAGGACTGGCCGAGCACCTCGAGCATGGCGCTGCGCGTGAAGCGCGCCAGCACGGCTGCGCCGCCGATGCCGAGCGTCAGCACCGGCAGGATGGCGTGGCGCCAGCTCTCCTGCCCGCCCGAGGGCAGCCAGCCGAGCTGGACCGAGAAGACCAGCACCAGGACGAGGCCGAGCACGAAGCTGGGAACCGTGAATCCTGCGACCGCCGTCACCATCACGATGCGATCCATCAGGCTGTCGCGATGAAGCGCGGCGTAGATGCCGGCGGGGATGCCGATGCCGAGCTTGAGGGCGAGCGCCGGCAAGGTCAGTGCCAGGGTGGCCGGGATGCGCTCGAGCACGAGCTGCATCGCCGGGCGCCCATCGCGCATCGATTGGCCGAGTTCGCCTTGGCCGATCGCGGAGAAATAGCGCAGATATTGCAGCCAGATCGGATCATCGAGACCCCAGGCCTTGCGGAAGGCGGCGATGGCTTCAGGCGGCGCATCGACGCTCATGATGATCAGCGCCGGATCGCCCGACATCCTGAGCACGATGAAGGCGAAGGTGACGACGAGCGCGACCGTCAGCGCTGCGCGGCACAGCCGGATGAAGAAGAAGCGCAGCATCAGCTTGCGGCTTTCAGGAAATTGGCCTGGTCATGGGCGACATGGCAGGCGGTCAGGCGCCCGTCCGGCAGCGGCATCAAGGCTGGGCTTTCGACCTTGCAGCGCTCGCGAACCGCATGGCAGCGCGGATGGAAAGCGCAGCCGGAGGGCCGCGCCGCCGGGTTGGGCGGATCGCCCTGCAGCACGATGCGCGGATGGGCGCGGCGGCCGGGCACTGGCGAAGCCGAGACCAGCGCCTCGGTATAGGGGTGTGACGGGCTGGCGAGCAGGAGATCGGCATCGCCTTCCTCGACGATGCGCCCGAGATACATCACCGCGACGCGGTGGCTTACCTGGCGGATCACCTTGAGATCATGGCTGATGAACAGCATGCCGAGGCCGAGCTCCTGCTGGATGTCGACCAGCAGATTGACGACCTGCGCCTGGATCGAGACGTCGAGCGCCGAGACCGGTTCGTCGCAGACCAGGAGGTCCGGCTTGGTCGCGAGCGCCCGCGCGATCACCGCGCGTTGGCGCTGGCCGCCCGACAGCTCATGCGGATAACGGCGGCCCTGATCGGCGCGCAGGCCGACCGCCTGGAGCAAGGCGAGCGCCATGGCGTCGCGCTCCTCGGCCTCGCCGATGCCGTGCACGTCATAGGGCTCGCGCACCTGTTCAAGGATGGACAGGCGCCGGTCGAGCGCGCCCAGCGGATCCTGATAGATCATCTGCATGCGGGCACGCATCTGGCGCCAGGCCAGCGTGCCGGTCGGCGGGATCGGCGCACCCTTGAACAGGACGTCGCCGTCGTCAGGCGGCTCCAGCCCGAGCGCGAGCCGCCCGGTCGTCGATTTGCCAGAGCCGGATTCGCCGACGAGCCCGAGCGTGCGGCCGCGTTCCACCGTCAGCGAGACACCATCGACGGCGCGGACATCGACCGACTTGCCGAACAGGCCCTGTCGCATGGCATAGCGGCGGGCAACGCCGCGCGCCTGAAGCAAGGGAGCGCTGCTCATGCGTAGACGGGCTCCGGCTGGCGCCGCGACGGCGCCAGAGGCGGTGTCATGATGCAAGCGGCCCGCCGGTCCGGGGCTTTCGGATCCAGCAGCGGCACGCGCATGTGGCAAGCGTCGATCCGGCGCGGACAGCGAGGCGCAAAGGAGCAGCCCGGCGGCAGGTTCCAGGGCTCGGGCACGTTGCCCTCGACGGGGACGAGCCGCCGGCGCACGCCTTCGAGCGGCGGCAGCGCGGCAAGCAGGCCCTGCGTATAGGGGTGCAGCGGCTGCTCGAAGAGCGCCTCGGCTGCCGCCGTCTCGATGATGCGGCCGGCATACATCACGCAGACGCGGTCGCAGGTCTCCGAGATCACGCCGAGATCGTGGCTGATCAGCACCAGCGACATGTTGGTTTCGCGCCTGATCCTGGTCAGCAATTCGAGGATCTGCGCCTGGATCGTCGCATCGAGCGCCGTCGTCGGCTCGTCGGCGACCAGGATGTCGGGCTTGCCGGCGAGCGCCATCGCGATCATCACGCGCTGGTTCTGGCCGCCGGACAGTTCGTGCGGGAACGCGTCGAGCCGGCGGGCAGCGTCGGGAATGCCGACGAGATCGAACAGCCGCTTCGCCTCGGCGCGGATCGCCTTGCCGGAGAGCCCGCCATGCAGCGCCAGCGCCTCGCCGACCTGCCGGCCGAGCTTGATCACCGGGTTCAGCGCGCTGGCCGGATCCTGGAAGATCATGGCGATCCTCCCGCCACGCACGCTGTCGAGCGTGGCCGGCGCCGCGCCGATCAGTTCGCGTCGATCGAGCATGACGCTGCCGGTGATCGTCGCCTTCTTCGGCAGAAGGCCGAGGGCCGCCAGCCAGGTCACGGATTTGCCGCAGCCGGACTCGCCGACGAGGCCGACAGCCTCGCCGCGATGAACGCTGAGGTCGATGCCGTGCAGCACCTTGACGCCGTCGAACGAGACCGCAAGGTCGCGAATGGCGACGAGCGGGCTTGTCTCACGGCTGGTGAGACCGGTCATGACGACCTCCTCGAACATCCAAAAAGAAAACGGCGCGCCCCCTGAGGTCGCGCCGTCGATGATGCCGGCTTCAGCTGCGCCCGCCCCAGTTCTCGGCGCGGAAATCCATGGCGAAGGCGGGCGACGCTTTCCAGGCGAGCGCCTTCGGCTTTGCCGTGAAGGTCGCGTTCTGGTGCAGCACCGTATAGGCCGGGTCCTCGCGCTCGGCGATTTCCAGCATGCGGCGGAAGGCTGCCTTGCGGCGGGCACGGTCCGTCGAGGTTTCCAGTTCGACGGCGAGCGTGTTCAGCTCGGCATTGGTCCATTCGCCGGCCTGCTGCTGCTGGCCGTTGGGACCGTGCTGGCTGACCATCGACGAGACCGGGTCGTTGAACGGCGCCGAGTTCGACCAGTCGCGCACGGCGCGCGTCGGGGTCCGCTCGAGGATCTGCTGCCAGTTCTCCTTGACCTGGATCTCGACGTTGAGCCCGGCTTCCTTCCACATCTCGGCCAGGATCTGCGCGGTGGCAGTCTGGTTGGTGTAGTAGTTGTTCAGCAGGCGATAGGGGATCGGGTCGCCCTTGTAGCCCGACTGCTTGACCAGATCCTTGGCGACCTTGAGGTCGAAGGCCGGCACCGACCAGTCGGAGACGAACATGTCGCCGTAATAGGGCCATTGCAGGCCCTTCGGCACCACGGTGCGCCCGGCCCAGAGCGAGTCGACGATGGCCTGCCGATCGATCGCATGGGTCATGGCCCGGCGCACGAGCGGGTTCTGCAGCTGGACGTGATTCTTGTCGAACACCGTCAGGCGATGGTTCAGGATCGTGCCGCCCTGGACCTCGAAGGCGGCATTCTTCTCGATCTGCGAGATCTGGTCCGGCGGGATGTCGCAGGCGAACTGGTACTGGCCCGAGAGCAGGCCGTTGATGCGCGAGGCGGTCTCCGGCACTTCGATGAAGCGGATCGATTTCAGCGGCGGGCGGCCGCCCCAGTATTCGTCATGGGCTTCGAGCAGCAGCGACACGTCGGGTCGGTATTCGGCGACGCGGTAGGGGCCGGTCGTGACGGGCTTCATCGCCCAGTCGCTATAGGTCTTGGCCTCCTCGAAGGCGCGGCGGTTCATGATCTCGCTGCCATAGCGCGAGATGCGGCCTTCCAGGGTGACATCCGGCGTGCCGTTGACGAAACGCACCGTGTACTTGTCGATGATCTGGATGCCGAGCAGGGCCGGCCAGGAGCGGCGCGCGACAGCCGGGACCTCGGGCGGCAGTTCCTTGCTGGCGCGGCCGCCGCCGACGACGAAATCGACGGAGATGGTCTTGCCGGCGGAGGGCTGCGTCTCGCCGAACATGCGCTCCTTGCCGAAGGTAAAGGCAACGTCCTCGGCGGTCAGCTCATCGCCATTATGGAATTTCACGCCCCGGCGCAGCTTGAGCTCGACCGTCTTGTCGTCGATGCGCTTCCACTCGGTCGCGAGGCCCGGCACGCTTTCCAGATTGCCGGTCCAGTTGCGGCCGATCAGCCCTTCCCACAGCGACGAGAAGAAGATGCGCTCGCCGACATTGGACTGCTCGCGCAGCACGTCGAGCAGGTTGGAGTTGGCGATCTTCTGGACCGCGATGGTGATCGACGGCCGGTTCTCAGCCTGCGCGATCGCAAAGCGCGAGGGCAGGATGAGGGCGGAACCGCCGAGCGCTATTGCGCTGCGGCGAGTGAGGGAGCCGACCATGACTGGTCTCCTGTTTCGGTTGCGTTGGGATTGCGCTCTTCCAGCCCCTGCGGGCTGGAGCGGAAATGGGTCAGGGTCCGGTCGGCATGGGTCAGCCGCCAGGACAGCGCCTTCTGGGCGTAATCACGCACCAGCGCCGCGTAGCCTACGTCCTCCGCCAGGTTGACGAACTGGTTGGGGTCGCTGCGCAGGTCGAAGAACAGTGGCGGCAGGGCGGCGAAATGGACGTATTTGTAGTTCTCGTCCTGCACGACGCAGAGGCTGGATTCATCCATGCCGAGCCCGAGCACCTTTTCCGGCTCGGAATAATGCACGTCGCGGAAGTCGTATTCATAGTGCAGCTCGGTGCGCCAGTCCGCCGGATGAACCCCTTGTGTGAACGGCATCACCGAGTGCCCGTCGCAGGCGCGCGGCGCCTCGCCGCCGAGCCAGTCGAGGATCGTCGGCATCACGTCGACGCTCTCGGTGAAGGCCTCCTCGATCGCGCCGCGCCGGCCCGCGGCACCTTGCGGGTCCTTGACGACGAGCGGAATGCGGAAGCTCTCGTCGTGGAAGCCGATCTTGCCGAGCAAATGATGGTCGCCGAGCTGCTCGCCATGGTCGCTGGTGAAGACGACCAGTGTATCGTCCCACTGCCCGGTCTCGTCGAGATAGGCGAAGACCTGGCCGAGGCAGTCGTCGATCTCGCTGATCAGCCCGCAATAGGTCGCGCGCATCTGGCGGATCTCCGCCTCGTCGAGCGTCGCGCCAGAACCCTCGGCGCCGTGGAAGAACGAGCCGCGCTTGATCGCGTCGACATAGTATTTGACCAGCGGATGCTGGGCGCCCTCGACCTCGGGCGATTCAGCCCGGATGGGCGCCGGCATGTCCTGCGCCCGGTACATCTCGTGATAAGGCGCCGGTGCGACGAAGGGGGGATGGGGCCGGTAATAGCCGAGATGCAGGAAGAACGGCTTGCCGGCCCGGCCCTTGAGGTAGGTCAACGCGCGCTCGGTGAAGAAGGACGAGTCGGACAGCTCCTTCGGGATGCGCGCCGGGCGCTCGGTCGCCCCGGGCACGGCATCCTCGCCCTCGGGCAACCAGATGTCCTCGCGATTGGGCGGCAGCTCGAAGCCGTTCTGGGCGACCCAGCCGAAATAGCCGTCCATGTTCGGCTCGAAGGCGCCGACCGAACGGAAGCCGTCCATCAGGTCGCCGAGCACGAGGAAACGCGGATCCTGCTTCGCGGTCGAGCGCGGATCCGGAGTCGTCGTGGTGTAGCCGATCAGCGCCGGATCATAGCCGATGGCACGCAGCGCCTTGCCGAGGTTGAAATGCCGCTGGTCGAGCGGGACGGTGTTCTGAACCGCGCGATGGTTCATCAGGTAGAGGCCGGTCAGCAGGCTGGCGCGGGCCGGGCCGCAGGGCACGCAGGCGGTGACGTGGTTGGCGAAGGTCACTCCTTCCGCGCAGAGCCTGTCGAGGTTCGGGGTCTTTAGGAAAGGCTCCTGGCCGCGAGCGCGCAGCAGATGCGGTACGAAATCGGCTCGCCACTGGTCGACGACGATCAGAAGAACGTTTTTACGAGTCATGCTTGGCCTCTCAAGGTGGCGCCCAGCTATCCGCCGTGGATGACGCCTGCATGACCTGCGAGATCGATGGTTCGATGGCTGGCCCGTAGGCACGAGCCCTCCCATGCAAGCCGGCGGGCACAAGGCCAGCTACATCGACCCAACGTCGATCATGGGAGGCGACCGCATCGGCACAGGTCACAATCCGCCGGCGCGCTCGAATTCCGATCTCAGGAATGCAACTGGATGTTGGCGCAGGGTCAGCCCGATGTGGCCATAATCCTCCACCACCTCGCTGCCCGCTGTCGTGCCCGCCATCAGGCGGCCGATCGCCAGGGCATCCTTCTAGTGGGGAGCGGACCGGTGGGATTTTCGAGGGAGGTTGCACACTATCCGCGCGATTTGCTCAGCTCTCGCTTCGACGGTAATGAATTGTCGAAGCACTGGAATATCAACAGGCATATCTGCGGCATGATGCGATGACGGCAAAGAAGGGCGAGAGCGGGCAAAAGCGTCGTCCGGCGCAGCGCGGCAAAAGCAAGAAAGAGTCACTCCCGCTGTCCGAGCAGGCCTACATCGCCATCAAGGACCGGATCATCACCCTGTTCTTCGCGCCCGGCCAATATCTCAACGAAGCGTCGATCTGCGAGCAACTGGAGATGGGCCGCACGCCCGTCCACCAGGCGCTGCAACGATTGCAGGCCGAAGGCCTCGTCGATGTCGTGCCGCGCAAGGGCGTGATCATCCAGCCCGACTCGATGGGGCAAGTGATCGAGATTCTCGACGCACGGCTCGTCGTCGAGCCTGCAATCGCGGCACGCGCTGCCGAGCACGCGCGGCCCGAGGATATCAAGGAGGCCTGGGCCATCCTCGATCATCACCGGGATGATCCTCACGGCGGCGGCCGGATCGACGCTTTCGTCGAATGCGACCGCGCTTTCCATTCCAAGATCAGCGACATGTCCCAGTCGCGCATCCTCGGTGACTTCGCCAAGGCCCTTCACGAGCGCTCGATCCGCGCCTGGTATCTGCATCTCTGGCAGACGCTCGATACCGACGCATCCGACCGCCAGCACCGCGCCGTCCTTGCCGCGATCGAAGTGCATGACCCAGGGGCGGCCGCAGCCGCGATGCGCGATCATCTCAGCGGGCTTCGCGAGCGGGTGGTTCTCCTGCAGCAGCACGCGCCAAAGCGCGTTCCCTCGCCGCACGCCCGCTAGGCATCTTTCAGCGCGTTGGGCGGTACCGCTCGCATTGCCGCGTGAGCGCTCGGACGCTTCGCTCGCCCCAGCCTCGACCCTTGGTTTCCTCGCCCAGACAAAATCTGGGCGCGGCGGCGCTTTGCGGCTTGCATTAGACATCATGTGAAATATCATGACGGACATCGTAAGCGTGACAGCTTGAAAGAAGGGTCCATCATGCAGCTCCCCGCCGGCGCTCCGAGCCTCGAGGAAATCCTGGTCCAGACGAACGACATGCCCTGGCGGGAAAAGTCGTTGAAGGGTGTGCACGAGAAGATGCTGTGGCGGGACGAGGCGACCGGCGCATCCGTCGCCCTGATCCGCTTCGAGAAAGGCGCGGGCATTCCCAAGCCGCACTCCCATGCATCGAACCAGATGATGTTCTGCCTCTCCGGCCATTTCGAATACACGGCGACCGGCGTCACGCTGAAGCCCGGCAGCTTCTACTGCAATCCCAAGGGCAATGTGCACGGCCCGAGCCTTGCGATCGAGGAGACGGTCGTGGTCGAGATCTATGACGGCCCGCACTACCCGCAGACGCCGTCCTGGTACACCGACGAGCGCGACGCTCATTGATCCTCGGTCGAGACGAGGCCCGCATCATGAACAATCCCGCTTTCCAGCCAGCCGCCGCACTGCGCGACCTGGCTCAGGCGCTACTCGTTAACGTCGGCGCTCCTGCTGACCATGCGAGCCTGGTCGCCGAGGCCCTGGTCGATGCCGACATCGAAGGCCTCGGCTCGCACGGTCTGATGCTGCTGCCGATGTATCTCGAGCGCATCGAGAAGGGCTCGGTCGATGCTGCGGCGAAGGGCGAGATCGTGGTCGATGCCGGTGCGCGCCTCACAATCGACGCTGCCAATGCGCTCGGTCAGGTCACGGCCGAGCGGGCTTCCGAGCTCGCAGTGGAGCGAGCGGCGACGCATGGCCTCGCCGCCGTTGCCGTCCGCAACGCCTTCCATTTCGGCGCCGCCGGGCGTTTCGCGCGCAAGATCGCGCTCTCCGGTCAGATCGGCATCGTGATGGCCAATACCCGCCCGCTGCTGCCGGCGCCGGGCGGGGCCGAGCGCGTCGTCGGCAACAACCCGCTCGCCATCGCCGTGCCCACCGGCGGCGAGCCGCTCGTGCTCGATCTCGCCATGAGCGCCGGCGCCATGGGCAAGATCAGGCTGGCGCAGAGCCGCGGCGAGCCGATCCCGGAAGGCTGGGCCGCGACCGCCGATGGCCTGCCGACGACCGACGCGGCCGAGGCGATCAAGGGCATGCTCTTGCCAGCCGCCGGCGCCAAGGGCTTCGGCCTCGCCGTGATGGTTGACCTGCTCGCGGGCGGGCTGTCGGGCGGCGCCATCGGCGATGCCGTGCGCCCGCTCTATGGCGATCTCTCCGAGCCCTATGCCAGCGCGAACCTCTTCATCGCCATCGACATCGCCGGCTTTCGGCCGCTGGGCGAGTTCGAGGCGGCGGCCTCCGGCTTCGCCGAGCGCATCCGCGGCTCGAAACCCGCTCCGGGCGGGGCGCCGATCCGCATGCCCGGTGACCGTGCCGCCCGTGCGCATCGCGACTTCGATGGCAATTGCCGCATCGCGCCGGCGACGCTCTCGGCCTTGCGCGCCGCCGCCGAGCGGCTCGGCGTTCCCTTTCCGTCTTCCCTGTCCTGATCCCAAGGAGTTCCGACATGGCCAAGCAACAGATCACCAGCGCCAAGCTGCGCCAGCCGAACGGCCATTTCTCGCAGGCCACCGCGATCGAGGCACGCGGCCGCCTCGTCTTCCTCTCCGGCATGACCTCGCGCCGCGCCGACGGCTCGATCGCCGGCGTCGGCGATGTCTCGGAGCAGACCCGGCAGGTCTGCGAGAATCTGAAGGCTGCGGTCGAGGAGGCCGGCGGCACGCTCGACGACATCTGCCGCGTCGACGTCTATGTCCGCAACATGGAGCATTTCGACGCGATCCATAAGGTCAGGCGCGAGTACTTCACCGGCATCGCCCCGGCCTCGACCATGGTCGAGATCTGCAAGATGACCTCGCCGGATTATCTGATCGAGATCAACGCCATCGCGGTCATTCCGGACTGAGCCGCAGATGCGCTACGTCAACCTGCGCCATGATGGCGGCGAGCGGCTCGGCCTCGTCGTCGGCGACCAGATCGTCCTGCTGGAGCCGGGCGCCGGCGACCTCGTCGCCTTCATCGGCCTGCCGCACAGCGAGCGGCAGGCGCTGATCGTCGCGAGCCTCGACGAGGGCGCGCGGCTGCCGCTGGCAGGCGCAGCACTGGCTGCGCCGGTGCGCCGTTTCCGGCGTGACGTGCTCTGCACCGGCTGGAACTACTGGGACCATTTCGAGGAGAGCAAGGGCAAGCGCGAGGGGCAGGATGTCGACCGCCCGAAAGCGCCGACCTTCTTCACGAAATCACCCGATGTGGTGATCGGCCCGCAGGACGATATCGCCTTCGACGCCCGCATCTCCTTGAAATGGGACTACGAGGCCGAGATCGCGATCATCATCGGCAAGGGCGGCCGCAGCATCCCGCGCTCGCGGGCGCATGAGCACATCTTCGGCTTCTGCCTCGCCAACGACGTCTCGCAGCGCGACCTGCAGCGGCGCCATGGCGGGCAATGGCTGAAGGGCAAGAGCATCGACAGCACCATGCCGCTCGGCCCCTTCGTGGTGTCACCGGACGAGATTGATCTGCCCAAGGTCAGGCTGCAATGCCTGCTCAACGGCGAGCTGATGCAGAATGCCATCGCCGCGCAGATGGCCTTCCCGGTCGATGAGCTCATCGCCGAGCTCTCCTTCGGCATGACGCTGCATCCGGGCGATGTCCTGCTGACGGGCACGCCGAGCGGCATCGGCAATGCGCGCGAGCCGCAGATCTTCCTCAAGGCGGGCGACGAGGTCGTGGTCCGGGCCGAGGGCCTGGGCGAACTGCGCAATCGCCTTGTCGAGCATGACCTCGCTGGAGACAGCGACGTCACGCCCTGAAGGGCGCGTCCATCAAGCGACAGGGCCGGCTCCTCGGAGCCGGCCCTTTTTCATGTCAGGCTGTCAGCTTGGCGGGGTTGTCGCAGAAGATCGCCCGGCGCCGGCTCTCGCTGAGGCCGGCGAGCTGCTCATGCGGCTTGATCACCCCCATCGGGAACGGCCAGTCGGAGCCGAAGACGATCCGCTCCGGACCGAACACCGAAGCCGCCAGATCGAGCAGCGTATCGTCATGCGCGATGCAATCCACACAGAAGCGGCGCAGTGCCTGTGCCGGCGCCTCGACCTGCGTATCCAGGCCCGGCCGCCCGGTCTCGAACCCACGCTGCCAGCGCCCTGCCACGGCCGGCACGGTCCCGCCGGCATGGGCGAGGCAGATGGTGATGCGCGGATGGCGCTCCAGCACGCCGGCGAAGACGAGATGACCGGTTGCGACCGCGGTCTCGCTCGGATTGCCCAGGAGATTGTGCAAATAGAACGGGTCGAGCCGCCCGTCGCAGCCCTCGCCGGGATGCAGGAAGACGAACGCAGAGGCGGCATCCAGCGCCTGCCAGAGCGGGGCGTAGTTGGCGTCGGACAGCATCAGCCCCGGTTCGCCCGTCGGCATCGAGAAGCGAGCTTCGGTGGCGGTCGCGCGCTCGCGAACGATGCGGGCTGCCAATTCCGGATGAGCCACCGGCAGATGGAAGAGCGGCGCCAGTCGGTCGGGGTGCGCGGCGGCAATCGCCGCGAGCCCGTCATTGAGCAATTGCGTCCACGCTTCGGCCTGCCCCGCATCGAGCCCGGGGCGGTAGGTCGGCGGTGGGGCCGAGATCCAGGCGCGCTCGACACTCTGCTCGTCCATCCAGGCGATCAGCACTTCCGGATGGAACAGCGCCTTGATGCCGATCGGATGGCTATCGATGACGAGCTTTTCGCTCGCCGCGTCCCAGCTCACCCCGGGGACGCTCGCGAGCGGCGCGCCGACCGGAATGAGATGGGCGTGGACGTCGAGGGCGATACGCTGGGCGGTCATGCTGGGGCCATCGCGAAGCGCGCGACATGCGCGGAAAAGCGGGTAAGGAAGCCGTCGAGGAACTGCCGCGTCGCGGGATCGGCGATCTCGTCGCCGGCATCGAACAGCCCGTCGCGCATCGCCATGCAGACTTCCGGCTGCGGCAGCACATGGACATCCAGATGCGAGAGGATGTTGCGCAGGTGCTGCTGGGCCGGCGCCGTGCCGAGCGCGCCGCTTGCCAGGCCCGCGATCGCCGTCGGCTTGCCGCGCCAGGAATTGGCGCCATAGGGGCGCGAGCCCCAGTCGATGGCGTTCTTGAGGGCGGACGGGACCGAGCGGTTGTATTCGGGCGAGACGATCAGCACGCCATCGGCCGCTTCGATCGCCTGCTTGAAGGCCAGCACCGCCGCCGGCAGCGCGCGGTCCAGGTCGCGGTTATAGAGCGGGAGCCCGGCGAGATCGCTCTCCCCAAAATCGAAACGGTCGGCGCCGAGCCGTGTGAGTGCCGAGGCCAATCGGCGATTGATCGAATCGCGGCTGAGCGAGCCGATGAGCAGGGCGATACGGGGTTTCGTCATGATGCGTCCATCAATGCCGGACTTCGCTGAACCACGGCTTCAGCGCGATATCGACGAAGGCCACGGCGGCGTAGAGCGCCATGCCGAGCACTGCCAGCGCCAGCAGCGCGGCAAAGGCGAGCGGCGTGTTCACTTGCGAATTGGCGACGAGCAGGAGGTTGCCGAGGCCCTCGTTCGAGCTGATGAACTCGCCGATCACCGCGCCGATGACGGCGAGCGTGATCGCGACCTTCGAGCCGGTGATGACGAAGGGTAGCGCCGCCGGGAACTTGATTTTCCAGAAGGTCTGCCAGCCGGTGGCACGGACCGAGGCGGCCAAGTCTAGCATCTCCGCCGGCGTCGAGCGCAGGCCCGTCGCGGTATCGACCACGATCGGGAAGAAGGCGACGAGCCAGGCGATGGCGAGCTTGGATTCGATGCCGGTGCCGAGCCAGACCAGGATCAGCGGTGCCAGCGCGACCTTGGGCAGGGCCTGCGTCGCGATCAGCAGCGGATAGAACATCAGGTTGAGCGTGCGCGACGAGGAAATCGCCACCGCGATCGGAATGCCGAGGAAGAAGGCGAGCAGGAAGCCGTAGACGCTTTCCAGCAGCGTCACACGCCCCTCGGAGAGCAGCAGCGGCAGGTTGTTGACCGTTGCGTTCCAGACTGCGAGCGGGCGCGGCAGTACCGCCTGCGGCACGTCGAACAGGACGATGTAGCCCTGCCAGAGGCCGAGCAGGAGAAGGAGGCCGAGCACCGGATAGGCGACCCGCGTGACGGCTTCGGAGGTGATTTTCATGGCGCTGATCGTCACGCGTGATGAAGGACGCCGAGCCCGGCGCCGGCACGGCGCTCGTACTCGCTGAAGGCCGTCGTGAAACGCTGGCTCGCGGCCCGCGGATAGGGCAGCTCGATCCGGATCCGGTCGGAGACGCGGCCAGGCCGGGCGCTGAAGACGAGGACCTCGTCGGCGAGATAGACCGCCTCGGAGATCGAGTGCGTCACGAACATCACGGTTGCGCCGGTCAGGCGCCGGATGCCGAGCAGCAATTCGTGCATCTCCATGCGGGTGAGCTCGTCGAGGGCGCCGAAGGGCTCGTCCATCAGGAGGAGGGATGGCGAGTGGATCAGCGCCCGGCAGAGCGCGACACGCTGCTTCATGCCGCCGGAGAGCTCGTGCGGACGGCTCTTCAGGAATTTGCCGAGCCCGACATGCTCCAGGAGCTCGACGGCGCGCGCCTTTGCCGCGGCGTCGAGCCGTCCCTTGATCTCCATCGGAAAGAGTACGTTCGAGAGCACGGTGCGCCAGGGCAGCAGGTTCGGGCTCTGGAAGACGAAGCCGAAATCGTCCTGCGGCTCGGTGACCTCGCGGCCGCGGATCACGACGCTGCCGCCGCTGGGCTTCGTCAGGCCAGCGACGATCCGCAGCAAGGTGGTCTTGCCGCAACCGCTGGGGCCCAGCAGGGCGACGAGCTCGCCCTTCCTGAGTTCGTAGTCGACATCCGAGAGCGCGATCATCGCGCCCTCCTGCTTGCCGAAGACCTTACGGACGCCGACGAAGCGGCCGTAGATGTCGTCCGCCTCGTTGGGCGTGCTTTGCGGTTCTGCGGTGGATGAAGTCACGGAAGAACCGGCGTCGCGGGCAGCAAGGTCGCATCGTAGACGTCGCCGGCTGCGAGCTTGGCGCCGGGCAGGGTCTGGAGGATGAGCGATACGGACGAGGCCATCGCCTCGGGGTCGATCGCGCCCAGCCCCTTCTTGGCGGTAACGTCAGTCTTGACCAGCTCGCTCACGATCTCGATCTCTTCCAGGACGACATCCTTCTCGAGCCCCTTGTTGAGCTTGACGACGATGTCGGCCGCCTCGTCCGGCTTGGCGATCGTATCCTTCCAGCCTTTCAGCGAGGCCGCGATGAAGGCCTTGATCACGTCCGGCTTCGACTTGATCAGGTCATCGCGCACGACGATGCCGTTCGAGTAGAGCACGAGCCCGTCATTGGCGAGCAGGTAGGTGCGGGCGTTCGACGAGCCGACCGCCTTGGCGACGCCCGGGCGCGTCATCACGAAGGTCTCGACCGCCGGGATCTTCTTGGCCGCAAGCATGCCGACGCGGGCGGATGGGTCGATATTGGTGAACTTGGCCGGCGTCTTGATGCCCTTCTGCGCCATGAAGGCCTCGATCACCTTCTGGGTGAAGCTGCCGGCGCCGCTGCCGATTTCGAGCCCGGCAAGCTGGTCGGCGGAGCGGACATTGGCACCGTCGCGCAGCGAGAAGATCGCATAGGGCGCCTTCTGGTAGATGACCGAGACCATTTTGGCGGTCGAGCCGCCATTGGCCCGGGCTGCGACGACGCCGGCGACGTCGGAGAAGGCGATCTGCGCGGTTCCGGCTTCGATGGCCTGGATCGCCTGCGCCGTTCCTTGTCCGGCGATGATGCTGACGTCGAGCCCGGCCTGCTTGTAATAACCCTTGTCGAGAGCGACGAACCAGGCGGCGTGACGCCCGAGCGCCCGAAAATCGAGCGAGAAGGTGATCGGGGTCTGCGCCTGGGCAGGGGCAGCGGCGAAGCCCAAGGCGGTGGCGAACGCCCCCGCAAGGCTGGCGACGGCGGTCTTCCTCATCCAGTGCATCGGCATTCCCCTCTTCCAGCGAGCATCAGCTCTTGGTCTGGAAGATGTCCGATCCACTGATATTTCTCAAGAGATATCTTTTGAAAATCACTCGACCGCGATGCCTGCCCTGGCGATGACCTCGCTCCATGCCTTGCGGTCGCGCGCGATGCGCATCCCAAGCTCCGCCGAGCCCGCGGCGGCGACGGTGACGCCCGCGGCGGCGAGCCTGGCGGAAGTCGCGGGCCGTGCCAGAACGCCCGTCACCGCCTGCTCCAGTCGAGCCAGCAGGTCAGGCGGCGTCGCCTTGGGCGCGAGCACGGCGAACCAGGCCGAGGTGTCGAAGCTAGGGATCGCCGCTTCCGCCACGGTCGGCACCTCCGGCAGCAAGGGCGAGCGGCTGGCCGAGGTCACGGCGAGAGCCCTGAGCTGGCCGCCTTTGATATGCTCCAGCACCGTGGGCAGGTTGTCGAACATCAGGTCGACCTGCCCGCCGACGAGGTCGGTCACCGCCTGGGCACTGCCCTTGTAGGGGACGTGCACGAGCGAGATGCCGGTGGCGAGCCGGAACATCTCGGCGTTCATCTGGCCGTTCGAGCCGATCCCCTGCGAGGCATAGGTGAGGCCACCGGGCTTGGTCCGGGCGAGCGCGATCAGTTCGGCAAGGTCGCGCGCCGGAAGCCCGGGATTGACGACGACGACATTGGGGACTTGCCCGGTTACGCTGACCGGAACGAGGTCACGCTCCACGTCATAGGAAAGCTTCTTGTAGAGCAGAGGATTGAGCGTCAGCGCACTCGAAGCCACGGCAAGCAAAGTGTGCCCATCGGGTGCCGACCTCGCCACAGCTGAGACGCCGATCGAGCCGTTCGCGCCCGGCCTATTCTCGATCAGCACCGGCTGCTTCCAGAGTTCGCTCAGCCCCTCGCCGAGGATCCGGGCGATGATGTCGCTGGTGCCGCCTGCCATATAGGGCGAGACGATAGTGACGGGTCTGCTCGACAGGCTCTGAGCTCGCGCGGTCGCAGTCAGGAATGGCGCGAGGAGCGGCAGGACTAGGAGGCTCCTGCGCTCGATCATGGCGCGGGAGGCGTCACAGCGGCCGGGGTCTTCATCTCGACGAGCACGTTGCGATACTGCCAGGTGCTGATGTTCTCGAGCTCATGTGGAACGCCGGGCATGCGCCAGAGACAGGCGCCCGGCTTCTCGTCGGTCGCGACCTCGCGCCCGTCATCGAACCGCATGATGTTCTTGCCGTCGGTCAGCGGCACGATCAGATACGGCAATTCGTGGATATGGCGCGACTGAATCTCTCCGGGTTCGAGCTCAACGAGCCACACCCTGACATGCTCGTTCTCTAAGACGATCCTGTCGCCGATTGTCCCGATGCCACTGGTTTTCACGTCAGAGTCCTCCACCTGAGCCGGCGCGCGCAAGAGTCCGTCGGCACAACGGAGTTATAAAATCTCTTGTGAAATATTTGCAACGTGATCGTCGGAAAACAGATTTTGTCGGATCTAAAGGGCTGCTCGTCGCGCATCGCGGCGTTATGCCGGCGTCGCGATGTGCGTCATAGAGGCGATCAGCGCCGGCAAACCGACCCCGGGAAACCGACCGAAAGACCGAATAGATGGAGCTGACCCCATGATTGAACGAATTGGCATGACGGAACGCTGGAGCGACGCAGTTATCGTTGGAGATTTGATCTTCCTCGCCGGCCATGTCGCCGAGCAGACGCGCGGACAATCCGTCAAGGTGCAGACCGAGGAAGTTCTGCTCAGCCTCGATGAGACGCTGGCCCAGGCCGGCGTCTCCAAGAACAACCTGGTCAGCGTTACCATTTACCTCGCCGACATGGCGGGGTTCGCCGCCATGAACGAAGCTTGGGACGCCTGGGTCGCAAAAGACCACGCACCGGCCCGCGCGACCGTCGAGGCGCGCCTTGCCTATCCCGACCTCCTCGTCGAGATGACGGCGGTCGCCTCCCGATAGTCCCGCGCCGGTCCCATCGGCTCCATCGTCAAATGCGAAGACGATCCGTCGGGCTTGATCGCTCGACGGAAAGATGGTGCGCGCCTCCCTAAACCAATCGCTTCTGTGGGCTGGAGGATGCCCTCTGGCTCAGCCCCGGCCGGCTCGCGAAATCGAATGCCCATCAGGTGCATGCCGCCCGGCAAAAATGGCCTCGGGCAGGAGATCGCAACGCTCGCGAGCGACTCCAGCTCAAGGGTGCCAACAAGGTCGTCTTCTGATCGATCAGCTCTTCCGAAAAATTGATTCTGCAGTTCGCCAATTACGGATCCAGAGGTCTGCTTTCGGGCCGAGAGCCAGAGTCCGCTCGTGGCGCATTCAGACCCTTGACGGTGACTCGGCGGGCCAATGAGCGTCTGAGAAAGGTCAGCGCAAAGCCGCTGCAATTTTCAATAAGTGACCGTCGCCTGAATCGTGTCGGCGTACGGCCCCGGCGACGGTGTGGCCTGGGCCGGGACCCGTCCGTAGACATGGCTCGTCTGCGCCAGACCGGAGCCAATGCCCGTCAATGTATCGAGGCCGAGCGTGCTGCCGAAGGGTTGGCTTCGCGCGACATCCCGATAGAGCCCGTAGGTGATCGTCTCCGCTCCCTTCGTCATGCGCCTCGTCGTAGGATTCGTCGCACCCGACAAGCCGCCGTTCAGGCCGATCTGATAGGCGGTGCCATTCGTGCAGGTCGGCGCCAGGGTCGTGAACGCGTCCTGCGGCGCGGCCAGCACGCCGACCGAGCCGAAATTGAGATCGCTTGTCGTCACCCGGCAGGTCGCCGGCACGTTCGCGCTGACCGTGAAGCTGGTCGACTGGATCACGGTGAGGAGCTCGCAGCCGAGCAGGAAGGACAGGAGCCCGTAGCGGATCCGGGCGTCGGTGCCGGCGAAGCTGCTGGAGTAGGTGACGGGCGCAGCGGTAGCCTGGCCGCTGTAGACACGGCCATAGACGGTGACGCTCCGGCTGCCGGTGCCAGATACGGACAAGGTCAGGTTGAAGCCGACCGCCGAAGCTCCGCCCGCAGGCCAGGCTCCCGATCCCCAGGGCACGCTGGCCGCCGCATCGGAGAACAGGCCGTAGTGCAACTGGTTGGCGCCGTTCGTCATGGTCCGGTTCGCTGCGCTGGCGCCGCCGCCGGTCCCAGGCCCGAGTTCGATGCAGACCCCGACCGGCAGGAGCGCCGACCCCGTGCACGAGACTGTCGCAGTGGCCGTTCCATTCACCTGGGCATTGGCGGTGACATCGACGTCACCGAAAACCAGGGGCGTGATGCTCAGCGAGCAGGATTGCGCGTTGGCCGGCGGACTCGCCAGCAGGCTGCCGGCTGCGATCAGCACGGCCCACAGGCAGAGCACCAGAACGCGGGAGCCTATCGGCATCGCACCGGTCCGATCGAGACTTGCGTATCGGCACGCGGGACAAAGGAGAAGCGGGCCTTGCAGCTCCCCGTCTCCAGCTTGACGAGGACCTCGTTGTCGGCCGCGAGATTCTCGATGAACGCACGGCCGTCATAGCCGACGACGAATTCCGGTCCTGCCGCGCTGGTGCCCTTGAGTCCCGGCTGAACGGCACCGGTCGCCCCGACCCGGATTGGCTGGCCAGCCGCATCCTGAAGGATGACGATCGCCGAGTTGCTGGTCGACCTGACGCCGAAGTCGACGACCACGCCGGCACGATCGGAGGGCGCTCGCACCTCGACCGTGGTTTCAGAGATGGCGTCGATCGGAAGGCCGCGCGGGTCGATCGAGATCTTGTTCGGCTGGTAGGACCGCAAGGCGGGGACGAGCGCGTTGCCGGATGCGTTGGTACGCGCGACCACCCTGTTCTCGAAGAGCACATCCACGTCAGGCGCGCCGACCTTCGCCACGGCGAAGGCGTCGTCGATCCGATTGGCGGCGAAGATGCTGCCTCCGGCCATGGCGATCGCCCCGTCGAGCTGCACGGTGCCCGAGTACCCCGACGCGCCTTGTGCGACGCCTGCCTCGAGCAGCCCGGCACTTCCGCGATAGGCGATCGAAGCCGAGCGTCGCTTCTGTCCGTCTTGACCCTCGACGTCGCGTATGCGCCAGCCCATGCTGCCGATCTCCTGATCGACGGGCTTGTAGACGTCGGCAGCCAGGGACCAGCCCGATCCGACGCGATTGGCGCCGGCGGAGGAGGTGATGTTGGTCCCGAACGGAAATGACAGCCCGGCAAAAACGCCGGCGGAGCTGCGATCCGCCAAATCGGTATAGGCGGTCGCGTAGAAGGAGCCTCCGCCCCAAAGCGGGCGCGTATAGCTCACGTTGACGATCCGGTTGGCACGGCCGAGCGCCGGCTTCACATGGGCAACGCCGAGGCTGATGGCCCCTCCCAGCGCCGGTATCGGCAGGCTGACCGAAGCCCTGTCGAGGGCGCGCGGTGGCAGCAGCGTCCGTTCCCAACTG
This sequence comes from Allobosea sp. P4_H5, assembly GCF_056400825.1. Taxonomy (NCBI): domain Bacteria; kingdom Pseudomonadati; phylum Pseudomonadota; class Alphaproteobacteria; order Hyphomicrobiales; family Alloboseaceae; genus Allobosea; species Allobosea sp. P4_H5. The sequence goes on along the minus strand of NZ_JBFUKM010000005.1, from coordinate 46,128 downwards.
GTCCCAGTCATGGCCGTCGAGGCTGCCGAGGCGACGTAGTTGCCATAGCCGTTGGCGAACTGAGCCCCGCTGACGGAGGCGAGGTCCCTGTAGGCTCCAAAGGTCCTTTGGGATGCGGCCATCAGGGAGACACCCCAGAGCTGGGTCTCGAAAGAGACATAGGATTGGCCGCCGAGTTGCCCGTCCCGCCAGCTCCCCGCGCCGGCCGCTGTCAGCACGCCATATCGACCGAGCCCGAAGACCCCGCCGAGGCTCCCCATGCCAAGCCCCTTTGCCCCTTCGGCATGGGCCACGACCGTCATCGTGTCGGTGATGCCGTAGCGCCCGCTCGCCGAGCCCGCGATGCCCTCGTCGTAGATGCTGGACCGCAGCCCGTATTGCAGGCGCGGCAGGCCGACTTCCGCAGAGAAGTCGAAGAGGCCGGGCCGTAGCAGATTGCTGGACACCACGAAGGGCAAGCTCGCCTCACTCTGGCGGCCCGAGGCGTCCCGAACCACGACGCTGGCATTGCCGTTGCCCGTGAGAATCGGAATATTGGTGATGCGGAACGGCCCGCTACCGACGTCCTGCGAGATCGTCTTCGTTCCGTTGACGAAGATGTCGACCGTCGAAGGAACCGCCGCCGAGCCGGTGACGCCGGGAAGCGGAAGCGTGATCAGATCCGGGCGCAGCCCGAAATTGCGCTGCACCTGCAAGCCGCCGAGGCGAACCGGCCGGGTCCAGGCGAGGCCGCTCGAGATCAGATCACCCGCGCGGTAGCTCACCAGGTTGCCGGGGTCCGAATACGTCCAGCTCGTCTCGAGGCGAAGCGCTTCCGTCCCGCCGCCGGCCAGCGACTGGTCGCTGAGGATGCCGGTCTGCGAGAAGACGCCGACCGGGCTGAAGAGCCGGGCATCGAGGGTCGCCGACAGCGTGGGATAGCGCCAGAAGCTGCGGAGCTGCTTGTCTTCCGACGTTCCGAACAGCGTGTAGTTGAGCACCGCGCCGATGCTGCTGCGTTCCGGCGCCGGTCCGGGTGCGATGCCGGGCTGCATGTCGTAGGTCTTGGGCAGGCGGCCATCGGGCGGCAGCTTGATGTCGATGCGTTGCGCGGGCTCGTCGTAATTGAAGCTCACGCCCGGGATCGCGCCGAGCGCAACCTCATCCTCGACCTTGAAGTTCGCGGGAACCCTGATCCCGAGCTCCTCGAGCTCCTTGCGGACCGCCCGGATCTCGCCGCGCTGGTTCTGCCGGAATGCGCCGATCAGCCCGATCGACTGACCATTGAGAAGAACGTCCAGATGCAAGCTGCGGTCCCGAGCGTCTTCGCCGCGGGCCGGCACAGCCGTCCACCACGCTGATCCAAGCGCCAGCGCCATCACCATGACCTTACCGGCCCGCTGACATCGGCAGCGTTGCATTGAACGGACCTGCCTCCGTCAGCCCGGAGATCGTGAAATGAGCGCCCGGCTTCGAGCCTGGCTGAGAGGGGAGAACCCACTGCATCGCGGAGCGGCCGAGCGAATAGCCGAGCAATCCCTTGTTGGCCGCGACCACTTTCCCGGCCCCGTCGCGAACCGTCACAGCGGCGAGCCTGACCCGGCGATCGCCGCTGTTCGCCGCGCCGATCGCCAGGCTTTTTCCGTGTTGGCTCGCCGACCACGTCACCGATGCCGGCGATGCGGAGCGGTCCGTGAAAAAGACAGGAATGACATGGCGCATGACCAGCGCGACGGTTCCCGGCGTTCGGTTCGGTTTGGGCAACTCATCCACGACCAGCCGAAAAGCCGCCTCGCCGCCGGCCGGGCCGCCGGTTACCCGGACGATGCGCACCATGTAGTCTTGGCGGGAGCGCAGTTGCACGACGGGCGGGCTGGCGACGACCTCGTCCGTCGGCTCGAGCCGTTCTGTTCCGCCACGCTGGGTCCAGCGAAAAACCCGGACCTGCGCCGTGATCGGTTCGACATCGGTATTGCGCAAGGTGATCGTCGTTGCGTTCCCCGGGGTCGGAAGATCCAGCAGCACGGGAGTCACCTGCAGCGACGCCGCATCTGCCATTCCGGCGACCAGGGCCGCGAGGGCCGTGCCGATTGCTGTGCTTCTCATCCTGCCCTCCTCCTGGTCCTGGCAAAGCGGAGGCGATCGGCGCCGCGCAAGCAGCGTCGTCCAGCCTATCGGTTGCCTCATGAATCGATCGTCAGCAGGCCAGCGGCTCTGGCCGTCGTCAGTAGGTGACCGTCACCGTGATGGTGTCGGTGTAGAGCGCGGGCGCGGGCGTGGTCTGTGCAGGCACCCGGCCGTAGACGGTGTAGTTCTGGATCGCCCCGTTGCCGACGCCCGCGATGGTGTCGCTGCCCGCCGTCGAGCCCCAGTTCAGCGTGCGGCCGGTGTCGCGGAAAAGCGAGTAATTGATCAGCCCGCCCGCCCCCGCCATCTGCCGGGTCGTGACCGAGCCGCCGTTCACGCCCTGGTTGAAGCCGATCGTATAGGGGGTGGACGTCGTGCATTGCACGCTGATCGTACTCGTCGAATCAATATTCGCAGACAAGACGCCGGCATTGCCGAAATTCAAATCTGAAGCGCTGGCGACAATGCAGTTCGCTTGGATATTGATCTGAACTTGGAAATTCCCGGTAGCCGTTGCTGCCCTGGCTCCGACAGAGGTAAGTGTACACATCAAAAGCGCAGACAAGAGGCCTATTCTTGCCATGGCCTAATTCCTCATGCAGGCTTGCCGAATTGAATCTCCACAAGATAAAGGTTACGCCGCCTCGGTTAACGAGATGTTAATCACATAAAACCATAGCATGCTTGGATGCAAAAGTTTTCGCTTCCTACCTCAGACTCACCCGAGCGAAAAGCAACCTGACGCCACGGTGTGGCCCCTATGAGCCTAGACGCTTCGAGCGCTCCTGGAGGCCGCTTTCAGGGAAGGGATCAACGTCCGCGGTTGGCGCCACGCGGTCGGCTAGAGGTGCCGTCCTAATGAGCGGAGTGTCACGCAGATCGAGCCTGAATTTCTTCAGTATTTCCAGGATGAAGTACAGGGTAGGTCACAATCCGAACGTCGCGTGTGAATTTGCCGTGGTTAGCGAAGACCGCCAAAAGGCGGCCGGCGGCGGCACGCCATGACAACCCCGATCCGCCGCGATAGTTTGGTTGTACGCTTCGAACGCCGCGCCGACCGGAGGCCGATCAATCGTCATGGAATGGGGGATTCTCGGCCTACTTCTCGGTCTCTTCTTTTTCGTGATCGTTCCGTGGGTGGCTCTTCGGGCCTCCGGACGCAGCAACACGGCCCTCGATCAGATCGCGCAGCTGAAGACCGAGCTGGCCGTGCTCCGGGAGGAGCTGGCGGCGCTGAGAGGCGGAGGCGTTCCAGTCCTCGCCGCCGCGCCCGCCACGGAGGTCGCGCCCTCCGAGACAGCGCCGGAAGCCGAGTCGCCGCTGTCGGCCGGGATGCAGGCGCCCAAGCCGCAGCTTGCGGCCGAAGCCGCCTCGCCCGAAGCCGAGGCGCTCGAACCGCTGGCTTCCCCGGCGGAAACGATCCCGCTGGCGGCACGGATGGCGGCCGAAGCTCACGTCGAGCCGGCGCTACCACTTGAGCGCTTCGAGGAGGAGACCCTCCAAGAGCAGTACGCGCGAGAAGCGCAAGAGGCGCCGCAGGAGCCGGAGGCGCAGATCGGGCCGCCACCGCCGCGGCGCGACATCGAAGAGACGATCGGCTCGCGCTGGGCCGTCTGGATCGGCGGCGTCGCGCTGGCGTTCGGCGGGCTGTTCCTGGTCCGCTACTCGATCGAAGCCGGCCTGTTCGGTCCCGGCGTGCGGCTGCTGATGGGCGCCGTCTTCGCCCTGCTGCTGGCTGGGGCCAGCGAATATCTGCGTCGCCGCGAGGCGCCACTGCCCTTCAACGCGCCCGGCGCGCTGGGTAACGCCAACATCCCCTCCGTGCTGGCCGGCGTCAGCGTGCTGGCCGGCTTCGGCGTCGTCTTCGCCGCCCACGCCATCTACGGCTTCATCGGCCCGATGCCCGCCTTCGCGATGATGGCACTGATCGGCCTTGCAGCCCTCGCCGCTTCGCTGCTGCACGGGCCGGCGCTCGGGCTCTTCGGACTGGCCGGCTCCTATGTCACCCCTTTCCTGATCGCGAGCACGGCCCCGGCCTTCGCCTCGCTTTCACTCTTCATCGCCTTCGTAACGGCCACCGCCTTCCTGCTGCATTCGCAGCGCCCGAGCCGTGTCGTCACGCTGGCGGCCGTCGCCGGCCACGGCGCCTGGACCGTGCTGATCGCCTTCGCCATGCGTGGGCTGCTTTGGCCCTCCTTCCTCGTCGGCGCCGGCGCCGTCCTGGCCTGGCTGCTGCTGAAGGAGCTGCCGCTGTGGCGGAGGCGCGGCGAGGTCGCACCCTGGCGTCCGGTCCCGTTCGATCTCACCGGCCTCGTCGCCATTGCTGTGCCGCTCGTCATCTCGGGGGCGCTCTGGGTCGGCATGGGCGCGCCGGGGCCGCTGCACCTCGCGATCCTCGCCACGGTCGCGGTCGGCATCGTCGCCGCGGTCCGCCATCGCGACCTCGCGCCGCTAGCACTCGTCGCGGCCGCCGGCGCCGTCGGCATGATCCTGCTCTGGCCGCGCCAGGACGGGGCGCTCGGCCTGTCGTCCGCGACCCTGCTCGACCTGGTCAGGCTGAGCATCGCCCCCGATGCCGGGCCCGGACTGGCCTGGACCGCGGCGCTCTTCGCCGTGGTGATCGGCGGGCTGCCCTTCGCGGCCCTGGTCACGCGCCGCCTGGCCGGCGCCGGGGGCTATGTCGAGCGCGGCTGCCTGGCCTTCGCCTCTGCGCTGGCACCCGTCTGCCTGCTGCTGGCGACGACGCTGCGCGTCAACGGCTTCGAGCGCGCGCCAGGCTTCGCGGCGCTGGCGGCGCTGCTGGTCGCGGTGCTGTTCCTCGCCTCCGAACTCCTGCTGCGGGTCGAGCGTGCCAGCACCCGATCGCGCAATTCGCTCGCCCTGGTCGGCTCCGCGGCCTATGCCGCCGCGGCTGCGATCGCGCTCGGCCTCGCCGTGGCGCTGGCCCTGCGCGAGACCTGGCTGGTGGTCGGCTTCGCGATCGCCGCGGCCGGCCTCGCCATCCTCGCCCGCGCCCGCCCGCTCCCATTGCTGCGGACGATGTCAGCCAGCCTCGCGACCGCCGCCTTCGCCCGCTGGGTCTGGGACCCGATCCTCACCGGAATGGGCTCCTGGCCACTGCTCAACTGGCTGATCCCGGCCTATGCCCTGCCGGCCTTGTGCTTCGGGGTCGCCGCGCTGGCGCTGCGCGGCACGCAGGACCGGCCCAGGATCGTGCATCAGGCGCTCGCCGCCCTCTTCACAGCGGCCTTCGTGCTGCTGCAGGTCCACCAGCTTTTCGTCGGCCCGGATCTGACGCCCGATCTCGCCCGGATCACCGGCCATTATGCCCAGCCGCGCAACCGGTTGTTCGAGGAGGTCGCCTGCCTCGTCATCGCGGCCGGACTACTGGGCGCCGGATTCCAGCGCCTGGGCCGGAGCGCGGGCAACGCGGTTTTCCGGATCGCCGGGCTCGCCGCCGCAGCGCTCACGATCCTGCTCGCGATCGGCGGGCTTGGCGCCCTGCTCAACCCGCTCTTCGACGGCACCACGGTCGATGGCTGGCCGGTGCTGAACCGGCTGCTCTGCTACGTCGTCGCCGGCGCTGCGCTCGGCGCGCTCGGCTTCACCACCTCGCGCGAGGGCGGCTCGCCGGTCTCGGATGCGCTGAGCGCCTGCGGGGCCTTCCTGGTCTCGCTCGGCCTCGTACTGATCACCCGCCACGCTTTCGCTGGGCCGCAGCTCTCGCCGGTGGACGGCGCCTCGGTCGGCTATGCCGAATCCGTGATGATCGCCGTCGTGCTGATCGCGCTGACGGCGGCGGCGCGGCTCTGGCACGACGCGTCGAGGGGCCGGATCGCGAGCCTCGCCGTCGTGACGCTTGGCTGCATCTCGATCGGCTGGACCGTCCTCGCCCTCGGCTTCGCGCGCAACCCCTTCCTGGACGGGCGCGCGGTGGAGGGGCCGGCCGTGTTCAACCGCATCCTGTGGGGCTACGGACTGGCGGCCCTCGCCCTGGCCGGTGCAGGGCTGTGGCTGCGCGACGGCTTCGCCAGGCTTTCGCGCGCCTTCGGCCTGACGGCGGCCATGGCAGCCATTGGCTGCGTCTTCCTGCTGCTGCGCCATGCGCTGCACGGCCCCTCTCTGTCGTCCGAGGTGCCGATCACCCTGGCCGAATCCGGGATCTACGCCGCGCTCGGCTTCATGCTGGCGATCGCCGTGATGATCGCGGGTTCAGTGCGTTGGCTGGGACGCAGCGTGCCGGTCGATCCGCTGGCCGCGACGCTCGCCGCCTGCGGCTTCTTCGCCGGCGTCGCCTTCATCGCGAGTCCGGTGGTGACCGACCAGCCTCTGGCCGGCGTGCTGATCCTCGACAACGCACTTATCGGCTACCTGCTGCCTGCGGCGCTGGCCTTCGCAGCCGCGGCCTGGGTGTGGTCCTATCTCCACCGGCCGCTGATCTCGCGGATTTATGGCATCGCGGCCATTCTTGGGGCGCTGGCCTATGTCGTCACCGAGATCCGCCGCGCCTTCGTCGGCGCAGACCTGTTCAGCACCGCTATCGGCGCCGGCGAGCTCTATGCCTATTCGGCCGGGATCCTGCTCTATGGCGTCGCCTTGCTGGCGCTCGGCTTCCGGACCCGGTCGCGCGATCTGCGCCTGGCCTCGCTCGGCATCGTCACCATCGCGATCTGCAAGGCCTTCCTCGTAGACATGTCGGGGCTGGAAGGGCTGCTGCGAGCCCTGTCCTTCATCGGCCTCGGCGCCAGCCTGGTCGCGATCGGCCTCGCCTACCAGCGACTGCTGCGCCGAGGGACGAGCACCGCGGCGTCCGCCAACGCATAGCTGTGTTGTCCATTAAGGGACGATGTGACTTACTGCGCGACGTAGGACCGCTTTCCGGCAGGGAGACGGAGTCCGCTTCTGGCCGATACCGTTGAAAAAGGCGGCCTTGAGAGGGACGAGAAGGCGTTTCGGATTTGGCCGATTGAGCCTGGCCCTCTCATGCGGGCCTGAACTGTGGTCCGTTCGGCAGGAGCTTTGCGAGCTTCCTGAGGTTCTGGGCTGCTGCGGCGAGATGGAACTCGTCTCTGGCGCCATTGGGTCCGCGTAGGCGCAGCCGATCGAGCCGCAGGATCCGCTTGAGGTGAGCGAACAGCATCTCGACCTTCTTCCGCTGGCGCCGCAAGGTGACATAGGCATCGGTCGCGGCGATGTCCCTGGCCATGTCACGGGCACCCTCATGGATCGACCTCAGGATCTTGCGAGCCGGCGTGTTGGGCGAGCACTGCCGCTCCAGCGAGCAGGCGTCGCAGTCGAACTTGCTGGCGCGGTAGCGCATGAAGCCTTCGGGGTCGACACCGTCGCGGCCAATGCTGAGGCGTCTGCGATACTGGTGAAGCTCCTTCCCGCCCGGGCAGATGTAGAGATCGTGGGCGTGATCATAGGTAAAGTCGGAGCGACTGAAGGTGCCGTCGCTGCGCTGGGATTTGTCGAACACCGGGATGTGCGGCTCGATCCCGCGCTCGTGCACCAGCCAGGCGAGGTTCTCGGCCGAGCCGTAGGCGCTGTCGGCGGCTAATCTGGCCGGCCAGAGGCCGAAGCGCTCCTGCGTCCGGCCAAGCATGGTCCGGGCCGAGCCGACCTCGGCCTGCCGGATGGCGCGGCTGGCCTCGACGTCGACGATGACGGCATGGTCGAGGTCGATCAGATAGTTGGTGGCGTAGGCGAAGAAGGCGTGACCCTTCAGGGCTCCCGCCCATTGTGCCGCCGGATCGGAGCGCGAGACGAACTTCGGCTTTGCTTCGCTGGCCGCGCCCCAGGCGGCCTCGTCGAGCGTGTCGAGATACTCGCGCACCGAGCGTCGTGTCCGGGCGAGATCGTCCCAGTCGACCGGCTCGGAGGCGTCCGCCGAACGCTGCTTGTTGGCATCCGCCTTGATCAGGCTGGCATCGACCGCGAAGCCTTCGCCGCCGACAAGCCCCTCCGCGATGCAGCGCCGGACGGTCGCCTCGAACAGTTCGCGCAGGAGATCACTGTCGCGGAAGCGACCATGCCGGTTCTTCGAGAAGGTCGAGTGATCAGGCACGTCGCCCTCGAGCCCGAGCCGACAGAACCAGCGATAGGCCAGGTTCAGATGAACCTCCTCACACAGGTGGCGCTCAGAACGGATGCCGAAGCAGTAGCCGACGAGCAGCATCCGGATCATCAGTTCAGGATCGATCGAGGGCCGACCCATCTCGCTGTAGAACGGTCGCAGATGCGCACGGATATCCGAAAGATCGACGAACCGGTCGATGGCTCGCGCCCAATGATCGGTCGGAATGTGACGCTCCAGGCTGAACTCGTAGAACAGCGCCTCCTGCGCCACCTGTCGCTCGCCCATCATCGCGACGCCCTCCACCCAAGGAAGACTGAATCAGGACTTCATACTCGCCGCAACGACGACTTTTTCAACGGTATCGGCGCGGCGCGGCCTTGAGCCAGCTGACACGGTTTCTGCCGTGATCGACACCGTGTAGGTCTGTCACTGCTCGGCTGGCGTCGTGTGCGACAATCGGAGCGCGATCGCGACCGCCGATAGCGTGACACCCCCGCTCACGATAAAGACGGCACCGATCCCCGCCCCCACATGGGCATAAAAGCCCAAACACCTATCAGCCGGCTCGCTCTAGAACCGGATAACCTGTTGAGGCTCCACACCTAGATCTTCGCCCACGCGACATCGCCGAGACCCGGAAGGCGTCGCCGCAAGCGGTCACGTAGGCCGCACGGAGCTTCGGGAAGCGGCTCCGCCCTGTCAGCGGATCGGCGGAGCGTATTGAAGGCCGCCCTTCGACCAGAGATTGTTGGCGCCGCGCGGGATGCCCAGCGGCGACGCCGGCCCGAGATACTTCTCATAGCTCTCGCCGTAGTTTCCGACCTGCTTGACGATCCGGTAGGCCCAGTCCTTGGTCAGCCCCAGGCCCTCGCCGAGATTGCCGTCGACGCCGAGGAAGCGCTTGATCTCCGGATTGGTCGATTTTGCTTGCTCGTCGACATTGCCCGCGGTGAGGCCCATCTCCTCGGCGTTGACCATCGCGTAATGTGCCCAGCGGACGATGTTCGCCCAGGCTTCATCGCCGCGACGAACAGCCGGGCCGAGCGGTTCCTTCGAGATGAGCTCGGGCAGGATCACGAAATCCTGTCCATTGGCGACCTTCAGGCGATAGGCATAGAGCGCCGACGCATCGGTGGTGAAGACGTCGCAGCGGCCGGCCTCGAAGGCCTTGATGGCCTCGTCGCCCGAGGCGAAGCTGACCGGCTCGTATTTCAGCCCGTTCTTCAGGAAGAAGTCGGCGATGTTCAGTTCGGTCGTGGTACCGCCCTGGACGCAAACCGTCGCGCCGCCGAGGTCCTTCGCCGATTTGATCCCAAGCGATTTTTTGACCATCAGCGCCTGCCCGTCGAAATAGGTGATCGCCGAGAAAGACAGGCCAAGCGTCGTATCGCGGGACAGCGACCAGGTTGTCTGGCGCGAGAGCACATCGACTTCGCCGGATTGAACGACCGCGAAGCGATCTTTCGGATTGAGCGAGATGTATTTGACCTTCTTGGCGTCGTTCAGGACCGCCGCGGCAACGGCTCGGCACAGATCGATGTCGAGCCCGCCCCATTGCCCCTGCGCATTCGGCAGCGAGAAGCCGGGAACGCCCGGACTCGTCCCGCAGATCAGCTCGCCGCGTTCCTTGACCTTATCGAGCGTGCCGGCTTGCGCTGCCGCAGCCGAAACCAGAACCGCCGCCGCCCCGAAAACAAACTGCAATGCCTTCATTGTCCCCTCCCGGTCGTTTTTAAAAGGCTATAAAACTAGCCTATTGACGCAAGACGCCACCGTCAACCGGGCCCCCGGTCCGGATTCCGCCGGAGGCCACGCCCGGCGCGCGACAAACTCAAACGGTATCGTGCCTGTATCATCAGCCTTGCTGCAAACGGTCCCGTGGATGTCCGCCACAGCCGCGCTCGACAGGCACACACTCGATTGCTATAGGTCATAAAACTGATTTATCGAGATGATGCCTGCGAAGCTGGGAGCGTGCAATGGGCGATATGACACTTCACTGGTCGCCTCGATCCCCCTTCGTGCGGAAGGTGATGGTGGCTGCGCATGAGCTGGGTCTGACCGATCGGCTGACATTGCGGCGCACCGTCGCGCAGATGACGAAGCCGAACCCGGACCTGCTGCCCGACAATCCGCTCAGCAAGATTCCGACGCTGGTTCTGGCCGACGGCTCAGCGCTGATCGATTCCGGCCTGATCTGCGAATATCTCGATTCACTGGCCGGCGGCGGCGTCATCGTTCCCGCCAAGGGACCCGAGCGTTGGGCCGAGCTCAGCCGGCACGCACTCGCGACCGGCTTCCTCGACCTGCTCATCCTCTGGCGCAACGAGCGCAACAAGCCCCCGGAGAAGCAGACGGCGGAGTGGCTGTCGAGTTTCGCCACCAAGGCATCGACTTGCCTCGCACGCTTTGAAATCGAGGCCGGCCCGATCGGGCCGGGGTACCTTCCGCTGTCTGGTATCGCGCTCGGCTGTTGCCTGTCCTACCTTGATTTCCGCTTCGCGGATCTCGATTGGCGGATAAGCCGCCCCCGGCTCGCGCGATGGCATGGCGAATTTCGCCAGCGCCCTTCCGCCATCGCGACCGAGATCAAGAACGATGGCTGATATCCCGCGCCGCGGCCCCCTCAGCCATGTCCGCGTCCTCGATCTCAGCCGCATCATGGCCGGCCCGTGGGCAACCCAGATCCTGGCCGATCTCGGCGCCGACGTCATCAAGGTCGAGCGCCCGGAGGCCGGCGACGATACGCGCGCCTGGGGCCCGCCCTTCCTCAAGGACGAGGCTGGAAATCCGACCAGCGAGGCCGGCTACTATCTTTCGGTCAACCGCGGAAAGCGCTCGATCACCGTCGATATCACCAGCGCCAAAGGGCAGGACGTCGTCCGCCGGCTGGCGGCCTCGAGCGATATCGTGGTCGAGAACTACAAGGTCGGGACGCTGAAGCGCTATGGCCTCGACTACGAGGCGCTCAAGGCGATCAATCCGCGCCTGATCTTTGCCTCGGTGACGGGCTTCGGCCAAAGCGGCCCTCGCAAATCAGCTGCGGCCTATGATTTCGCGATCCAAGCCCTGGGCGGCCTGATGAGCATCACCGGCGAGCGCGAGGGCGTGCCGGGTGCCGGTCCCCAGAAGGTCGGCGTTCCCATCGTCGACATCATGACCGGCATGTACACTGTGGTCGGCGTGCTCGCCGCACTGGTCAGGCGCAACGAAACCGGCAAGGGCGACAATATCGATCTTGCCATGCTGGACGTGCAGACCGGCTTCCTCGCCAACCAGGCGATGAACTGGCTGGTCTCCGGGCGCACCCCGGTCCGCGGCGGCAACCGTCATCCCAACATCCAGCCGCAGGACGTCTTCCCTTGCGCCGACGGTTTCATCGTCCTGGCGGTCGGCAATGACGGACAGTTCGCCAAGCTCTGCGAGGCGTTGGCAGAGCCGCAATGGGCATACGATGCACGCTTCACCACTAATCCGGCGCGCGTGACCAATCACGGCCTGCTCGACCCGCTCCTCCGGGTCGCCTTCGGTCGTTTCAACCGTGACGCGCTCATCGCCGCGCTTGAAGCCGTCGGCGTTCCCTGCGCGCCGATCAACACGGTGCCGGAGGTGTTCGACGACCCGCAGGTCAAGCACCGCGGCATGCTGCGCCACTTGTCCCACCCGCTGGCCGGCAAGGTTCCGCAGGTGGTCAGCCCGCTGAACTTCGAGAACGAGCCGCTCTCGTTCGAGCGCGCGCCGCCCCTGCTCGGGGAGCATACCGACGAGATTCTCCGTGAGATCGGCCTGGCCGAACAAGCTCGATGGAAGACAGAATGAAGCGGCTCCACCTCCCGACCGTCGACGAACTGACGTTAGATCAGCGCAAGGTCTATGACGAGGTCGTCTCCGGGCCGCGCGGGCGGCTGATCGGGCCGCTACGCGCGGTCATCCACAGCCCGGAACTCGCCACGCGCTGGTCGCGCCTCGGCGAATTCCTGCGTTTCGCAACGCTCCTGCCGCCAAGGCTCAACGAACTCGCTATCATCGTCGTCGGACGCCACTGGAACAGCCAGCTGGAATTCTACATCCATGCGGAGGCGGCGAAGGTCGCCGGTCTGGATGCCGCCTGCATCGAGGCTATCCGGTTAGGCCAAGCGCCGGTCTTCGTCGAAGCTGACGAGCACGAGGTCTACGAATACGCCCGCCTGCTCCTCCAGACCGGCACCGTTCCCGACAACGTGCATGCCGCGATCGTCGAGCGATGGGGCCCGCGCGGCGCCGTCGAGCTCACCGGCGTGATCGGGTACTACACGATGGTGTCGATGACGCTGAACGCGCATGCGATCCCGCTGCCTGACGCAGCGGTTCCGCCTCTCCCCAACTTGCAGGACGAGCCGACACCTCTGCCCGCCGCCTCGCAGGTGGCCAAGGACATCAGCCGTGACTGAAACCGTCGCTCCGAGATCGCACCGCGCGCCCGGCTGGACGCTGCCTGCAGGGGCTGCCGACTGCCACGCGCATGTCTTTGGGCCCTATGAGCGTTTCCCGGTGTCGCATCAGATGCACTACGCGGCGCCTCTGGCTCCGGCGGCAGCCCATTGCGGCATGCTGGAGCGCGTTGGCCTGACCCATGGCGTCCTCGTGCAGCCCGGGGCCTATGGCGAAGCCCCTTCGGCGATCATCGATGCGTTGGCGCAGGGCAAAGGGCGCCTGCGAGGCATCGCCGCCGCGAGCGAGCGGGTTCCGCAGTCCGAACTCGACGCCTGGCATGCTGCAGGCATCCGCGGCTTGCGATTCAACGACATGAGGGTGCCCGGTGGAACCGGCCCTTTTCCCGGCTCGGTCGGCACCGATGCTCTCGCCGCGACAGCTCCCGGCATGCGGGCGAGAGGCTGGCATGCGGAGGTCTGGGCGGGAATAGACCGGCATGTCGCGAATCTGCCGCTCTATCGCGCTAGCGGCATTCCGATCGTGCTGGACCACATGGCCGGCCTCCAACTCGCACGCGGGCCTGGCGATCCGTCGTTCAGGGCGATCCTGGAGGCGCTGCGGGAAGGTTGGCTCTGGATCAAACTCGTGCTGTGCCGCTGCTCGCAGGATTTCCCGGATTATGCCGATGCCCGGCCATTCCACGATGCATTGGTCGCGGCGAACCCCGAGCGGATGATCTGGGGTTCCGATTGGCCACATCTTCGATTGGCAGAGCGGGCCCCCGATGTGGGGCATCTGCTCGACCTGTTCGCCGAGTGGGTTCCGGATGCGGGGCTGCGCCAGTGCATCCTCGTCGACAATCGCCGCCAGCTCTACGGCTTCTGATACCGGCCCGAGACCGGGCGCAATACGGAGTTTCTGATGGCGAGCGCGTTTGAATGTCTAACAGTCGGTGTCAGCGATTTCGTCGCGACGGTGACGATCGACCGGCCGCCGGTCAACGCGCAGAGCCGCCAGTTCAGGGAAGAGATCGTCGCCGTCTTCGACAGCCTCAGCGATCGCGCCGATGTGCGGGCGATCGTGCTGACGGGCGCGGGGAAAACCTTCTCGGCAGGCGCCGACCTGAAGGAGCGACCCGGACTAGCGCAGGAGCCGGGCGCCTATCCCCGCCATAACCGGCTGGTGCGCGCATCCTTCGATACGGTGATGGAATGCTCCAAGCCCGTCATCGCCGCAGTCAATGGTGCGGCGATCGGCGCCGGCTGCGTGCTCGCTTTGTGCTGCGACATCATTCTCGTGGCGGAGGAGGCTTTCTTTGCGATGACCGAGGTCGATGTCGGGCTGGCCGGCGGCGTCAGCCATGTCAGACGGTTCTTCCGGGAATCCGATGCCAGGATGCTGATCTACACCGCGCGGCGGGTGCGCGGCTCAGAGCTCTACCGGATGGGCGTCGCCTCGGACTGCGTGCCGGCCGAGCGCCTGCTCGAACTGGCGCAGGAGATCGCGCGCGAGATCGCGTCGAAGAGCCCTTCGGCCGTCCAGGCCGCGAAGCGATCGTTCAACGTCACCGAGGGCCTCGAACTGCGCGACGGCTATCGCTTCGAACAGTCGCAGACCGTGGCGCTGGCCTTCTCCGAGGATACCAGGGAGGCGCAACGCGCTTTTGCCGAGAAGCGCAAGCCGGTCTTCGGCGGCGGCTAGATGGACTCGCCCGAACCTGTCGCCCTGCATCATGCCTCCGACGGCGTCGTGGTCATCACGCTGAACCGCCCTGAGCGCCGCAATGCTCTGAACCTCGATGTCAAGGGGCGCATCGCCGACGCCATCCTGCGGCTCGAAGCCGATACGAGCGTGCGCGTCATCGTCCTGACCGGTGCCGGCGGCTACTTCATCGCCGGCACGGATATCGCCGAGATGGAACCGATGAGCCCCGCCCGGCATCAGGCGCTCGCGACCGACCGGATGTTCACGGTGCTGCGCCGCTGCCCGAAGATCCTGATCGCGGCCGTCGAGGGCTATGCCCTGGGTGGCGGCTGCGAGACGGCGCTCTGCTGCGACATGATCGTCGCCGGCGAAGGCGCGCGCTTCGGCCAGCCGGAAATCCGTATCGGCATCATGCCCGGCGCCGGCGGCACCCAGCGCCTGCTGCGCACCATCGGCAAATACCGCACCATGAAGCTCGCTCTGACGGGAGAGCCGTTGACCGCGACCGAGGCTTTCCAAGCAGGTCTGCTCTCGGAGATCGTACCCGATGGCAGCACCCTCGACCGCGCCCTGGCGATCGCCAGGATGGTGGCTTCGATGCCGCCACTCTCCGTGCTGGCGATCAAGGAAGCCGTGCAGCTCGGGCAGGACGTGCCGCTGGAAACGGCCCTCGCGCTGGAGCGCAAGGCCTTCGTCCAGTTGTTCGACACGCAGGATCAAAAGGAGGGAATGCGGGGCTTTCTGGAGAAGCGTCCGCCTCGTTTCAAAGGAAACTGAGGCCTATCGCAGCTTGACGTCGAACTTGACGACGTCCCCGCGGTAGATGCCCTTCGCGTCGAGCACGAGCGTGCCGTCCTGATCCAGGGCCTGCCGATGGACGAAGGCGACAGGAGAATCCAGGGAGATCCCGAGCGCCTCGCTCGTCTCGATATCCGCCGTGCCGATGGTCAGGGTCTGACGCGCATCCGCGATCTCGACGCCCTCGACTTCGGAGATCAGGCGCAGGGCCGTCTTCGATTCGAGATCGCGCTGGGTGATGCGGTCGCGAAGCCGCTCGTCGATATGGAGATCCGCCAGAAGGAAGGGCTGCCCATGCCGCCAATGACGGCGCCGGACATGCCGATAGGCCGGGGCGAGCGTTCCGATCTGGTCTTCGAAGGCATGCAAGGTTCTATCGGGCTCGTCATGGAGGATCTCGATCGTCGCGTCGTAGCTGGGGCGCAGCAAGCCGGACCAATCCGTGCCGACCGCGCACCACAAATTCTCTGCCGGCCGCCGACGCACGAATGTGCCGCGCGCCCGATAGCGTTCGATCAGTTGCTCGTCCTCGAGCAGGTCGAGAGCCTGACGGATCGTCGCCCGCGCCACGCCGCATTCGGTGGCGAGTTCGTCGACAGTCGGGATTTGCGCCCCGACCTGCCATTGCCCCGCCGCGATCCGGCGCCGGAACAGCGTGGCGAGCTGATGATAGCGGGAAATGCCGGACCGTTTGAAATCCAACGGCTTCGACGAAACGCTGCGGACGATCATGCGGCTCCCAATCAGACCTGCGACAACCGGCAGGCTACCGCAATGGTCGTCGGTTGACGAGCCGCAGGCTCGCCATTAATCCAATGAACTAGGTTATTGTCCTTTTTACTGATCACGCGGGCGCCATCTGCGCGCGCTCGATCACGGATTTCCGCCAAGCCGCTGGGTCAGGTCATCATGCAGAACATCGTCGCCATCTCCGGCCGAGACCTGACCCCGGCGGGAATCGTCCAGGTCGCCCGGTCCGGAGCGAAGGTCGTGCTCACGCGCGAGGCCATCGAACGCATCGGCCATGCCCGCGAGGTCGTCGACGAGGTCGTCCGCAAGGGCGAGAAGATCTACGGCGTCACCAGCAGCGTCGGGGCCAAGACCGGCACGATGCTGGCCCCGGACCGGATTCCCGAATTCAACCGCCGCCTGCTCCTGACGCATAATATGGGGCACGGCCCCCTCGCCTCGCACGAGACGGTCCGGGCGATGATGATCGTTCTGCTCAACAGCATGGCGACCGGCTATCTCGGCGTCAGGCCGGTCATGGCCGACAGGCTGATCGAGGCCCTGAACACGGATCGCCGGATCGATGTCCACCTCTGGGGCTCCATGGGCCAAAGCGACATGTCGCCCATCGCCGACCTGGCGCTGGAATTGTACAAGGATCATGAATTCGCAGCCGGCGAGGCGCTGGCCCTCCTGAACTCCAGTGCGCTGTCGATCGGCACGGCAGCCCTCGCCTTCCACGACCTCGAGCGCATGCTCGATTTCGCCACGCTGGCCGGCGCCTTCAGCATGGAGGGGTTTGCCGCCAATCCGTCGATCGTTTCGGAAGCGGCGCTGAGCTCTCGTCCCTTCGACGGCGTGCTGCGCCATGGTCGCGCGATCCGGAACTACCTGGCCGGAAGCTATCTGACGCAACCGGGCGGACCGCGCCACCTCCAGGACCCGCTGAGCTTCCGTTCGCTGCCGCTGATCCACGGGAACGCCGCCGACAGCCTCGGCTTCGCAGGCAGGCAGCTTGCCATCGAACTGAGTGCGAGCCAGAACAACCCGGTCGTGGCGATCGAGCAGCGCCAATTGGTCTCCGTCGCCAATTTCGACATGGTCGCGCTCGCGATGGCGCTCGACATCGCCCGGCTCGCGCTGGTGCCCGTGGTGACCAGTTCGACCGAACGGCTGGCCAAGCAGGCCGATTCATTCTGGTCGGGCTTGAGCGTCGGCCTGATCGAGGAGGACGGTGTCGGCTTGCCGGGCTTCAACGGCCTGGCGCAGTTCCACAAGTCGATCACCTCGGAGGCGCGGCTTCTCGGCGCGCCGGTGGTGAATGAGCTCGCGAGTTCAAGCCATTCGAACGGCAATCTCGATCGGGCGAGCATGGCGGGGCTCGCGGCGCGCCGGACGGCGGAGATGGCTACGCTCTGCCTCTCGATCTTCGGTATGGAATTGATGGTGGCGGCCCAGGCCGTCGAGATGCGGAAAGCCAAGCCACTCGGCGCAGTAACGCAAGAGCTCTTGGCGTTCGTCAGGCGCGCCATTCCATACGCAGGCGCCGGGGAACGTGTGCCTCACGCTGGACAACTGATCGACCATCTTGTCGCGAATGATGCCGAAATCGACAGCCTGATCAGGATGGCCTAACTCCTCGCGCATCCATTTCCTGCACGTCTATGCCTCGGACCATCGGGTTGAACTGGTGCGAGCCGCACACGACCTGAACTTGCCCTGAGTGCCATGTCCGCTTTCCGGTATTCATCGGCACAGTCAGGCCCGCGCCTTCGATCCTGCGGGCACTTCGTGCTTGTTGAAGAAGCTCTCACAGGCTTCGGCGACGCGCGCGACGGAGGCGTCGTCGACATCGAGATGGGTCACCCAGCGCAGCGTCCCGTATCGGCCGCTAACGCCGATACCGCGGTGGCGCAGGAACGCGGCGAAGGCGACGGTGTCGAGCGTCTTCGGCGTCATGAACACCATGTTCGTGCGGGCCTGCCCGGCGCCGAGCTCCGGGAAGCGCGCCAGCGCCTCCGCCAGCGCTGCTGCGCGCCGGTGATCCTCGCCGAGCCGAGAGACATTGTGCTCCAGCGCATAGATCGCGGCTGCGGCGATCACGCCGGTCTGGCGCATGCCGCCGCCGAGCATCTTGCGGATCCGGCAGGTCTTTTCGATGAACTCCTTCGGGCCGACCAGGATGGAACCGATCGGCGCGCCCAAACCCTTCGACAGGCAGAGCGAGACGGTATCGAACCGCCCGGCGATCCACGCTGCATCGCGGTTGCTCGCTGCGGCCGCGTTCATCAGCCGGGCGCCATCGAGATGGGTGGCAAGGCCATGTGAGCGGGCGAGTGCGGTCGCAGCCTCCAGATAGGCATCGGGCAGGACCAGACCGTTGAACGTGTTCTCCAGCGCCAGCAGCCGCGTGATCGCGAAGTGGAAATCGTTCGGCTTGATCGCGTTGGCGATGGCGTCGAGCGCGATCGTTCCGTCCGGCTCGTTGGGCAGGGGCTGCGGCTGGATCGAGCCCAGCACGGCCGCGCCACCGCCTTCGAGCCGATAGGTATGGGCCATCTGGCCGACGAGGTATTCCTCGCCGCGGCCGCAATGGGCCATCAGCGCGGCGAGATTGGCCTGCGTGCCGGTCGGAAAGAAAAGCCCGGCCTCCTTGCCCAGTCGCTCGGCGGTCAGCGCTTCCAGCCGCTTGGTGGTCGGGCAATCGTCGTAGACGGCATCGCCGACTTCGGCGGCTGCCATGGCCGCCCGCATGCCCTCGCCAGGGCGCGTAACCGTATCCGAACGGAAGTCATCCACGATCATCGATCAAGCCCTCATTGGACGCGCCTTACCCCATCGAGGGCTCACCGGGTCCATCGGCAAAGGTCGTAGACTCAGCATTCCGGCAGGTTGACGGCAAGGCGGCCGAGGCTGGTTTCCTTGAACCTGAGCCGTCGAGACGCAGAAGGCGGCTGCACTGGAGATCCTCAAGCTGCTCCGCGGCCGCGTCGAAATCGAACTCGGCCGGCGTCCAGCCAAGCAGGCCCAGCGTCACGGCACGATCCGCGGCGCCGCGACTTCATACCCGCGGCAACGACGACTTTTTCAACGATATCGGCGCGAGACCGCCGCGAGGCAAGCAGGGAAATACGGCAGCGAATTGCCCGCAGGGTCGCCCTGCCGCCGTTACCGGGCGACCGAAGCATGCGAGGGGCCGCATTGAATTCCAGTGCAACGCGAAGCTCTAGTAGACATCCGCCTGATAGCGACCTGCCTTCTTCAGCGCCGCGACATAGGCGACGGCCTCGTCGACCGAGCGCCTGCCATGCTCGGCGACGACGTCGACCATGGCTCGCTCGACATCCTTGGCCATGCGCTTGGCATCGCCGCAGACATAGAAATGCGCACCCTGCTCGAGCCAGGCGAAGAGTTCGGCGCCGCGCTCGCGCATCCGGTCCTGGACATAGATCTTGTCCTTACCGTCGCGCGACCAGGCGAGAGTGAGGCCGGTCAGCAGCCCGTCCTCCTTCATCGCGTTGAGCTCGTCCTCGTAGAAGAAGTCACTGGCACGGCGCTGATGACCGAAGAACAACCAGTTCCTGCCTTTCGCCCTGGTCGCCTTGCGATCATGCAGGAAAGCGCGAAACGGGGCGATCCCGGTGCCGGGGCCGCACATGATCACCGGCGTCTCCGGATTCTCCGGCAGGGCGAAGCCATGGGCGCGCTGGACATAGACCGGCACCTTGTCGCCGGGCTGGACGCGCTCGCCGAGGAAGGTCGAGGCGACGCCCCAGCGCGGACGCGAACCGATCTTGTAGCGGACCGTGTCGACCGTCAGCGAAATCCGCCCGGGCGTGGCGTTGAAGGACGACGAGATCGAATAGAGCCGCGGCTGCAGCGGATCGAGTGCCTCGACGAAGGCCTCTGCCGAGAGCCGCGCTTGCGAGAACTTGTGCAGAGTTCCGAGCACGTCGAGACGGTCAAGGTCGCCATCGGGATCTTCGCCGGCGGCAAGGCGTTTCGCCTTCTGCCGGTTTTCGCCGCCAGTGACGTAGGAGATCAGTTGGAACAGTGCATCCGGCGCCGGCCCGAGCGCGCAATCGGCCAGTAGCGTGTCGCGCAGGCTCTTGCCGTCGATCTCGGCGTCGGGCCGTGCGCCGAGCAGGGCAATGACCGCATCGACGAGGCGTGGATCGTTCTGCGCGACGATGCCGAAGGCGTCGCCGACGATGTAATCGAGCCCGCTCTCGCTGAGGTCGAGCTCGACATGCCAGGTTTCCTTTTCGGAGCCCTCGCCATTGAGCTTGCGCCGCGACAGGAAGGTCGCGAGCGCGGGGTTCTCGCGGCAGCGCCCCTGCGGACCGAGGTCGGCGACGGGTGCAGCTTCGGGGGGCAAAGCCGGGCCGGTGGCGCCCGGTGCTTCCATCAAGGACTTGAGCTGGCGCAGCGTCTCCTTGCCGCCCGGCGCGCAGAGATTGAGGCGCCCCTCGGTGCCTGAGGCGATGGCGGCCGAATATGTCTCGCAGACATAACCGCATTGCCCGCAATCCTGCTGCGCCATCGCGGCGAAGAGCTTGCGGGGCAGCGGCTTGCCTTCGGCGAGCTGCATGCGGTCGGCGATCACCATGGCGGGATCGTGCCAGGGTGCGCCGTCGCCAGTCTCGCCCATCACGGCGGCATTTTCGGCCGGCGACAGCGCGGTGACGCCGGCATTGTCGAGTGAGAGCAGGCCGGCGAAGAAGCCGTTCAGCCAGGAGCGCTGCTCCTCGCTGAAGGGCGCGGTCTCAGGCAGAACCTGAACGATCGGGCTCGGGCTCTGGACAGTCATGCCGCCTCTCCGATCTGCTCGACCAGCGCCTGCAGCGCCGCGATCTCATGGCGGCGCGCGAAGGCGACGAAGCTTTCGTCCGGCGCGGCGCGGTGAACCTGCCAGGTGCGCAGGATCGCCTCGACCAAAGCCGGCGCCTCTTCGGCCTTGACCTTCTCGCGGAAGGGCCGGGCCATACCACCATCGACGCCGTAGCCGCCGCCGACCAGAAGGTCGTAGCCCGGCACGGTGTCGCCCTCCTCGTTGACCGGTACCTTGGCACCGATCAGGCCGATATCGCCGATATAGTGCTGGGCGCAGGAATGATGGCAGCCGGTGAGATGGATGTTGACCGGCTGGTCCAGCGTGATGCGCGGCTCGCAATGGGCGGCGATGGCGAGCGCGTCCTCCTTGGTGTGGGCGGCGGCGAATTTGCAGCCGGTCGCGCCGGTGCAGGCGATCAGCCCGGCGCGCAGCACCGAGGTCTCGGCGGAGAGACCGATGGCCTGCAGATTGGCCAGCGCGTCGTCGATCTTGCCGTCCGGCACGCCCGAGAGCAGCAGATTCTGCCAGACGGTCAGGCGGATGTCGCCGTCGCCGCATTGCTGCGCGATCGCGGCGATCGTCCGCATCTGCTGGGCGGTGAGCTTGCCGACCGGCAGGGCGACGCCGACCCAGTTGAGGCCGGGCTGAAGCTGCTTGTGCACGCCGATATGGGCGAGGCGATCATAGACCGGGCGCGGCTTGACGAAGGCGGCGTCGACGCGGACCAGCCGACGGCCAAGCTTCTCCTCGACGGCGCCGAGGAACTTGTCGAAGCCCCAGGCATCAAGGACGTATTTGAGCCGTGACTTGTTGCGGTCGGTGCGGTCGCCATTGGCGATGAAGACGCGGACGATCGCATCGGCGACTGCGATCGCGTCGGATGGAGCGACGATCACTCCAGTGTCGCGGGCGAGATCCTTGTGGCCGGTGATGCCGCCGAGCGCGAGGCGATACCAGATACCGGGCTCGACAGCTGCGCCCTCGAAGGTTGCGCCCTCCGCGACCTCGATCGCCTGAAGGCCGATATCGTTGGTGTCCTCCAGCGTCGCGATCGAGCCGGCGCCGTCGAAGGCGACGTTGAACTTGCGCGGCAGCCCGTAGAGCGAGCGATCATTCAGGATGTGATGATGCCAGGCGCGGGCATGCGGGCGGGTGTCGAGGAGCTCGAGCGGGTCGATACCGGCTGTCGCCGATCCCGTGACGTTGCGGATGTTGTCGGCGCCGGAGCCTTTCGCGGTCAGGCCAAGATCAGCCAGGCCTTCCAGCAGCAGCGGGGCGTTCTCGGCGGTGATCTCGCGGATCTGGAGATTGGCGCGGGTGGTGACGTGGCTGTAGCCGCCGCCGAGGCTCTCGGCGATGTCGGCGACCCCGGCAAACTGCCAAGCCTTGAGGATGCCGTTGGGAATGCGCAGCCGGCACATATAGCTGTTCTGTGCCGGCGCCACGTAGAACAGGCCGTGATAGCGCCAGCGGAAATTGTCCTCCGGCTTGGGATAGCTGCCGGCTCTAGCCTGCTCCTTGAAGCGGGCATAGGCGTCGAAAGGATGCTCGGCGGCCTTCCACTTCTCCTGGTCGACGAGCTTGCCACCAGCGGCGACCGTCCTGGCCTGCGCCTCGGCATGCTCCCTGTCGGGGCCATCAGGCTTGTCCGGAGCGCTGCCCGACGCGCCGCCGAGCGGGCCGAGGCCGCGCGCCGCGCGGGCCGACTGCAGGCCGCTCATGAAGCCTTCGAGGTAGCGCTTCTGATCGGGGGAGAAGTCGTTGCTCATGGACGTTTCCGTCACGCCGCCTCGACAAAGCGATGGCGCTCGTAGAGGAACTTCAGCACCGCCTCGCGCGCGGCGATGTAGGTGCGGTCGGTGACCAGCTCCAGCCGCTTGCGCGGGCGGACGAGGCGCACGTCGAGCACCTCGCCGATGCGGGCCGAGGGGCCGTTGGTCAGCATCACGATCCGATCCGAGAGCAGCACGGCCTCGTCGACGTCGTGGGTGATCATGATCATGGTGTTGCCGAGCGCCGCATGGATCTGCATCACCGAGTCCTGCAGATGGGCGCGGGTCAAAGCGTCGAGTGCCCCGAAAGGCTCGTCGAGCAGCAGGATCTTGGGTTCCATCGCAAGGCCGCGCGCAATGCCGACGCGCTGCTTCATGCCGCCCGAGATCTCGCCCGGCCGCTTGTCCCTGGCATGGCCCATCTGGACGAGCTCGAGATTGTGCATGATCCAGTCATGCCGCTGCGCCCGGCTCTTCATCCGGCCGAAGACCTTGTTCACGGCGAGCGCGACGTTGTCGTAGACGGTGAGCCAGGGCAGCAGCGAGTGGTTCTGGAAGACCACGGCACGATCCGGCCCCGGCGCGTTGACCTCCTTGCCTTCGAGAAGGATGCCACCGGTCGTCGCGGGGGTGAGCCCGGCGATGATGTTGAGCAGGGTCGACTTGCCGCAGCCGGAATGGCCGATGATCGAGACGAACTCGCCCTTGTCGATGACGAGGCTGATGTCCTTGAGCACTTCCGTGGTGGCGGCGCCGCGCTGGAAGCGTTTGTCGACGTGGTCGATCTTCAGATAGCTCATCGCTTCGTCCCCTCAGTTGGTCGCGGTGCCGCGGGTGACGACATGGCCGATGAGAGCGACGAGGCGGTCGAGCAGAAAGCCGACCACGCCGATATAGACCAGCGCCACGATGATGTCGGAGAGGCGTGACGAGTTCCACGCATCCCAGATGAAGAAGCCGATGCCGACGCCGCCGGTCAGCATCTCGGCGGCGACGATGGCGAGCCAGGACAGGCCGACACCGATCCGCAGGCCGGTGAAGATGTAGGGCGCCGCAGAGGGCACCATCACCTTGAAGAAGAACTCGATCTGGTTCAGCCGCAGCACCTTGGCGACGTTGCGATAATCCTGCGGGATGTTGCGGATGCCGACGGCCGTATTGATGATCACCGGCCAGATCGCGGTGATGAAGATCACGAAGATCGCCGAGGGCTGGCTGTCGCGGAAGGCGGCGAGCGAGAGCGGCAGCCAGGCGAGCGGCGGCACAGTGCGCAGCACCTGGAAGACCGGATCGAGCCCACGCGTCGCCCAGATCGACTGGCCGACCAGGGCCCCGAGCAGCACGCCGACGATCGCCGCCAGGCTGAAGCCGATCGCGACACGCTGCAGGGAGACCAGGATGCGCCAGCCCAGCCCGATATCCTGCGAGCCCGCCCAGTAGAACGGCTCGGTGATCAGGTCCTTGGCCTCTTCCCAGATCTTGGTCGGCGGCGGCAGCGAGGATTGCGGACCGGACGCGGCGATCTGCCAGAACAGCAGGATCAGCGCGATGGTGATCAGCGGCGGCACCATGTTGACGACCGCGCCCTTCGCCAGGGGCGCGAGCTTGGCCGCAATGGACTTCGAGGGGCCGGCCGGCAAGGGCAGGACTTCCGACGGCTTTCCCGAGAGGGAAACGACCGTCGCGCCGGCGATCGCGTCTTTCAAGACAGGCTGACCCATGTTCCAGTCTCTCCTCTGACCGAGCTCTTCCGTCGTGTCAGTCATGCCGCTTCGATCGCGCGTGCCTGCGCGCCAATGCGGCGGATTTCGGGAAGGCAGGAGCCGCAATTGGTTCCCGCCTTGAGTTGAACGCCGATCTCCTCGGCCGTCGCGGCACCGGCCACGAAGGCGGCTCGGATCGCGTTCAGGCCGACGCCGAAGCAGGCGCAGACAGTCGGTCCGGGATCGGAGCCGCCGGGATTGCGCCCCGCCAGCAGGGCAAGCCGGCTCTCCACGGTCCCTGCCGGATCGGCGAAGACGGCCTTGACCGTGTCCCAGAGCGGCGCACGGCCCGCAGGAGCAAGGAAGAGGGCGGCAAGGAGGCGACCTTCCCGCAATACGGCACAGCGATAGCTGCCGCCGTCGCGATCGATCAGCTCGGTCAACTCGTCCGCGCCGAAGCGCTCGCGCATCAGGCTTGCGATCGCATCGACCGAAGCGTCGGTGGCGAAGAGCCGGCCGTCGCCACCCTGCACCGCAAGCCGCGACCACCAGCTTCCGGCTGGCAGGGCAAAAGGCTCCCGCGAGAGGACGAAGCCTTCGAAGCGATAGGCGACGGGCGCGATGACGACAGGTGTCGCCTTCATTTCGGGCTGCCCGGAGAAGGGATCGCAGAGCGGCTGCGTCAGGGCTCCGATCCGCGCCGCCGAGGCCGTCTCGTCCGACCAGTGGATCGGCGCGAACAGGTCCCCGCGGGAAACGCCGTCATCGGCGATGACCTTGAGCACCGCGCTGCCATGGGCGCTGGCGAGGCGAGCGAAACCGCCCTCGACCAGCCCGAAGCGCGTGATCTCGGATGAATGCAGATAGACCGAAGGCTCGGGGATATGCGCGCTGAGCCGGGGGCTGAGGCCGGTCCGGGTCATGGTATGCCAGTGGTCGCGCACGCGGCCGGTGTTGAGCAGCAGCGGGAAGGCCTCGTCGGTCTCGGCCGCGAGCTTCGGTGCGGCGAGCGGGCGCACCTGCGCACGCCGCCCGGGACCGAAGAAGTCTCCGTCGCCGAAGAGCCGTGCGGTGCCCCGCGGCTGGTAGACGGGTATGGGCCATTGCACCGGCGAGAGCCCGTCATAGGCGGCCTTGTCGAGGCCGGCATGGGCGCCGATGTCGAAATCGCGCGTGCCGCCGTTCTCGAAGGCGGAAAGCGCCGCGTGCTCGGCATAGATCTCGTGCGGGCCGGCATAGGCGAAGGCCTCGCCGAAGCCGAGGCGCCTGGCGACTTCGCAGATGATCCACCAATCGGGCTTCACCTCGCCCGGCAGCGACAGAAAGGCGCGCTGGCGCGAGATGCGGCGCTCGGAATTGGTGACGGTACCGTCCTTCTCGCCCCAGGCGGCGGCCGGCAGGATGTAATGCGGCTTGGCCGCGAGCGTGTCATTGGAAAGCACGTTCTCAGAGACGACGAAGAGATCGAGGCTGGAGAACGCGGCGCGGACCTTGTCGGCATCCGGCAGTGAGACAGCAGGGTTGGTCGCCATCACCCACATCGCGCGGATGCGGTGCTCCGCCACCGCCTCGAGCATCTGGACGGCCTTCAGGCCCTCGTGGCGGACGATATTGGGCGCCTGCCAGAAGCGGCTGATACGATCGATCTCGTCTGCGCCGTAGCCCATATGGGCGGCGAGCATGTTGGCGAGGCCGCCGACCTCGCGCCCGCCCATGGCGTTGGGCTGGCCGGTCAAGGAGAAGGGGCCGCAGCCGGGCCGCCCAATCCGGCCCGTGGCGAGGTGGCAATTCAGGATCGCAGCGACCTTGTCGGTCCCTTGCGCCGACTGGTTGACGCCCTGGCTCCAGGCGGTGACGACGTGCGGCGTGCTCGCCCAGAGCTCGTAGAAGGCCGCGACCTCCTCAGGCTTCAGGCCGGTGGCGAAGGAAACCGCGGCGATATCGGGCGCAATCTCCTGCGCATTGGCGAGCGCCGCGTCGAAGCCGGCGACATGGCGCATGACATAGCTGCGGTCGACGAGACCGCGATCGGCAAGATGGACGAGCAGCCCTGCGAAGAGCGCGGCGTCGGAGCCGGGTCTCAGCGTCAGAACCGTATCGGCGTCTTCCGCGGTCGCGGTGACCCGCGGATCGAGGACCACGACGCGCGCGCCGCGTTCGCGCCGGTTGTCCTGCATCCGCCGGAACAGGATCGGATGGCACCAGGCCGTATTCGAGCCGACGAGCACGATCAGGTCGGCGCTGTCGAAATCCTCATAGGCGCCGGGCACGGTGTCCGAACCGAAGACCCGGCGCTGGGCCGCGACGGTCGACGACATGCAGAGCCGCGAATTGGTGTCGACATGGGGCGTGCCGATGAAGCCCTTCGCCAGCTTGTTGGCGGCATAGTAGTCCTCGGTCAGGAGCTGGCCGGAGAGGTAGAAGGCGATCGCCTCGGGGCCGTGCTCGGCGGCGATCGCCCGAAAACCGGCCGCGACGGCATCGAGCGCCTCGTCCCAGCTGACCCTGTCATAGCTGCCGACCAGGTTACGTTTTAGTGGATGCAGCACCCGGCTGCCGAGCCCCAGCGTCTCGCCGAGCGCGGAGCCCTTGGAGCAGAGCCGCCCGCGATTGGCCGGGTGGTCGGCATCTCCGGCGATGGCGGCGCCGCCCAGCCCGTCCGGCGTCGCCTTTACGCCGCAGCCGACCCCGCAATAGGGGCAAGTCGTGCAGGTCGCAGCCGGAGCGAGGGGAGCGTCGTGGCGCATCACGCAGCCACCCCGATGCAATAGCCCTCGCCGAAGGGCAGGTCGGCACGGATCGCGCTGATGTCCTGGCCCGAGCGGATCAGCCCGAGATAGAACAACGCGCCGCTGGTGTCGCCGACGAGGACGCAGCCGGCGAGCCTGCCCGCGCGCAGCAGGAACTTGCGGTAGACCCCCATGGCCGGGGCGCGCAGCAGCAGGACTTCGTCGTCCTCTCCCGGCTCGACCGAGCCTGCCGAGAAGACGCTGACGCCACTGACCTTGAGATTGGTCGCCAGCAGCGAGCCGGTATAGCGCTCCCGCACGCCGGCAAGTCGCGCGGCCAGCACGCGGGCCTGTTCGTAGGCCGGCTCGACCAGGCCGTAGACCAGGCCACGATGCTCGGCGCATTCGCCGATAGCGAAGATGCAGGGATCGCTGCTGGCAAGTCCGTCGTCGACATCGATGCCGCGATTGACGTCGAGCCCTGCCGCGACGGCAAGATCGACGCGCGGGCGCACGCCTATGGCGACGACGACGAGATCGGCCGGGATCACGCTGCCATCGGTCAGCTCGATCGCCTCGACACAGCTCTTGCCGACGAAGCGCTCGGCCGTGCAGTTCAGCCTTATGTCGATGCCACGAGCCGCGATCTCGCCCGCAAGCAGGCCGGCGCCCTCGCGATCGAGCTGGCGTTCCATCAGCCGGTCGGCGAGATGCAGGACCGTGACCTTGCCGCCGATCCTGGCGAGCCCGTAGGCCGCTTCCAGCCCGAGCAGGCCGCCGCCGATCACCACGACGCGCGCACCGGTCGCGGCAATGGTGCGGAACTGCGCGACGTCGGCGACGTCGCGGAAGCTGGCCACGCCGGGCAGCTCCAGCCCAGGCACCGGCGGCATCAGCGGGCGCGAGCCGGTCGCGAGCACGAGCTTGCCGTACGACAGGGCGAGGCCGTCGGCCAAGGTCACGCTCTTCGCCGCCCGGTCGATGCCGGTGACCGGCTTGCCGTAGAACATCGAGACGCCGCGCGCCTGCCACCAGGCGGCGGGCTTCAGCTCGATCTCGGGCTCGCCGATCTCGCCCGCCAGCAGCGGCGAGAGCAGCACCCGATTATAGGCCAGCCGCGGCTCGTCCCCGATCACGGCGACCGCATAGCGCCCGAGCGCGTGCCGGCTGAGCTCGTCAGCCAGCCGCGTCGCGGCCATGCCATTGCCGACGATGATCAGCGGCTCGGCCATGCGTCAGGCCACCCGCTTGATCTTCAGCGCCTTGAGATAGTCCATCGGCGCCGCAGGATCGAACTTCATGCCGTCGAAGAAGGTCTCGACGCCGCGGGAGTCGGCGGTCGGGGCGCCGGCGACGCCGAGCGTCTTCGCCGCCTCACGCCAGAGATCGGCGCGGTTGGTCTTGTCGACGAGGGCCTTGATGTCGACGGTCGGTTCGAACTTGCCCCAGCGGATGTTCTCGGTGACGAACCAGGTGTCGAGGCTTTTCCAGGGATAGGAGCTGGCGCCGCCTTCACCCCAGAATTTCATGTAGAGATTGGTGCCCTTCGCCTCACGGCCGTTGCCGTAGTTGATGTCGCCCTTGAGCCGGCCGAGGATGTCGGCGACCGGCACGTTGAACCATTGCCGCTTGCCGACGATCTCGGCGAGTTCCTGCTTGTTCTCCATCTTGTCGGCCCATTGCTGGGCCTCCATCACCGCCATCAGGATCGCCTGCGTCGCCTTTGGGTTGGCGTCGACGAAATCAGCACGCATGCCGAGGATCTTCTCAGGGTGCTTGAACCAGAGCTCGCCGGTGGTCACGGCCGTGTAGCCGATGTTCTGGTTGACGAGCTGCTCATGCCAGGGATCGCCGACGCAGAAGCAGTCCATGGTGCCGACCTTCATGTTCGCCACCATCTGCGGAGGCGGAACGGTGATCAGCTTGATCTCGTTGTCGGGATCGATGCCGCCGGCGGCGAGCCAGTAGCGGATCCAGAGATCGTGCGTGCCGCCCGGGAAAGTCATGGCGGCGGTCAGTTCTTTGCCCGCCGCCTTCTTGCGCTCGAACGCCGCCTTCAGGGCGGAGGCATCTTTCTGGACGTTGAGGTCCTTGTATTCATTGGCGACGGAGATCGCCTGACTGTCCTCGTTCAGGTTGAGCAGCGTGTACATCGGCAGCGGCTGGCCGTTCTGCATGACCTTGCCGGTCGAGTAGAGATGCGTCTTCGGCCGCAGGATGTGGCCGCCGTCGATGCCGTTGTTCTTGAAGCCGAGCGCCATGTTGTCGCGCGTCGCGCCCCAGGAGGCCTGCTTGGCGATGTCCATGTCGGGCAGGCCGTGCTTGGCGAAGAGACCCTTCTCCTTGGCGATGACGAGCGGCGCCGCATCGGTCAAGGCGATATAGCCGAGGCGCGTGCCCTTGACCTCGGGGCCGGTCCCCTGTGCGAAGGCGCCGGACGGCAGGGCGGTCTTCGCTGCCGCAAGCAAGGCGGCCGTGCCGGACAGATTCAGGAAGTCGCGGCGGCTTGGGCCCGTCTGCAGGGCTGCTGCCGTCCTGGCCCGGGTCTTGGAGCTGTGCGTCATCGATCGCCTCTCGGTTGCTGAGCTGTCGCCCGCCTGAAACTGCTGAGCTGTCGCCCGCCTGAAACCAGCCCCGAAACGCGAAAAACGCCGCGCGAAAGACGCCTGGACGGGCGCATTCCGACAGCGACGTTGCTGTGTCTTCCGGATCGGGGCTGGCGCGGGCAGCGTTGGCCGCGTCGCATCCCTCCTTACAAGGATCGTGCCAACCGCCTCGCGGCGGAGCCAGCCTCGAATTGCTATAGATTGCTGGTGGCGAGCCCCAGGAGGTGCGCGAAGATTGCTTTGTTGCAGCGCACAATCGCGACGCATTTGCCTAGATAATAGGCTATTCTTTGACTGCCGCTAATATGCTGTCAAAATAGGCAGGAAGAAGGACATGGCATGCGGCATCGCGCATCTGCGGGGTCGCCATGATCTGCCCGGCACGCTCCATCCCGGCAAGAACCCAGTCGGCATCGCTCGGGTCGGGACGCAGGGCTTCCCGGTCGAAACGGATGAACTGCTCGATCCGGCGCGTCGGCCGGTCGGCGCCCTGGATCAGCTCGCCCTGCAGAATGCGCTCGATGAGCTCTGCCGGCAGCGCGAGCCGGTCCGGCGCGGACAGGTGATGCGCCATGCGCGAGAAATTCTCCGGGCGGCAGGCCCAGGCGCTGGCCCTCAGGATCGCGGCGCCGAGCTTCGAGACGGCGGCCGGGCGCTTCTGCACATCGTCGGCGCGCCAGGCCAGGACCTTGTCGTGGCAGTTGCGCCTGAGATCGACGCTGGCATGGACCATCGCTCCGACGCCGGCCGCAACTGCTGCCGAATTCCAGGGCGCCCCCGCGCAGAAGCCGTCGATCCGCCCGCTGGCGAGTGCCTCGACGGTTTGCGGCGGGGGCACGATCTCCAACCGGATATCCTCGCCGAGCCTGAGGTCACCCTTCTCGAGCCATTCCCCGAGCAGGTAGACATGCGTCGAGAAGCCGAAGACCGCAGCCAGGGTGAGCGGCGGCAGGCCGGCCGCCTTGCGGCGCGCGACCATGGCGGCGAGCGCATGGCCTGAGACGGTCGTGTCGGCCAGATCGCCATCGGCCAGGCGTGCCAGCTCCTCGAAGCGCCGCAGCGAGAGGGTGATCGCGGCGCCATCGCGATTGAGCGCCAGCGGCGCTGCCATCGGGGCCTTGACGCCGCCGATGCCGAGGGTGGCGGCGATGGCGGCCGGGCCGAGCATATGGGCGGCATCGAACAGGCGCACGTTCAGCTTGTCGCGCAGATTCGACCACGAGACCTCGCGGACCAGTTCGAGATGGAGGCCTTCCGCTTCGGCGAAGCCCTCGTCCCTGGCGAGGACGACGAGCGCGCAATCGACCAGCGGCATGAAGCCGACCCGCAGGTGCAGCGTCGTCATTTCAGCATCTCCGCGGCAGTGATGAGGGAGCGGGCGATGTCGACGAGCTTGCGCTTCTCGTTCATCGCGGTACGGCGCATCAGCGCGTAGGCCTCGTCCTCGGAAAGGCCCTTCAACCGCATGACGATGCCCTTGGCACGGTCGATCGTCTTGCGGTCCTCCAGCTGCGAGCGGGCTTCGTCGAGCTCTTCACGCAGCTTGCGGAACGCATTGAAGCGGCTGATGCAGGTCTGCAGGATGGGTTGCATCCGCTCTTTCTTCAGCCCGTCGACGATATAGGCGGAGACGCCGGCCTCGACCGCCGCCTCGATCGAGGCGGAGTCCGACTGGTCGACGAACATGGTGATCGGCCGGCGGACGTGCCGGCTGACGAGGAACATGTCGGCCAGGGCATCGCGGCTCGGGTCCTCGAGGTCGATCACCACGACATCGGGATCGTGCGTCTCGATGGCGGCGACGAGGCCGGTCGTCGCGGAGAGGCGGATGAGCTGCTGGTAGCCCGCCTCGCGCAGGCCTTCCTCGATGATCGCAGCCCTGACCTGGTTCGCGTCGACGATAAGGATCCGCAGATTGGGCACCATGCCTTGCAGACGTTCCCTGTGTAATGACCAGACGTCGTCAATCAGGATTCGTGCCAGCGCGGCTGACGGGTTCCAATCGAGCGGAAGAGGCCGAGCAAGCCGAGTCCTCACTTTCGCTATATGGTCGCCTCGGCCCGGTGATTGAAGCCCGAACGGCGAGTGCCGCCACGAAGCTGCCGACCTATTCGGACATGCGGAGCCGACTGCGCTCCGGAGCATCCGGATTCATGAACAGAAATTCACTTTCTCTCCTCCACCGGTCGCTCTAGAAGCGGGTCTGTCGCGTCGTGTTCCGCGGTCTTTCGAATCGAGGCTGGAGAAGAGCGGCATGATGCCGGGCTACAGGCGTGATCTTGCGGGACACGCGGTCGCACATTCGCTCTTCCGTCTCTCATCCGCGGCGGCCGTCACCCTTGGCCTCGCCGGCTGCCTGCCGGCCGACCAGCGCCCCGAGCTCGGCGTCGCAGTGACACGCAGCTATGCCGCCGGCGACCGCAGCAGCGCGTCTGCCGTCTCGCCCGATTGGCCGCGGCTGTTCCGCTCAACCGAACTCAATCGCCTGGTCGAACGGGCATCCGGCGCGAATTTCGACATCGCCATCGCCATGACACGCATCCGGCAGGCCGATGCGCAGTCGCGCATCGGGGCGGCGACGCTCTATCCGACGCTAAGCGGCTCGGCTGACGCCTCGCGCAGCCTGAGGCCCGGCACGCTCGGCTCCAAGCGCGGGCCGTTCAGCGAGAGCATCGGCAACCAGTTCAGCCTCGGCCTGTCGGCGAGCTACGAGCTCGATTTCTGGGGCAAGAACCGCGCAACCGCCGATGCCGGACGCTTCGCGGCCGAGGCGACGCGCTTCGACCGCGATGTGGTGGCGCTCACCGCCGTCGCCAGCGTGACCAGCACCTATTTCCAGGTGCTGGCGGCGCAGGACCGCCTGCGCATCGCCCGCGAGAACATCGCGGTGGCCGAGCGAACCCTCAAGGTGATCCAGGCCCGACTCTCCGTCGGCACCGCGACCCAGCTCGACATCGCGCAGCAGGAAAGCGTGGTGGCGCAGCAGAAGGCCTCCGTACCCGGCCTCGAGCTCTCGCTGCGCCAGGCCAAAATCACGCTCGCCGTACTCGTCGGCGAGACGCCAGCTGCCATCGCAATCAAGGGTGGCAGCCTGAACGCGCTCGCCGTGCCAACGGTGCGCGCCGGCCTGCCCTCGCAATTGCTGCAGCGCCGGCCCGACATCGCCGAGGCCGAGGCGCGCCTGACCGCGCAGGAAGCGACGCTCCATGCCGCCCGCGCGGCGCTTTATCCGAGCATCAAGCTGACCGGCCAGGGCGGGCTCGAAAGCGCGCTGCTGAAGAACCTGCTGCGGCCCGATGCGGCCTTCGCCTCTGCCGCAGCGGGCCTGGTCCAGCCCATTCTCGACGGCGGCAACCTGCGCGCCCGGGTCGAGCTCGAACGCGGCACGGCCGATGAGCTGATCGCGACCTATCGCAAGACCATCGTCAGCGCCTTCGCAGATGTCGAGAACGCGCTGATCGCGATCCAGGAAAACACCCGGCACGAGCGGCTGCAGGGGGAAGTCGTGGCGTCCGCAAGGCGGGCCTACGCCATCACCGAACAGCGGCTGCGCGAGGGTACGATCGACATCGTGACACTGCTGAACACCCAGCAGACCCTGTTCCAGGCACAGGACCAGCTCTCGCAGATCAAGCTCCAGAAGCTGAGCGCCTATGTCGAGCTGTTCAAGGCGCTGGGCGGCGGCTGGACCGAGGCCGACCGCCGCACTGCCATCATCGCGACCGAGGCGGCGGAATGAAGCGTCTTCTGATCCTTCTCGTGCTGCTCGGCGCCGCCGCCTGGGGCTGGCACAGCTATAATGGCGGCTGGATGCCCGGCGGCGAGGACAGCGTCTCGGCCGGCCAGCAGGGGGGCGGGCGCGGCGGCCGGCGCGCCCGCTTCGGCAACAATGAAGGGCCGATCCCGGTGATCGCGACCCCGGCACGCTATGGCGACGTGCCGGTCACGGCCGATGCGGTCGGCACGATCCAGGCGCTGAACACCGTGACCGTGCGCACGCAGGTCGACGGGAGGCTGATCGAGATCGCCTTCAAGGACGGGGAGGACGTCCGCAAGGGCGATCTCCTGGCCAAGATCGATCCCACGACCTATCAGGCGCAATACGACCAGGCCATGGCCAAGAAGGCCCAGGACGAGGCGCAGCTTGCCAATGCCCGCGCCGATCTCGAGCGCTACGCCAAGCTCGCCCAGACCGATTACGGTTCACGCCAGCAGGCCGACACCCAGCGCGCCACGGTGGCGCAGCTCGAGGCACTGGTCCGCTCCGATCAGGGAGCGATCGACAACGCCAGGGCCTATCTCGACTACACCACGATCCGCGCGCCCATCGACGGCCGGCTCGGCATCCGGCAGGTCGACCAGGGCAACATCGTCCGCGCCTCCGACTCGAATGGCCTCGTGGTCATCACCCAGCTCAAGCCGATCGCCATGATCTTCAACCTGCCGCAGCAGCAATTGCGCGCGGTCAGCGCCGCGGTGGCGCGCGGCCCGGTCGAAGTCGACGCGCTGGACTCGGATGGCACGACGATCATCGACAAGGGCACCGTCGAGGTCATCGACAACGTCGTCGACCAGACCACCGGCACGATCAAGGTCAAGGCGCGCTTCCCGAACGAGCGGCTCCAGCTCTGGCCGGGCCAGTTCGTCAATGTCCGCGTCTTCGTCGACGTGCTCAGGCATGTCGTGGTCGCGCCGACGGCCGCGATCCAGCGCGGGCCGAACGGCGCCTATGTCTTCGCTGTCAATGACGACGAGACGGTGCGGCAGGTGGCCGTCACCGTCGGCCAGCAGGACGAGACGACGGCAGTGATCACCGCGGGTATCGAGCCGCCGGTCAAGCTCGTCACCACCGGCTTCGCGCGTCTGACCGACAAGGCGAGGGTGCGCGTCTCGACGCCGGAGGAAGCGGCCCAGCCGCCAGCCGCCATGCCGGGCCGCCGCGGCACGCGCGAGCCGGGTCAGGGGCAGGGACAGGGACAACGCCGGCAGCGCGACCGGGCCGGAGGCGATGCAGCTGGTCCGGGCTCGGCGGCGCCGGCGGCGGAAGCCCCGTCCGCACCACCGGCCGGGAGCGACGGCGCGGGCCAGAACCGGCCGCGGCGCAATGGCGGGGCGCGCGAGGGCGCGGCACCCGGCGGGCAGGGTTCCCCGACCGGCGGATCGGGTGCACAAAGGCCGCAAGCGCAGCCATGACGGGGCAGTCGCGATGAGCGTGTCCGCGCCTTTCATCAGCCGGCCCATCGCGACCTCCCTGCTCGGCGTCGCGGTGCTGCTCTGCGGCATCCTCGGCTATCTGCGCCTGCCGGTTTCGGCCCTGCCGCAGGTCGATTTCCCAACCATCCAGATCACCACCCAGCTTCCCGGCGCGAATCCCGAGACGATCGCTTCCCTTGTGACGGCGCCGCTCGAGCGGCAGTTCGGCCAGATCCCCGCGCTCTCGACGATGTATTCGCAGAGCTCCTTCGGGCTCAGCCAGATCACGCTGCAGTTCGATCTCGATCGCGACATCGATGCCGCCGCCCAGGACGTGCAATCGGCGATCAATGCGGCGGGCTCAACCCTGCCGCGCACCCTGCCTTATCCGCCGACCTATTCGAAGATCAACCCGGCCGATGCGCCGATCATGGTGCTGGCACTGACCTCCGACACGGTCTCGCTGCGCCAGCTCAGCGATCTCGCCGACACGCTGCTCTCGCCGCGGCTCTCGGAAGTCTCCGGCGTTGGCCACGTCTCGATCGAGGGTGGTGTCAGGCCGGCGATCCGCATCCAGGCCGACCTGGCGCGCCTCGCCGCCTACGGCCTCGGCATGGAGGATCTGCGCACCGCCATCGTCAACGCCAATGTCGCGGGCTCCAAGGGCGCGCTCGACGGCAACCATCAGGCCTACACGATCAGCGCCAACGACCAGATCGGCAGCGCCTCGGCCTATCGCGACATCGTCGTCGCCTATCGCAGCGGCGCGCCGGTCTTCCTGCGCGATGTGGCCGTGGTGCTGGAGGACCTCGAGAACAGCCGCGTCGGCGCCTGGTTCCGCGGCAAGACGGCGGTGGTGCTCGACGTGATGCGCCAGCCCGGCGCCAACATCGTCACCACGGTCGCGCAGGTGAAGCAGGAGATTCCGCGCCTGCGCAACGGCATGCCGGCCGGCGTCGAGCTGCAGGTGGTCAGCGACCGCACCGAGACGATCCGAGCCTCGATCGCCGACGTCCAGTTCACGCTGGTGCTCGCCTGCGCGCTGGTGGTGCTGGTGGTGCTGCTGTTCCTGCGCACGGTGCGCGCCACGATCATTGCGGGCGTGGCACTGCCGCTCTCGCTGATCGCGACCTTCGCGGTGATGTGGCTCGCCGGCTTCAGCCTCGACAATCTCTCGCTGATGGCGCTGACCATCGGCACCGGCTTTGTCGTCGACGATGCGATCGTGATGATCGAGAACATCGTGCGCAACATGGAGCAGGGCAAGAAGCCGCTCCGCGCCGCCTATGACGGCGCCAAGGAGATCGGCTTCACCGTGATCTCGCTGACGGTCTCGCTGGTCGCGGTCTTCATCCCGCTGCTGTTCATGACCGGGCTGGTCGGCCGCATGTTCCGCGAATTCGCGCTGACGCTGACCATCGCGGTCGTGGTCTCGGCGGTGGTCTCGCTGACCCTGACACCGATGATGTGCGCCCGCATGCTGCGCCAGGACGGCCATCGTGCCGGTCAGGAGCGCGAGAACTGGCTGATGCGGCTGGCGGAGTGGCCGGTCACAGCGATGGCGCGGCTCTACGAGGTCACGCTCGGCTGGGCGCTGAAGGCGCGCGGGCTCGTGCTCTTCGCCACCGTCGCCACGGCAGTGCTGACGGTGTGGATGTACATCGTCATTCCCAAGGGCTTCCTGCCGAGCCAGGACACTGGCCTGCTCAATGTCGTGCTCGAATCCTCGCCCGACGTCTCCTTCAACGAGATGAAGCGGCTGCAGGAGAAGGCGACGCAGGCCTTCGAGAAAGACGGCGACGTCACCGGCGTCGTCTCGGTGCTCGGCATCGGCCAGGCCAACGCCACCTTGAACACCGCCCGCATGACGGTGACCCTGCGACCCAAGGACGAGCGGCGCGACGACGCGGTCGTGATCGCCGAGCGGCTGCGCCTCGCCGCCGCGGCGATCCCGGGCGTCGTGGCCTATGTCCAGCCGGTGCAGGATATCCAGATCACGACCCGCGCCAGCCGCTCGCAATACCAGTACACCCTGACCGGAGCCGAGCAGGCCCAGGTCATGGAATGGGCGCGCAAGCTCTCGGAGGCGCTGCGGCGCGAGCCGATCGTGCGCAACGTCGCCAACGAGACGCAGGATGGCGGATTACGCGCCCATGTCGAGATCGACCGGGCCAAGGCGGGCCGGCTCGGCATCTCGATCCAGGCCATCGACGACACGCTCTACGACGCCTTCGGCCAGCGCCAGATCGCGACGATCTACGAGCAGTCGAACCAGTATCGCGTGATCCTGGAAGCGGCGCCGCAATATCTCCGAGATCCAGCCGCCCTTTCGAAGCTCTACGTCACCGGCAACACCAACACGCAAGGGCAGACCAACACCGCCGGCACCACCACGGTGACGCAGAACAGCGTGCAGGTGCCGCTCTCGTCGTTCACCAGGCTGATCCGCGAGACCGCGCCGCTCTCCATCGCCCATCAGGAGCAGTTCCCGGCCGCGACCATCAGCTTCGACCTCGCGCCCGGCGAAGCGCTCGGCGACGCCGTCAAGATGATCGCCGCGGTCGAGCGCGAGATCGGCATGCCGAGCGCGATCTCCGGCGCCTTCAGCGCCGATGCGGCCGAGTTCAACCGCTCGCTCGCCAACCAGCCCTGGCTGATCCTCGCGGCGATCGTGACGATCTATCTCGTCCTCGGCATCCTCTACGAGAGCTATGTCCACCCGTTCACGATCCTGACGACGCTGCCCTCGGCCGGCGTCGGCGCGCTGCTGGCGCTGGTCCTGACCGGCCGCGAGCTCTCGATCGTGGCGCTGATCGGCATCATCCTGCTGATGGGCATCGTCAAGAAGAACGCGATCATGATGATCGACTTCGCGCTCGACGCCGAACGACAGGAGGGGCTGTCGCCGGAGGAGGCCATCGTCAAGGCCTGCCTGCTGCGCTTCCGGCCGATCATGATGACAACCCTCGCGGCATTGCTCGGCGCCCTGCCGCTGGCACTGGCGACGGGCACCGGCAGCGAATTGCGCCAGCCGCTCGGCATCACCATCGTCGGCGGATTGCTGCTCAGCCAGCTCCTGACCCTGTACACCACGCCGGTGATCTATCTGGCGCTCGAGAAGCTGCGCCGGCGCCTTGGCGGCGGCCGCGACGGCGTCGTGCCCCATCCTGATCCGGAGGCGGCCGAATGAGCGACGCCTCCGACGAGGACAAGGGCTGGAAGTCGGTCAGGGGGCTTTCCGACGCCTTCATCCTGCGTCCCGTCGGCACCACGCTGATGGCGATCGGCCTCTTCCTGATCGGTATGGTCGCCTATGCCTTCCTGCCGGTGGCGAGCCTGCCGAGCGTCGATTTCCCGACGATCCGCGTCTTCGCCAGCCGACCGGGTGCCGATCCGGCGACGATGGCCGGCAGCGTCGCCGCGCCGCTGGAGCGACGCCTGGGCTCGATCCCCGGGGTCACCGAGATCACTTCGACGAGCTCGCTCGGCTCGACCTCGATCGTGCTGCAGTTCGACCTGACGCGGAACACCGACAGCGCCGCCCGCGACGTCCAGGCGGCGCTGAACGCAGCCGCGACCGACCTGCCCGGCGACCTGCCGACCCTGCCGCAATTTCGCAAGGCCAACCCCAACGCCGCGCCGATCCTGATCCTGGCCCTGACCTCGGACACGATGACGCCGAGCGCGATGTACGATGCGGCCGACACCGTCATCGCGCAGCGTATCTCGCAGGTCGAGGGGGTCGGCGAGGTCACGGTCAACGGCGCCGAGCAGCCGGCGATCCGCGTGCGCGTCGATCCCGCCCAGCTCGCTGCCATGGGACTGAGCCTCGACACGATCCGCACCGCCATCGTCAGTGCCAACACCGTCTCGGCGGTCGGCTCCTTCGACGGCGAGCGGCGCAGCGAGACCCTCTCGGCCAACAACCAGATCCGCGAGCCGGAGGATTACGGCAACATCGTCGTGCGCTCGGCCAGGGGCACGGTGGTCCGGCTCGCCGATGTCGCGACCGTCGAGCGCGGCGTGCGCAACAGCCGCGCCGCCGGCTGGTACAACGGCAAGCCGGCGATCCTCATCACCATCACCAAGCAGGCCGACGCCAACGTCATCGACACCGTCGACCGGGTGAAGGCGCTCCTGCCCGAGGTCCAGCGCTGGGTGCCGGCCGGGATCCAGTTCTCGATCATGTCGGACCGCACGGTCACGATTCGCGCCTCGATCGCCGACATCCAGCACACGCTGCTGATCTCCATCGCGCTGGTGATGCTGGTCGTCTTCCTGTTCCTGCGCCGCACCACGCTGACCGTCGCGGCCGGCGTCACCGTGCCGCTCTCCATCGCCGGCACCTTCGCTGCGATGTGGCTCGCCGGCTTCACGCTCGACAATCTCTCGCTGATGGCGGTGACGATCTCGGTCGGCTTCGTCGTCGACGACGCCATCGTCATGATCGAGAACATCGAGCGCAACGTCGCCCGCGGGATCTCGCCGCTGCGCGCCGCACTGCTCGGCGCCGGCCAGATCGGCTTCACGGTGGTCTCGATCAGCCTCTCGCTGATCGCAGCCTTCATCCCGCTCTTCTTCATGGACGGGGTGGCCGGCCGCTTCTTCCGCGAATTCACGCTGACGCTGACCTTCGCGATCCTCGTCTCGACAGCGGTCTCGCTCAGCGTCACGCCGATGGTCTGCGCGCATTTCCTGAAGAGCGGCCCACATGCCCCCAACCGCTTCGACCGGGTGGTCGAGCGCGTACTGGCGGCGATGATCGGCTTCTATGCTCGCACGCTCACGAGCGTGCTGCGGCATAGCTGGCTGATGCTGGTCGTGATGATCGCGACGGTGGCGCTGACCGTGCAGATGTTCCGCAGTGCGCCGAAGGGCTATTTCCCGCAGGACGACACCGGACTGATCATCGGTTTCACCCAGGCTTCGACCGATATCTCCTTCCCGGCGATGGCGCAGCTCCAGCAGCAGGGAGCGGCGATCGTCGCGAGCGATCCTGCGATCATCGGCGTCGCCTCCTTCATCGGTGGCGGCGGCTCGGTGAATACCGGGCGCTTCTTCGTCAGCCTGAAACCCCTGCAGGAACGCAGCCTGAGCTCGGCTCAGGTGGTCAACCGCCTGCGCGGACGCCTCGGCTCGATTCCGGGCCTGCGTATCTTCCTGACCCCGGTGCAGGACGTGCGCGCCGGCGGGCGCCAGGGCCGTTCGCAATACCAGTTCACGCTCTGGGACCCCGACCTGCCGGAGTTGCAGGAATGGGTGCCCAAGGTGCTGGAGCGCCTGCGTACCATGCCCGAGCTCGTCGACGTCTCGACCGATCGCGAGCAGGGCGGCCTGCAGGCCAATGTCGTGATCGACCGCAACAAGGCCTCGCAATTCGGCGTCGCGATCCAGGCCATCGACAACGTGCTGGCGAATGCCTTCAGCCAGCGCCAGATCTCGACGATCTACGGCGCGCGCAACCAGTATCGCGTCGTGCTGGAGGTCGCGCCCTCGCGCAGCCGCGATCCCAATGACATCCTCGATCTCTATGTGCCCGGCCGCAACGGCGTCCAGGTGCCGCTGCGCAGTCTGGTCAAGGTCGAGCGCGGCACCGCCCCGCTCGTCATCAACCATCAGGGCCAGTTCCCTGCCGTGACGATTACCTACGACCTTGCCCCCGGCGTCGGCCTGCAGGAGGCGAGCGACGCGGTCGTCGCCGCCGTCGAGGGCCTGCACATGCCGGCCTCGCTGCGGGCGGAATTCGCCGGCGACGCCAAGGCGTTCACGCAAGGGGCCGGCAGTCAGGGCATGATGATCCTGGTCGCGATCCTGGCCGTCTACATCATCCTCGGCGTGCTCTATGAGAGTCTGATCCACCCGGTGACGATCCTCTCGACCCTGCCATCGGCGGGTCTGGGCGCGCTTATCGCGCTGCGGATCGCCGGTGCCGACCTCACCATCATCGCCTTCATCGGCATCATCCTGCTGATCGGCATCGTCAAGAAGAACGGCATCATGCTGGTCGATTTCGCCATCAGCGCCGAGCGCCAGCGCGCGATGCCAGCGCGCGAGGCGATCTTCGAGGCCTGCCTGGAGCGTTTCCGGCCGATCCTGATGACGACGCTCTCGGCCATGCTGGGCGCGGTACCGCTGATGATCGCGACCGGCCCCGGCGCGGAGCTGCGCCGCCCGCTCGGCATCACCATCGTCGGCGGCCTGATCCTCAGCCAGATCCTGACGCTCTACACTACGCCGATCATCTATCTCTGGATGAGCAAGCTGAGCGCCCGCCGGAAAGGTGAAGCCGCTGCCCCGGAGGCTGCTTCGGCCAGCACGACGCCGAGCTGAGCCTTCCGGCCGGGCGGCGATCACACCGCTCGCTCTCTCGCCCGGACTGTGTAGGATCGCGCGCTCGGCTGGAGGCGTTTGATGTTTCTGAGTGTGTTCGACGTCTTCAAGATCGGGATCGGCCCGTCATCCTCGCACACGATGGGGCCGATGACGGCGGCGGCGCATTTCCTCGACCTTCTGCGCAGGCATCCGTCCCGCGCTGATGCGGCGGCGGTCGGCGTCACGCTCTACGGCTCGCTCGCCTTCACCGGGAAGGGCCACGCCACGGATCGTGCCGTGACGCTGGGCCTGCTCGGCTGGACGCCGGCCGAGTTCGATTTCGACGCGGCCGCGCAGCAGCTCGAGGATCTCCAGCGCAGCCACCTTCTGCGCCTCGACGGCCTGCCGCCACTCGCCTTCGATCCCGCCGCCGATATCGTCTTCGACTATGGGCCGCCCTTGCCGGGCCACGCCAACGGCCTCGTTTTCCGCGCGCGCGATTCCGCCGGGGCCGAGCTCTTGTCCGAGACCTATTATTCGATCGGCGGCGGTTTCGTGGTGACGGCGCAGGAGCGCGAGGCATCGAAAGCTGCCGCTACCACATCCTCCTGGCCCTATCCGTTCGCGAATGCGGCGACGATGCTGCGCATGGCGCGCGAGAGCGGGCTGTCGATCGCCCAGATGAAGCGCGCCAACGAGGGCCATCTCCAGGCGCCTGAAGAGGTCGAGCGCGGTCTGGCCCGTCTCTGGTCGGTGATGAACGGCTGCATCGAAAGAGGCCTGGTTCAGGATGGCGAGTTGCCGGGCGGGCTGCACGTGCGCCGCCGGGCCGCGAACATCCATCGGCAGCTGACGGCCGAGCGCCAGAGCAATCGGGCCCAGCCCCATGCGGCCTCGGACTGGCTCGGCGTCTATGCCATGGCCGTGAACGAGGAGAACGCGGCCGGCGGGCGGGTCGTGACCTCGCCGACCAATGGAGCGGCCGGCGTCGTGCCTGCGGTGCTGCGCTATTATCTCGACCACTGCGTCGGGGCCGAGCCCGACAGGATCCCCGACTTCCTGCTGACGGCCGCGGCGATCGGCGGGCTGATCAAGCACAACGCCTCGATCTCGGGCGCCGAGGCCGGCTGCCAGGGCGAAGTCGGCTCTGCCGCGGCGATGGCCGCAGCCGGCTTCTGCGCGGTGCTGGGCGGATCACCCGAGCAGGTCGAGAATGCCGCCGAGATCGCGCTCGAACACCATCTCGGCATGACCTGCGATCCGGTCGCGGGCCTGGTGCAGGTCCCCTGCATCGAGCGCAACGGCATCGGCGCGATCAAGGCGGTCGCGGCCGCTTCGCTCGCCCTGCGCGGCGACGGCTCGCATTTCATGCCGCTCGACAACTGCATCGAGGCCATGCGCCAGACCGGCGAAGCCATGAACGCCAGGTTCAAGGAAACCAGCCTCGGCGGTCTCGCAGTCAATCTGCCGGAGTGCTGAGCCTTGAAGGCGAACCGGCTTTCGCCGGAGCGCCCTAGGTCCCGCAGAACGTCGCGAGCACGCGCTCATGTGCTGCCGGCGGCCGGGCATGGTCCTCACGGCCGGGCTGCGCGTCGAAGGGCCTGGAGAGAACGTCAACCAGGGTCTCGAACGGCGCGAGGTCATCGCGCTCGACGGCAGCCTGGATCGCCGCCTCGACCAGGTGGTTTCGCGGGATGAACAACGGGTTCGTGCCCAGCATGGCATCCTGCCGCTCCTTCGCCGATGCAGGCTCCCGCAGCAGGCGCTGGCGCCAGCGCTCCTCCCAGGCATCGAACGCGGCCGGGTCGGCGAAGAGGCTGCGGCAGGCGTCGGCGCCATCAGCTTGCCCGGCCGCCTCGCTCAGGCGCCGGAAGACCAGGGTGAAGTCGGCCTCGCCGCGTTGCATCGCCTCGAGCAACGCCTTGATCAGTTCGACGTCGTCCGCCTCCTCGGTGGCGAGGCCGAGCTTCCGGCGGAACCCTGCGATCAGGTTCTGCTGGAATTGCGGGTCGAACCGGCCAAGCGCGTCCTGCGCGATCGACACGGCCTTGTCGGGGTCGTCGCCCAGCAGCGGCAGCAGCGCCTCGGCCAGGCGCGCCAGATTCCAGCGGGCGATCGGTGGCTGGTTGCCGAAGGCATAGCGCCCGTGCTCATCGATCGAGCTGAACACCGTCGAGGGATGGTAGACGTCCATGAAGGCGCAGGGGCCGTAGTCGATGGTCTCGCCAGCGATCGACATGTTGTCGGTGTTCATCACGCCGTGGATGAAGCCGATCGTCATCCATTGCGCGACGAGCGCGGCCTGCGCGGCGACCACGGCCTCGAACAGAGCAAGATAGCGGCCATCGCCGGTGCAGTCCGGATAGTGCCGCTCAATCACGTGGTCGGCGAGCAGGCGCAGCGCCTCGACATCGCCGCGCGCGGCGAAATACTGGAAGGTGCCGATCCGGATGTGGCTTGAGGCGACACGGGTCAGGACCGCGCCGGGCAGTGCTGTCTCGCGCCTGACGGCCTCGCCCGTCAGGACCGCCGCAAGCGCGCGCGTCGTCGGGACGCCGAGAGCGGCCATCGCTTCGCTGACGACATATTCGCGCAGCACCGGCCCCAGCGCCGCCCGGCCGTCGCCACGACGCGAGAAGGGGGTTGGGCCGGCCCCCTTGAGCTGGAGATCCCGGCGCCTGCCGCGCCGGTCGACCAACTCGCCGAGCAGGATGGCCCGCCCGTCGCCGAGCTGAGGGCTGAAGCCGCCGAACTGATGGCCGGCATAGGCTGTTGCGATCGACGCTGCGCCGGCCGGCACGCTGTTGCCGGACAGCATGGCCACGCCCTCCGGGCCTTCCAGCCAGTCCGGGGACAGCCCGAGCTCCAATGCGAGCGGCCTGTTCAGCCGGATCAGCCGGGGCGCAGCCACAGGCGTCGGGGCCACGGTCGCGTAGAAGCGCTGCGGCAGGCGCGCATAGGAGTTGTCGAAGGCGATCAGGGTCATTGATCGTAGATATACGCGGAAAGCGCCATAGCAATATGAGGCCGAACTCCGGCAGGCCGCTCCGGTCGGCTATCCCCTGCCGTGCCTCGCTCACTCCGTCGAGTCGAAATCGTCCTCCCGGGCGTGCAGGAGCGTGGCCAGCGTATGCAGGCCGAGATCGAGCTGCTCCATGCTCGGCGTTGCCAGTGCCAGCCTGACCGCGTTCGGCGCATGACCGGGCGTCGCTGCGAAGGTACTCGACGGGGTCAGCGCGATATCGCGCCGGGCCGCGGCCGCGACGAAGCTCTGCGAGCGCCAATGCGCCGGCAGCGTCAGCCATAGATGGTAGCAGTTCCTGTTGGCCTGGACCTCGAAGCCGGAAAGGCGCTTTGCCGCGAGTGCCTGGCGTGCGCGGGCATCGAGGCGCTTCGATTTGGCGAGCTCGGCGATGGTGCCGTCGCTCATCATTCGCTGGGCGGCGGCGAAGGCGAACCCCGTCGCCGTCCAGCCGCCCGAGCGCACCGAGGCCTTGACGCTTTCGCGCAGGCGCAGCGGCACCACGACGAAGCCCAGCGTCAGCCCCGGCGCGACCTTCTTGGAAAGGCTGTCGATGACGATGCAGGATTCCGGCGCGAGCGCAGCCAGCGGCGGCCCATCCTCGAGGAAACCATAGACATTGTCTTCGATAACCGGCAGGCCGAGCGCTTCGACGACCCCCAGCAGATCGGCCCGGCGGGCCTGCGGCATCGTCGTTCCCAGCGGA
This sequence comes from Allobosea sp. P4_H5, assembly GCF_056400825.1. Classification (NCBI taxonomy): domain Bacteria; kingdom Pseudomonadati; phylum Pseudomonadota; class Alphaproteobacteria; order Hyphomicrobiales; family Alloboseaceae; genus Allobosea; species Allobosea sp. P4_H5. The sequence continues at coordinate 1,422 of NZ_JBFUKM010000005.1, read as the reverse complement.
TTCTGGACCACCGGCTGGATGTAGAGCGCCGAAAGATGGGCCTCGCGATGCGCCTTTTGCACCGCGTCGGGCCGCATGCCGTCCTCATCCATCGCCAGCGGCACCAGCGTGATGCCCAGCCGGGCTGCGATCCCCTTGATGAAGGGGTAGGTCAAGGCCTCGACGCCGCAGCGGCCGCCGGTCGGAACGAGAGCGGCAAGCGCCGCGGCGACGGATTGGCGGCCATTGCCGGTGAAGACCAGCTGCTCGGGCGCCGGAGTCCAGCCGCCTTGCGAGAGGAAGGCGGCGCCAATGCTGCGGATCGCCGGCGTGCCGACACTGGTCGCCTGCCGCAAGGCCGCATCCAGCGCCGCGATCTCCTCCAGGCCGGCCAGACTCCTGGCGATCAGAGCGGCCTGCCGGGGCAGGATCGGATAGTTGAATTCAAGATCGATCCGGGTGCTGCTCGGTTCACCGGGTGCCGCGACGCCGCGTTTGGCCTCCCCCGAGACGAATGTGCCGCGGCCGACCTCGCCGACGACGAGGCCGCGACGCAGCAGCTCGGCATAGACCCGGCTCGCCGTCGAGACGGCGATCTTGCGCTCATAGGCGAAGTTACGCTGCGGCGGCAGGCGCTCGCCCGGCTTGAGCGTCCCGGCGGCGATTTCGGCCGCGATCATGTCGGCCAGCCTCAGATAGTCGGATTTCGACATTTATTGCACCGAGATCAATGTTTTCATTGATCCGATATCTGTATCGGATCATTTTGCCTTCATCAACCCAGCCACATCCGAACGGCGGCGATTGCAGGGATGAAAGGCGTCTCGCCGATGCGCGAGGCGGCTTTCGCCAATGCGCTCGCGCAGCTCGATGTCTTCGAAGAGGCCATTATGTCCGCCGCCTTACCGGTCATCGTTCAGCCTGCCTACGCAAAGCGCTCCGAGGCATTGCTCCGCCTGCCGGGTGAGCTACTCCGGGCGATCGCGCGCTACTTCGCGCGCCGCGCCGCCATTGACCACCTGCGCGAGCTCGACGAGCCCATCCTTCAGGATATCGGCCTTGCGAGAAGCGAGATCGAAGCGGCGGTGCAGGGACGCATCCCACGCAGCAACCGGGGGAGGATGTGACGGGCAGGCGCGACTGATCTGGCTACGGATCGCTGGGCGGCTCGCCGGCTCCCCCCGTTCAGAACTTCATCTCGACCCTGCCCTTGAGGGCGTGGTCGCGGGAGCGTTCGCCGATCGCCGCCGAGTAGGTCAGGCCGAGGGCGGTGGCCTTGGAGATGCGCCAGTCGAGCCCTGCCTCGGCGGTGAGGGCGTCGCGATCGATCCTGGCTGCGAAGACCGTGGCCGGCGTGGTGCCGGCGACGAAGGCGGTGCGGGCCTGCGGGGTGAGCTCGCCAAAGCCGTGGCGCCAGCCGAGCATGGCCCGGGCGAACAGCGG